>JAFDDT010000285.1 GCA_019310725.1 Deltaproteobacteria bacterium | reverse complement strand
TTGAAGAAGAAAGGGAAATGGCGAAAAAATGTCTGGCTCAGATTCCTCTTGATTCCTAGTGCGTGAAACTGGGATCTGCTCTTGACATTGGACAAGACACGCGTTTCAACGCTTTTCTTTTAATCGTCTTTTACCTCTTCTGAAGGGTGGTTGGGGGGTATTGGCTTGAAGGGCGTCTGATAATCAGCCAGCGTTAGTACGCCAACCCAAGCTCGACGCATATTGCGGGGTCGAAGTCTCAAAAAGGTAATGCTTTACCAGTCACCCGTGGTGGGTGTTGCACCCGTGGCGGAGTCACCTAAAAAAACCGTTAACGAACAATCCTGCAGGCCACTGTGCCTTTTTGCGGACAGAACATCGCGCAAATGCTGATGCCGAGCAATAGCGAACGTAACTGGCCCTGTTTCCAGGTGTGTCCGTTTTACGTATAACCAGACCCCATATCAACACAACAGAACAGAAAAGTACGAAAGATACAGGAGGGAAAAATATGCTAAACCTAAGAAAAGTGATGCTATGCATGCTGATTCTCCCCTTTGTCTTTTCTCTCAACGTGACCGAAGCAATGGGCCAAGAAGGATGCATCGTTCCAACGGTGACAAAAGAGGTGAAGGACATTGAAACCTGGCTGACGCCTTGCGACTGTCCCGCTACATGGGATTGGGACGTAAGGATATATGTTATAACCCAGGGAGCCACCGGCTATATATGGACAACACCTAGTTGTGGGCCTTTTACATGGACTCTCTCTGGAACTAGTGACGGAAACACAACTCTTGTATTTGGATCGGCAGGGTACGACCTTGATGATGGCGGAACTTATAACCGGGTTGAGGTGGGAAACGCAGAATGCGGAACTTTTCAAGTAAGATGTGAGGATAGTTGTAATAATACTATTTGTCATAATGTAATAGTTACTGATTGTGGCCGGTGGGAAAGCGTTGTTGCTTGGGAATGTGAGTGCCCATGTCAATGTGATCCCGGAGCAGGTTCATGTCGTGATTATGATGTATGTGGAACTCTTTATAAATGCGATTACCATTTTTGCCCCTCTCCATGCGAGAGGCACTGTGGTAAAGAGATCTGTGAAGAATGCGGGAGCGTTTATTACAGTAAGGAGAAATGGGTATATCCGTAGCATCTTCTAACTTCGGTTTTTTGGAAGCTTATCCCCTAGGAACAGGGGTCACCCATTGTGCGCCAAGCTAAGCTTGGGGTCTCTTGCGGAGTGACAGTAGGGGATTTTGCTGAAGTCTCCGCCGAGTAAGGACTAGCCACCCACTCGTACCGAGTGCTGGCCTCGTAAAGGAGGAGGAAATCCAAACGATACGATGTGAGCGTACACAGGGAACCAGGTGGGCGGTAAGCGGCGAACGCACCGCTGCTGAAGCTGTTGCCTCGTTAGACCGACAAAGCAGAGGGCGACAGGGTAATGGGCCGTGGAAGGCAACAAGAAGGGTCCGATAGGGCGAAGACTTGGAGACTCTGCCGGGGTCTGAGGGTGCGGCACGCATGGAGAGAGGTTCCAGGAACTTGGGAGACCCGTGCGGGTCCTGCCTTAGAAGGCAGGTAGGGAGGTACAACAGTATGAAGGCTGACCGAGGCCCGTGTGGGAGTCAGATCGCCCCATACTACTCTGAGACGAAAATGGTACCAGGCATGCTTATTTGACTACTTTTCTCTTCTTGTTTTCTTTTATAACCGCTTCTACTCTGCTCACCCTGCTATCAAATACGTTTTCGTTTCTGCGCTTCTTTTCATACTTAAATACCAGGCACCAGAGCAGATGTCAGCAATGAATTAATCATGCCTGCCCATTCCCATAAACTTGGGATTGGAGATAAGAGCCTCTGACCCCTTTGTTTTTACGGCCCTCTGGCCGAAGATGCTGTCTCTATCATTTCTTTATTCCTACAATCAGCGAGCGTCGAACCACTCCCAGGGTAACGTCAAAGTCCAGGGTGTGGGTGTCTTTTTTTTGGTTATGCCCTATGACATGGCCCCTTACTGGGTCGGTTCAAAATGGTTTATTGAGCCATAAGTCTTAGAATCATAGGCTCCATCTATATAAACCATTTTGAAACGCCCACTCATCCATACTTTGTGGGGCATAATCCAAAAAAAAGATACCCACACCCTGCAAGAAGCTTAGAAATCGATAGGTTAGGTTTCACTATGAGGTGGCCCTGGAACCACTCCCAGGGTCCGGTTCTTATGCATCCGGCTCACCATGTTTGGAAGAAATCGCTGTGTGGGCAGGGGGCAATCCACGATATGGGTGAGCTGCAACCCGGACTCTTCAAGAGGTCAATGTAGTCTGAAAGAAAGATACTTTGTCCCGCTCCTGACAGAGTAAATTATTAATTTTACGAAAATTGGTATTATTAACAATTTGGGCAACTCTACCCTGGCTTATCCCCACTACCTCCGCTATCTTCTCCTGGGTCCAGCCCCTCCAAAAAGACGGCGGACAGGCAAGGTGGTTTTATCGGGTGATAATGATTTCCCGGCCAGCCCTTTGTAGCGCCCTAATATCCGAAATCCAGGCATTGATCGTTTGCTGTATTACGCCTAATTTTTGTGCCAGAGGTGCTTCTGCGCACTTACATTCCGGGTCTGGACCAGGGACGCTGTTGAATCGATACCTCCTGCACCTCTTCGCAAAAGTCTACCAGTAAGGGAAGGTCATTTAAATAAAAAGATCGCCATTCCAATGGGTTAGGGAGGTTTTTAAAGATTTTGTCTACCTGTTTAACAAATTTGCTAAACAATAGCTCTGCTGTTTTAGAAATCTTACAACCACGATTTTTGCTGATTGTTATGGAATGAAGTTTCCCTAATAATGCTTTCACCCGATCTGCTGGCTTCTTCCCCAATAGGGCAAATTTGAATTCAAGTCCTGGGTGGGTGAAAAAACACCTGTTAAGGTGAGGGGCATCGTGACCGCTTTTTCAGAAATCTATCAGCGCTCAGCGGGGAGGGGGTTGGGGCAAAAGGAAAGATTTGCACCTCTGCCGGCCGTTCTTTTTATCCGCCGTCTTTGTGGCAGAGTGGCGGGCCTGTTCACCAAGTCCTGTTCTTCTTTTACGTATGCGAACTTCTTCGCCTAACCGGCCCCCCAATCTGTCTTCTTCCGTATCCAGATCATAATCCATTTGCATTCCTAACCAGAACTGGGCCGACATACCGAAGTATCGGCCCAAACGTAAGGCGGTATCAGCAGTTATGCGCCTTTTTCCGTGTACAATCTCATTGATCCTTCGGGGAGGAACCCTGATATCCAGAGCTATTCGGTTCTGGCTTATACCCATGGGCTTAAGGAATTCCTCAAGCAAGATTTCTCCCGGATGAACCGGGGCTATTCTATCATTTCTCATAACCTTTACCTCTTAGTGATAATCAACAATTTCGACATCATAGGCATCGTTGTTGTGCCATCTGAAGCAAATTCGATATTGGTCATTGATACGAATACTCAATTGACCCGCTCGTTCTCCCTGGAGTTTTTGCAGTCGATTTGCCGGGGGTACGCCTAAATCACTCAATGAAACTGAACGATTCAGCATTCGAAGCTTCCGAAAGGCAATTCGTTGAATATCCCGTGGCAACTTCTTCGAGAATTCACGTTTGAATATTTTCTCAGTTTCGGTGCACTTAAACGCCTGGATCATAATGCCTAGGGTATAACGCAAAGCGTTAAATGTCAAGAGGCTATTTTCGGATAATTGGAATGAACCTTTTTTTTCATTCTTTGGGACGAATGATTGAGCATGCAATCGTCATGAAATTTGCCCAGTGGAGAAGAGATTGAGGTGAAAGAGAGATTTAATCCCGAACAATGTCAAAAGGAAATATTTGCTCCGGCTCACTTTGTCAATTTAGTTTTTAAGTACATCCACCTTGATGACTTATTCAACATAGTCAAGGACGTACCCTAATTCTATTCTGATTTTCGAAGATAGCTCTCTAAATATTCTTCAATTTTCACTTAGATACCCTTTTCACCTTTCTATGCTGTGTATAGAGATAAAATCATATCCGCTCCAATAAAGATTTTGTAATGACCGCAATTAACATACCGTATCCAAAACTCATTAACGTTCCAATGATGATATATTCAGCCTCCATCCGGTGCTGTGGGTCTTTGATTTCTCCAAAACGGAAAACAGATTTTGCAGCAATCAGAAATCCAATGCCGGCAGGATGTCCTGTCAGTATAAAAAGAAAAATCAAGCCCCGCTCAAGATAACCAATTACTTTACCTCCATTTTCAAACCCCCGGCTGTTAGCCCTGATATCCTGATTTAAGCCATCATCAGCTTTTCCTAACTCATCGAGGAAGGGCTTTACGGCCATCCCAATAAGAATACCGCCGGCCTTTATAGCTAATATGGCACCAGAAGTAGCCATGAGCAGCTTCAGAAAATCTTTTCTGAAAAGCTGTACCCAAAATAGGGAGACCGTGTTTACACCGGTGTCGGCAGCGGTTTCCGCAGGCACAATTATGAAAACCAAGGCGGTTATGATGAGAATATGGGCAGCTTGATCCGCAAGAAACGCATAAATTTCCCATTTGTTTGATAGGTCCTCCCGTCCGGCGATTTTTTCCTTGATCCAGTCGATAACAATATGAGTGCAAAAGATTACGAGAGGTATTTGCCACTTAGCCCAGACCCCGCAAACTACGTAACTCAACGTCGCAACTATAACCGAATGCTTCAGGAGTATGAGGGGCTTCAGCTTGTTGGATGCATCCTTGTCGGACTGAAGGATAAAGTCCCCTACAAAATGGGCTGCTACCAGGCAAATTAAAAGTACCTTTGCAATTTCATTCATTAGGTTTATTCTACCATCGTATGCTACAGCTTCTGTGAGCTGTAAAGAACTAATACAGCCCTATGAAGCTGTTTTTTCCCAAACACAACATTGACTGTTTGTAACAGTCTTTCATGACACGCCAAGGTTGTTATGTCCTTTTAATGTATGCAGATTGTTGAATCTGCAATGGCTCCAAAACGCTAAATACAGCCTTCAAAGGCTGTAAGATAGTATTACAGCCTTTGAAGGCTGTATTCAAAGAATTTTATAGCTTTTTCCAGCACATACCAACCTGCACGACCAAGATGCCGGCCAACGGTCTGTTGCGCAATCGGGGGTTCCCACAAATCCCCGATAGTTTTCTGTTTCCAGCCCTGCAATGCTCCCGTAATTGCAAGTGCCTGTTTGTCTCTCCAACGTTTAGCTAATGCATCTACAAGTTCAACGATAATGTTTAGGGATTCTTCTGCCTCTTTTCCCGGAAGACTAAAACGCATGTAGCTGGCCTTCATCATTTTCTCGAGAGCATTACCCGAATACTGGTAAGCCTGGCCGTCCCCTCCAGAAACACGATCATCAGGAACAAACTCAATGGTCCCCACTGCAATCGACATACGCGTGTCCACATTACTAGATTGCATCTCAGCGCGTAGAAAAGCTCTATAAAACAGACCAATCCGTAGTGATTTAGCGGGATTGAATACTAGCATCTGCCAGCTATCCCCTCTGAAAATATCCACATCCAGTGGGACGTCTTTTTCAAAAGCCCTGCGCACGGCCTTTGATCCGTCCTTCATGACGTAATGAAGCTTTTGCCGTTTGTCTGGCGACAGTTTTGAGGAATTCACTATATCTCCCGTAAGAATCGCATAAAGTTTTCCGGTTTTTATCTTCATTTTACTTTCTTCCGTCTTTTCTTCTGAATAGATGATTCTCCCTCTTAGAGGTCCTCCAACCCGTGTGCGATGGCAATAGAAAGGTCCGTTTCGCATTTCTCCTTGACACGATCAGCGCACGTGCGGGACGCTCTCAAAGAAGCAAGTTAGTTGGCTTCGCTGACAATTGGAATATTGAAATTATGGAACAATGGATGAACTTGTCTTGGACAAGGTGAAGGATTGGCAAAATTCCTCATGACAGCAAGGCTAGTGAATGAGTAACTTCCTTATTCAAACCGACATCCCATTATTCCATTTGGACTATATGAAACATGTTCCATTAAAATCGCTTATTTTCAATAAGTTATACAATTTCCGAAACGCTAAATTAATTCATTTCTAGTAAAAGTTTCTTGGCAATTAAAGGGCGTACCGGTTTCTCAACTGAATCTCAATCATTCATTGACCTCTGTATGCTAAAATGAAGTGATAAAAACCTGTTTTTGATGAAGTCAAGATTAGGGTAAAGTCATTTCTGTGTCAATTGAAAAGGCATCTTGAGATCTTTCGCCAGGAGGTGATTGTGGCAAAACCTAAATTTGCTCACGAAAAATCTCAAAAGCAAAGATTTGCCCCTGCCCGCCGTTCGTCTGGCGGGCCGGCTCACTTGGTCAACTTAGTCTTTTAAGAGTGTCACCCCTTTCAGTTGGACTGTCAATACTTATTATTCAAGATTTATCCCGCCCGCCCCGTTGAACCGGGGACCCTCCGGGTGTTCAACTGGGGTTAAACGTTCTTGCTTCTATTTAACTGGGATGTGGGATGTGTGACACTGTTGTTTTTTCCTTCACCGGAACGGGCAGTCAGAAATACGAACTTAGTTCGCTTCGCTCACAATTG
>JAFDDT010000284.1 GCA_019310725.1 Deltaproteobacteria bacterium | reverse complement strand
TTGGAGTTTAGGACGTGGATAAGAGAGACACGCTCTTCTCTGCCTTTTGATGAAAAATACCTGGATCAAATAATCGAAAAGATAGAAGAATATCTTGAATCATTTTAACCTTTCCCCCTTCCCTTCCCCACCAAAGGTTTCCACAATCCAGTCCCGGATTTCATCTCTGACACGCCTGAAAATGGCGATCTTCTCATCCTCACTTCCGTCAAATGCGGCGGGGTCCTCAAAACCCTTGTGCATGGACTCTTTACCGGCAGGGAAAAAGGGGCAGACCTGCTTAGCCTGGTCACAGACCGTAATAACATAGTCAATATCCATGCCGAGAAACTCATTGACGTGCTTGGAGCGATGAGACGAAATATCAATCTCTGATTCCGCCATTACCTCTACAGCATAGGGATTGAGAGCAGAAGGTTCCGTGCCTGCACTATATGGCTCGTACCGCTCAGGGTATAGAGTTCTGATCAATCCCTCTGCCATCTGAGATCGGGCTGAATTATGGGTGCAAATAAAGAGCATCCTTTTTCTTCTATCTGCTTGCATCATTTCGTTTTCCATTAATTGCCATCTGCACGGGCCTACCCGCCGGTGCCTTACGCTAACTTAATCTTTGCACAATGCTCATGCAATGCTGGCATTTTTAAATTATAGAAAAACAGTAATACAAAACATAACGGGCAACGTACAATCCCATTTTTTCGAATTGTGGATTCCTTTATTCGCCTTCGCCAGAATACCCTGCAGCGACTCGACTGAGCTCGCCGAGTTCTTGCTGCAGGGAGCTTCATTCAGAATAGTCAATTTAATATTCTTGAATCCCCCAATTCCCAATTCTCAACTAAAGATAACTGGCTCCCGAAGGATAAGGGAGATGGCCTGAGTTGCTGTTTTGGCCATAGCAGGGTAAACGTTGGTGAGGGAGGCTATTTGACGCAAGTTATCAGCAGTTCTGGATGCAAGCATCGCCAAATCACCTTCGTTCATGCCTGCTATCAGTAGCGCCTTCTCCCATGCAAGGCCCCTAGCCCAGGCGTAGATTGTGGCTGCAGCCCACAAAGGAATCGGGCGTGCTGGAAATCCACTGACAGTCTTCCGCTCTGTGAGGGGCTGGAGTCCCCTTCTCATGGTGTAATACGCATCGACAAGTACCTTAGGGATCTTTGATTGGTCAAAATCGATTTCTATCTCCCTATCATACACAAATGTTGCAATAAGGGCAGCCAAGAGAGCCGGGTCTGATTCCGGAAAGAGGCCTAACCGTAAGCCCTCAGCAATCATAAGCGGTTGATCAATCCTGAGCTGAGATGCCCACTTTCCATCTTCTGTGAGGGTACCATTATCCTTTACATAACCTTCCTCCTTCAAAAAATTGAGATGTCGCACAAAATCGGCCCATAGGTTTTCCCTCGCTGCATTAGCAGTATCCCACAGATCTGAGAAACCTATAACGACTGTTTTAAAGGACCTATTGTGTTTCCCGTGGCAAAGATAAAAATGTTCACACATGTTGCATATAAGGGCATCACGTTCCTGTTCAAGGAAAGAAATCCGATCCCTCAGTGGTTTAAGTTTTGAGATCTTCTCATGGCCCAAGGGCAGATTATCCAAGCGTGGTGGTATTTCATCTGGGGTTTCTCTTAGTAGTGCATGAAAAAACGTGTTCGGATCATTTTCTGATGAAAGGTTTACCACCCGATCCAGGATAACGGAGACCTTTTCAGGAGCAAAGAATCTCATCTTTGGTGGTTTTTTTCTTCGTGATCCGTATTTCAGGCGGCAGGCAAGGACGCCATCTATATCCCTCCTGGAATGCCTTGTGATCACGCAATAGAGGCGGGATCTATTATCCAGAAAGAGCCTACCAGGTATGAGGTTGGCTCTCTTGGAGAGGGTAGTCTTAAGCCTGTTTTTCTCTTCCCTTATTTTGCTCAGCTCCTTTCGTATGGCAGTCATCTTCCTTTGAAGATTCAGAACAGATTCCGGGGAACCACACAGGCCGTGAGCAAGAAATTTCATTACTTTTTTGCCGGCTTTTTCGAGTCTTCCTTCAAGGTTCTCGCTCCTCTTTTCCTGGTTCACATAATTAGCAAACGATTTGGAAAGGAGCTCTCCAATCTCTTCAGGGCTATGGGATAGAAGCAGGTTTAGGGTCATGGAGAAATCAATCTTTATTTGGCTTACAACATCTTCTGGGGGAGATTTCAATAACGCTGCGACCAGGGGGAGATCCATAAAGGGTCCGGGGACCAGCACAGCGAAGCCGATATTGTCCATTCCCCTTCTGCCGGCCCTTCCTGTCATCTGGTGAAGCTCAGTTGCGGTCAAAGGGACAAATTTGAACCCATTGTATCTGTCGGAATTAAGAAAACAGATTGTTCGTGCAGGAACATTTACCCCTGCAGCCACTGTTGATGTGGCAAAGACTGCATCGAGCAGACCTTCTGACATCAAATCCTCTACCATCAATTTCCACAACGGGAGTTGACCACTATGATGTGCTGCCACTGCAGCGTTTCTCAGGTGCCATAATTGGTTATGCCCTTTGAGATGAGGGTAAAGATTTATCAATTCACCGATTCTTTTGTTTAGTGTGTTTCTAAGAGATCCACCCTGCCTGAGATGGGCCGTACACAGGTCGAGTGCATCATCGCAATCGGATCTGGATTTTAGAAAGAATATCGCTGGAAGCAGATTGTATTTTCTCAAAACGGCTATGATGTCATTAAAGGGGGGAAGTTTTCTAGCTGTAGAGAGAACAGGGCGCCTGGGGTTCTCAATGTACTCCAGCACCTTTTTATCTAGGCGCTTTTCGTTGAGTAAGGGGAAAAGCCTCCCGGTCGGATGAAAGAACAAGGGAACAAGAGGCACCGGTCTGCCCCGTTCTTCGATTACAACGCATTGTTTCCCTCTTAGCGATGTAATCCAATCTGCGATCTGATGAACGTTCTTTATGGTGGCAGAGAGCAACAGAAGGGGAATACGAACAGGAAGATAGATGATAATCTCTTCCCATACAACACCCCTGTCCTCGTCTCCGAGAAAATGCGCCTCGTCCAGGATAACGAGATCGGCAGCCAAATCCTCACCCTGGTGCATGGCATCATAGAGCTGATTTCGCAGGATCTCGGTGGTACCCACGATAATAGGGGCATCGGGATTTTCGATCCGGTCACCGGTTAGGATGCCTACATTCGCTTTTCCAAAACGTTGGCCGAATTCGATGAACTTGGAATTACTGAGCGCCTTAAGGGGTGATGCATACCATGATGTTCCATTATTATTGAGAATCTCGCTAATAGCCTCTATCGCAATCCAGGTCTTGCCGCTTCCGGTGGGCGCCGAGACCAGGCAGTCGGCATGCCTGATGGCAGACAAGGCTTTAACCTGAAATGGATCCGGCTGAAATGCTGTTTCCCCGGGTACTCCGATCTTTGAAAATACTCTTCGCAGCCGACGATCAGCGCTTTCCCCGGGTACTCCGATCTTTGAAAATACTCTTCGCAGCCGACGATCAGCGCTCGGTTTGATCCGGGGAATTGCATGAACAGGGGAGGCCCTTCGCCTGGGATAGGCAATTTTACTTTTGTATTTAACCCTGAAGTTTGCCATTATAACCCTTCCTTATCAAACTCTTTGCGGCCATACCCGGAATAGCAGGGCCATGCCATAGGCCTGCCCTGGCGCGACACGATCGGAATATACAACCGTGTTTACTGCTTATGCATGGATTGCTTTTTATAACCACAACCCAGCATACCAGGTCTGGGCCAGGGGCATAACCA
>JAFDDT010000283.1 GCA_019310725.1 Deltaproteobacteria bacterium | reverse complement strand
TGAGGCCGCCCGCTTCCTGGTGCGCAGGGCAGCGTGGCTGAATGACCAGGATCTCCCCTTTACCAGAGAGGTAGCCATCGCCAAATACTTTGCCGGAGAGGCGGCTGTGAAATGTGCTGGTTGGGCAATGGAGATCCACGGAGGCATGGGATACTCCCTGGAAATGCCGGTGGAGAAGTACTTTCGGGACTCTAAGCTCTACCAGGTGGGAGAGGGCACAGCGAATATCATGCGTCTGTTGATTGCGGATGATGCTTTGGGGTATAAACAGGCCAATAGGCCCAGACTCAAGACACCGAGCGAGTTCAAGGACTTGGAGTAGGATAACTGAGTAGGATAACTTTAGTAAAATGTCAAACGTCAAAATCCAAATTTCAAATGGCTGGATGTCAGAATCTCTCGTTACCTGAAATCGTTGTCAAGTGAAAATAAAACAAGGAATCTCTGTCTTTGATAATATACAAATGGGGGAAAGATATGTCCGGCCCATTAGAAGGCATACGTGTAGTTGACTTGTCCCGTGTTGTAGTCGGCCCATACTGTACCATGGTCTTGGGGGATATGGGTGCAGATGTCATCAAGATCGAAATACCCGGAAAAGGTGATGAGACAAGGATGTGGGGACCTCCTTTTGCAGGAGGGGAAAGTGCCTACTATATATCTTTAAATAAGGACAAAAGAAGTCTTACGTTGAATTTCAAGAAAGCAAAGGGAAAGGCTGTACTAAGACAACTTATTGCGCAATCAGATGTATTGGTTGAAAACTATAGATTGGGGACCCTTGACAAAATAGGATTTGGCTACGAATCGGTTAAGGAGATTAATCCCCGTCTGATCTATTGCAGCATTACTGGCTATGGGAATACAGGGCCGATGTCTCATGTGGCCGGTGTAGATATAGTTGTGGCAGCTGAAGCAGGATTGATAGGCATTACAGGAGAAAAAGACAGGCCACCCTCCAAGGTAGGTGTGGCCATAACCGATATCCTCACCGCCCTTTTTGCTCAGGGAGCAATTGCAAACGCCCTGTACCATAGAGAAAAGACAGGAAGGGGCCAAAAAATAGATTTATCTTTATTTGAATCTCAGGTGGCAACCCTTTTTAATCTGTCATCCACCTACCTCATCTCCGGGGAAATTCCTCAGCGCATGGGCTTAGCCCATGCTTCTATAGTCCCTTATCAGGGTTTCAAGACAAAGGATGAAGAATATATTTTAGTGGCCATCACCAGCGAAAAAATGTGGGAAGAGTTTTGTCACCTGATGGGGATTCCGGAGTTTATTCATGATCCAAGGTTTGATATTAACAAGAAGCGGGTGATGAACAGGGACGAGCTCATCCCCATTCTTGAGGAAAAGATAGCTGCCAGAGACTCCGACGAATGGCTCTCAGCGTTTAAGAAGGTAAAAATACCCTGTGGCAGGGTAAATACCATGGACAGGGTCTTCAACCATCCCCAAATCAAACCCCGAAACATGGTGGTCGAGGTTAAACACCCTACGGCTGGCAAGATCAAATTGGTTGGAATCCCGGTAAAGTATTCGGAAACACCTGGCTCCATCCGACTTCCTCCGCCTCTATTGGGGGAACATACCGAAGAGATTCTCTCAGACCTGTTAGGTTACTCCAAGGAGGAGATCGCTGCTCTCAGGCGGGAGGGGATTGTGTAGGCTTCTTATGTAGCTCGCAGAGTCATGGCCGGGCCAGAGTTTAGAGAGGTATATTGCCATGTCGCTTCAGATATCTAATTTCCTGTTTATCAATAAGGCACTCCAAGGTTGCGATCAACTTTTTTCTTGTTTCCCCAGGCTCAATGATATCATCTACAAGGCCTCCATGCACCAGTGGATAAGGACCCGCTGCCTCCTTCAGTTCCCTTATCTTCTGCTGTCTAAGCTTGTCGGGGTCAGAGGCCTCCGCAATCTCTTTTCCATAGATAACCTCAGCAACAGCCTCCGCACCCATTATGGCTGACTCCCCGGTTGGCCAGGTATATATGTAGTCAACACCAATATCTTTGTCTATGCCCATTGCAGGTTTTGCTCCTCCATATGCCTTCCGTATCAAGACAGCGATTTTGGGCACAACCGACTCTGAGATAGCATATAACACCTTTGCGCCGTGCCTCAAGATTCCACCATGCTCCTGTTGTGAGCCAGGGAGAAACCCAGTAGTGTCCACTAAAAAGATCAAAGGAATGTTGAATGCATCGCAAAACCTGATGAATCTGGCCTCTTTGTCAGAGGAGTCTATGCTAAGAGAACCTGCCATGAACAGGGACTGATTTGCAATGATACCCACCGAGTAGCCACTAAGACGGCCAAAGCCGGTAATAATATTTTTTGCGAACTCAGCTTTGATCTCAAAAAAGGCCCCACCATCCAGAAGGCGTCCAATGATTTCTTTCATGTCATACGTCTTTCGGGGATCAGTAGGAATGATATCGCCAATGCCATCATCCGTCCGCTCCGGATCATCTCCTGTTGGGATTCTTGGAACTTTTTCTCTATTGTTTGATGGAAAATAACTGAGCAGTCCTCTAATCTGCCTAAAACACTCATCCTCTGTTTTGACTATCACATCCGCCAAGCCAGAGATCTGACTGTGTACCTTTGCTCCGCCCAGTTCCTCTTTGGTTACTGCTTCGCCTAAAACCTCCTTTACTGCAATGGGGCCAGTAGCAAAAGTGTAGCTTTTTTTATCTACCATAAACACAAAATCGGTTAAAGCCACGGCATAACCCGCATTGCCAGCACCTGGTCCCAGCATGGCCGAAATCTGCGGTACAATCCCTGAGGCCTGGGTGCAGCGGTAGAAGATAGACGAACGGCAAAGGGGTAAAGGCTTGTTCTCTGTATCGAGCCTTCCTCCTGCAGAGTCCCAAATACCTATGACAGGGACACCCGTCTTGATGGCCATATCAATAATGCCCGTTATCTTGCTCCTGTGTATAGGTCCGGTAGTACCAGATCTGACGGTATAGTCTTGAGCATACACGCAAACCTTTCTGCCATCTATCTTACCATGTCCCACCACGACACCATCCCCATACAGGTCTTTTTCGCTATCCTGTGGAAGAGCGGCGAGCATATTCATCTCAACGAAGGTAAATGGGTCTAGGAGGCGGGCTACTCTCTCGCGGGCTGTATATCGTCCGGTCTCATGTTGTCTTTCGATACCCTTGAGATCACCACCTACTGAGGCTATCGCCTTTTTTTCTCTGAGCTCTTTTATCCTCCTTCTTAGCTCTTCATTCATTTTTCACCCACCTTTTTTCTCCACAATTGAGCTTCCATCAAGCACGCGGTTTATGCTTGGTAGAAAAACCTATTTCCAGATATTTTGACCATCATATTTGAAAAGGGCTCCCGTGGTAAGGGAATTCTTGATTTGTCTAACCTTCGATTCCCTTGAAAACCTCTTGAATAGAGGCCCCTTGTCGCGGGTATTTCTAGGTATCAGAAAAAGGATAAGGCAAGAAAGGAGGGCCATAGGATGCACATATTAATGCGCACCAGATGCCTTAACTTCAGAATTTCTCTAACGAACGCACTCAGATCATATAGCAAGAGAGCATTACAAGGCGTGCCGGAGTGCAAAACCTCTCCAGTCAACAACTGGCACAAAGGGCTACCCAGTTACTTTCATAACCGAAATGGTGATTTACTATGTTCCTTCCAGCCTAGGTTTCCTGCGTCCTGGCAAAATGGCAACAGGACCTGCCTGTTTATTTGATAGAAAAGGTACTAGACTTCATCAACTTTTATGATAACGCTCGCAGGAGCCTTGTCGTAATACATACGAAATTCCCTGACCAGTTCCTCTCCTGGTTTCATATAGGGTATTTTCCCCTTTTTCTTTTGAATAGGATAAAACCCTCCAGCTGAAGGGCCCTTAGGAATGGCGATAGTCAGGTTAAAACGCTTTGGCTTATCAGAAATATTCTTGAGTCCTACTTTTACATGAAACTTGGATTCCTTCATTAAATACTTAAGGCTGGTAATTTCTGCTGTTGGCGAATAGCCCGCTGCTTTGCCTTTAATGGTTGCAACAGGGCCTTCCCCTGCTGGGGGAGCAGTCGCACACCCTGAGACCAACATAAGCCCAACTCCCAAGGCAACCACCAAGACAATTCCTGAAAGTAGATAACCGAGCTTAGATCTGTTCATTTTTTCTCCTCCTTTCCTGTTTTCGTTTTCGATCTTTTTAAACTTGAATCTCCACTAATGTCAAACTTATTTATCTTTTACTGCTAAAGAAACACCTCCCTATACGTAATCAAACAATTCCCTTACGTCCTTTTTCTTCTCCAGGTTGAAAACAAAATCTATAAGGGTTTCGCTGTTCTTTACCAGTGATGGTTTCTCAGAATATTCAAGGCAATTCCTGAATTTCCGTGCGCAGTCATCAAAGCTCATGGGCCTCACCGGACTCCCCTTGAGGGTACCAACCTTTAAGGAAAAACTTTCTCCATTTTCCGTTTTGATTATCATATTTACAGAGGAGATATCATTGACAGGGAGTTCCAGATCAACCACGACCTTGATCCTTTTGGCAAGGCCTAAAACGGCGGAGTCTTTCTTGATTGTATCTGAGCCAAAATCATCCAGGAAAACCTTCCCCCTTGTTAATGCCACTGCCACCGTATAAGGAATACTAAATTGGGCATCCACCTGGGGATTTTCCCTGATCTCAAAGGGTGCCCCAACCATATCAGAAACCATTTTTGAGACATAGACCAATATCTCGGCAACATCTTCTGGCTTGATCCGGTGAGAATTACTCAGCTCCAGGGCGGCATCTATGGAGCCATGGGTCATGCGGCAGCAGGGATATGGCTTAATGCTCAAATCCATCACCCCGAAGTGATCACCGAGATCTTGGGTTACCCTCTCACTCTTTACTTTACCCCTTTCATAAAGGTTAAAGAATCCATACTCACCCTGAAATATATTGGACGAACCTGTAACACCCCTTGAGGCAAGTGCAGCACTTAACACTGCACTCCTGGCAGAAAAACCAGGCTGCATCCTCTTCACCAGACCTCCATCAACAAGACACTGGGCATTACCAGCGGTCTGGCTGTAAACGATGCCAAGGGTATTCAGTATTTCTTTCTTATTCATGCCCAAAACCTTAGCTGCAGCTGCCGCAGCACCAAAGGAGCCACACGTTGCTGTCCTTACCCATGAAAGAGGAGACAGTATTGCTGAGCCGATCCTGCAGGTCATATCAACCCCCAGGGCAACGGCAGCAATAAAGTCCTTTCCACTTACCTTTCCTTTGACTTCAGCGACCGAGAGGGCAGCCGGAAGGGATGAAACATGTGCATGCATTGCAGAGCTATCAAGTGTGTCATCAAAATCAAGGGCATGCATCAAAACGCTGTTGGCAAAGGCGGCCTCAGGAGGTGAAACCCTATCTCCATAATAAATGATGGTAGAGCCGGTCTTGTTCGAAGACCAGTCCTTGACTACCTCCACCACCTCTCTACATCCTGGCTCCCTAGCGCCTGCCAGGCCAACACCAAGGGTATCAAGTATAAATTTCTTGGTTTCAGTGGTAGCCTCTTTGGGGAGTCGA
>JAFDDT010000076.1 GCA_019310725.1 Deltaproteobacteria bacterium | reverse complement strand
GTAGCCGTGCACCAGACAGCCGTGTTTGAGGCCGGGATAAAGTTTGCCCGCACTGAGGGCATTATTACCGGCCCTGAGCCATGCCACAATGTCAAGGTGGCTATCGATGAGGCCCTTAAGTGCAAAGAATCTGGTGAGGCAAAAACAATCCTGATAGCTCACAGCGGGCATGGGCACTTCGACCTTGCTGCCTACGATGCTTACCTCTCAGGGAAACTCACTGACTATGCCTACCCTGAGGAAGAGGTACAGAAGGCACAGGCTGAACTGCCTAAGGTCTAAGCACTGTGCTCTGCATACTGATGGGTAACTGGGGGTAAGATCGCCGAAAATGGTGAAAAAACACCTGGTGACCTGCATAGGCAGCGTGTACTCACTGCTTCTGTCTCTTTGGTGCAGTGAGTGCACCCATTATGCTGTCGGAGGTCAAGACAATGATCGACCAACATGATGAGGAAACGATTCGATGCCCTAGGATCGGCGGCGAGGTAAATTTTAGGTTCTGTCGTTTCGAGAATAACATGCTTCCCTGCAGATGGATAGTTGGCTGTTGGAAGAGCTATATAGATATTGATACCTTTCTCAAAGACCATTACTCCACAGAAGAGCTAGATCAGGTATTTGTGCCCCCAAAGCCAAAGATTCAGAGCCTGGTGAATCTCATTGAAAGGGCAAAAAAGGTAAATCAGGAAGATGAATAGACAAGAGATCTTACTTGGAAATGGGGCGATTGCCCTCGGTTTGGTTGAGTCCGGTTGTCAGGTGGTTGCATCATATCCTGGCACGCCCAGTTCAGAGATACTCCCTGAAGTTGTTCGCTTTGTGAAATCAGAAGGACTTAATACCTATGTGGAATGGTCAACCAATGAAAAAGTAGCCCTGGACATTGCCTTTTCGGCTTCCATTACCGGTAAAAGGGCTGCTTGTTGTATGAAACAAGTGGGGCTGAATGTGGCGGCAGATTCCTTGATGAGTGCAGCATATCTCGGTACAGTAGGAGGTCTTGTTATCATCGCTTGTGATGATCCCGGTCCACATTCCTCACAGACGGAACAGGACACCCGTTTTATGGCCCGTCTTGCCAAGGTACCTGTTCTGGATCCCTCCAATCCCCAGGAGGCACGGGAGATGGTTGGGCTCGCCATGGACATATCAGAGGAGTTCAGGATTCCAGTGATCCTGAGACCTGCTATCCGAGTATGCCATGCACGACAGAATATATCATTTGGTTCAATCAAGCAAAACAATCTAAAGGCATCCTTTGAAAAGAATCCCCTGAGGTGGGCAGCCACTCCCCGGTTCCGCCTGGTACTTCATAGAGAGTTGAATAATAAACTGAAGGAAATCGGGGACCGTTTTGAGAAACTCACTAAATTCAACTTTCACAATCTTGAGCCCGGAAAAAGCTATCCTCTCGGAATCATTGCTGGAGGTGTCCCGTATGCGGTCATTCATGATATCCTATCAGAAGAAAGCCGCACTGACATCCCCGTGCTCAAGATCTCTGCACCATATCCATTTCCCGAAGGTTTGGCCGCTGAGTTTATGACAGCATGTGACAGGGTGCTGGTCATTGAGGAGACAGACACTGTGATTGAATACATGCTTCGGAACAAAGAAAAGGTCCTCGGTCGCCTTTCAGGACATGTACCCCCGGAGGGAGAACTGGTGCCCTACGTGATATATGACCTGGTAAACAAGACCTTAGGCGAGCTAAAGCTGGAGCAATTGAACAAGAAGACAGACGACCAGGCAAAGGAACTGGTGGAGACTCTTGAACTGCCAGTGAGAAGGCCGACCCTCTGCCCAGGATGCCCTCACAGAGCATCCTTTTTTGCTATCAGAAAGGCAAGGCCAAAGGCCATATTTACCTCCGACATTGGCTGCTATACCTTAGGTCTCAATCTGGGAGCAGTAGATACCTGTCTGGATATGGGGGCAGCCATAACCATGGCAGCAGGCTTTTACCACTCCTTTGCCCAAGACGAGATACAGCAGCCAATTGTGGCCACTATTGGCGATTCAACCTTTTTCCACTCAGGAACTGCCGGGCTATTGAATACTGTCTATAATGGTGCCAGATTCATCCTTGTGATACTTGACAACCTCACAACGGCAATGACCGGGATGCAGCCCACACCTGCTTTGGGAATTCGGGCAGATGGTAGTGAGGGAACGGCCATAACCCTGGAAAGGATAGTAGCTGGTTGCGGGGTTGATTTCATCGAGGTAGTTGATCCCTATGATATTAAAAAGATGACCAGCGTGATAAAGAAAGCAACCGCCTTTATGAGCGGACCTGAAGGGGGAGTCGCCGTAATCATCGCCCGCCACCCCTGCGTTATCGCTTATCCGGAAGAGGCCATCCCAGAAAAGAAAAAGGTGAAGATTACAGACGATTGCACCGAATGCAACTTTTGTCTTGAGCGTTTTGAATGCCCCGCCCTCTTTCATGATCCCGAACTCGGGCATACCAATATCAACAGAGAAATATGCGTGGATTGCGGTTTATGCATCGAGATTTGTCCTAAAGGAGCGATTGTAGATGCTTAGTAATGAATATAGACACAGAAAAAATGTCTATTTCAGTCTGTGGGGGTTTACGGGGAATTGAATATATGTAATGAGATCGATTTGAGGTTTTAGATGAACATAGCCAATATTGTTTTATGCGGACTTGGTGGACAGGGAATCTTGTTCATGACCAGAGTGTTGGCCATGGCCGCTATGGATAAAGGCTTGAATGTCATGGGAGCAGAGACCCATGGCATGGCCCAGCGGGGCGGTTCGGTGATTTCTCACCTCAGACTGGGAGAGGTTCGAGGTTCCTTGGTGCAGACCGGTACGGCACACCTTTTATTGGCCCTCGAGGAGAATGAGGGCTACCGAAATATTCCCTTCTTGGCCAAGAATGGAAAGATGTTTGTCAACACGAATTCACTTCACTTTCCGAGACAAGAGGTGAGGGCATTTTTGGATAAGAGAGAGATCCTCTATCGGGCTGTATCCGCAGGAGCGATAGCCTTGAAACTGGGGGCTCCACGGTCTCCTAACCTGGCATTGCTAGGTTTTTTCTCCGCTCTCAATGAGGAACCTCTGAGCCATGCAGAACTCAGACAGACCGTTGATAAGATCAGTCCGAAGAAATTCAAAGGTATAAATCTTAAGGTCTTTGAGGCCGGCTACGACAAAGGGAAAGCAGGGTAACGTCAAAGTCCAGGGTATGGGTGCCTTTTTTTGGATTATGCCCCACATAGTCTAGATGAGTGGGCGTTTCAAAATGGTTTATATAGATGGAGCCTATGATTCCAAGGCCTATGGCTCAATAAACCATTTTGAATCGACCCAGTAAGGGACCATGTCATAGGGCATAACCAAAAAAAAGATATCCATACCCTGCAAGAAGCTTGAGAATCAATAGCCTTAGGTTTTACTATGACGTGGCCCTGAAAGGGAAAGCTTTTTGATTGACAAAGGCCTGCCGATATGGTTATTTTTATATATCTTCTCAATATAGTATAGCTATATTATAACTATCTGGAAAGGAGGTGGTTTTAAAAAAGTTTATAGTGATCGTGTATGTATCAATCGATTCTAATAAATCATAAAGGAGGGGAATCATGAAGAAGAAGGGGTTGCTTAGCTTATTGTTTGTTCTTTGTTTTTTTGTCTCCCTAACCATTGTTTCTGTGCCCGCCATAGAGGCAAAAACCATTAATCTTACCTATAGTAACTTTTTCCCACCCACCCATGGCCATGCAATTCAAGGCGCTAACATGATAAAAGAGATCGAAAAAAGGACTAATGGCCGCGTTAAGATCTCTTATTTTCCTGGAGGCACGCTAACCAAGCCGAGAGTCTGTTATGATGGAGTAGTCAAAGGGATCTCTGATATCGGCATGTCATGTTTTGCATATACACGGGGCAAGTTTCCAGTCATGGAGGCGGTAGATCTTCCATTCGGTTATAAAAGCGGCAAGGTTGCCACTAGAGTGGCATGGGCATATTACAAGAGGATGCGTCCGAAAGAGTTGCGAGACGTGAAGGTGCTCGTGATTCATGCCCACGGACCTGGAATACTCGCTGCCAGGAAAGATGTAAACTCTCTGGATGATATTAAGGGAATGAAGATTAGATGTACCGGTCTCAGTTCCAAGATTGCCAAATATCTGGGCGCAGCCCCGGTAGCCATGCCTCAAAACCAGGCCTATGAGGCCCTGCAAAAAGGGGTTGTCGAAGGTACTTTCTGCCCGATCGAGGTTCTCAAGGGATGGAAACAGGGTGAGGTTATCGACTATGTGATCGAGACCAAGGCCCTCGGTTACACCACGGCAATGTTTGTGGTTATGAACAAGAAAAAATATGAATCACTCCCGCCTGATATTCAAAGGGTGTTTGATGAGGTTGGCGAGGAGTGGGTTAATGTGCATGGAGATGTTTGGGACAGTGCTGACAGAGCAGGTTTGAAGTTCGTGATAGAACTGGGCAAAAAGATCCATGGGCTGTCACCGGCCCAAGAGAAGCTATGGCTACAGTCTATTAGCCCAATCATCATTGAGTATCAGGCAAAGATGAAGAAAAAGGGTCTTCCTGCAAAGAAGGCCGTAAAGGTTCTCAGAGAATTGATTGCAAAATATCAATAATTTACGCCAGATAAACAAATTTGTACTAAACGTGAAAGGGGTACGAGGCAGTCCTGGTACCCCTTTTGTCATACCCAAAATCCTATCGCCGAATCCCATAGATATCTCTCATATGTCTCGGAATTTCCACAACAGATTCAAATCATAACCGTTCAAAAGTTGATGCATTTACGTTTAAGAAGGTAATGGCTGTTTCTGAAAGGGCTACCCGCCATCGCTCTGGCTCAGGCGAGGCAGGCGGGCGATATCTCAAAAAAAATACCACTGAAAGAATAGATCTTCAGGAAAACCTCTTATCACATAAGGCCGGGTAGAAAAAGGACTATTTGGGGAAAGGTTAAAAGAATTGCTACACATGCTAGAAGGGCCAGGACAAACGGCGCAACCCCTCTGAAGATAACCTCAAGGGGAACATCCTTGACAATACCATGAACCACATATACATTCACCCCTACCGGCGGTGTGATCACACCCATTTCCGTTACCAGGACAATTGCCACACCAAACCATATGGGGTGAAAGCCAAGGGCTGTAGCCACAGGATAGAAGATGGGGATAGTGAGCATAATCATGGCCAGGGCATCCATGAAACATCCACCAAACAGATAGATAAGCACAACTACCCCCATGATAGCATAGCTAGGCAGGGGGAGCGCACTCACCCAATTTGCCAGATTAAACGGAATCCTGGTGATAGCCATGAAGTGACCAAAGACAACTGCTCCGGTGACGATAACCATGACCATACAACTTATCCTTGTCGTATCCATAAGGGATTGAACAAACCCTTGCCAGCTTAAACTCCTCCTTAAAAGGGCAACAAGTAAGGTGAGAAATGCACCCACAGCCGCAGCCTCGGTTGGTGTAAACACCCCAAAAAAGAGACCGCCCATCACAAACCCAAAAATGATCAGGGCCTCCAAAACCCCAATAAAGGATTTTGCTTTCTCTCTTAGACTTGTTTTTGGTCCAGGAGGGGCAAGCCCTGGATTTATTCGCACCCGAATATAGATGGTGAGTATGAATAGTAGGGCAAGTAAGATACCCGGGAAGATACCGGCGGCAAAGAGCTTGCCTATAGATGTCTCTGTCATGATGCCGTAAACAATAAAGATAACGCTCGGGGGTATCAATATGCCCAGGCTACCACCTGCAGCAACGGTACCGGTCGCCAGACTCATGTCGTAGTTGTACCGTCTCATCTCTGGTAGGGTCACCGTTGCCATAGTGGCGGCGGTTGCATTGGTTGATCCTGATATAGCAGAAAATCCTGCACATGCCCCAATGGTAGCTATGGCCAGGCCGCCCCTAAAGTGGCCCATAAATACATATACTGAATCATATAACCTTCTGCTTATTCCAGAATGGAAGGCAATTTGCCCCATAAATACAAAAAGAGGGATAACAGTCAAGCTGTAAGAAGAAAATGTCTCAAATACATCTTTCGCCAGTAAACTAAGGCCTGCTATAAGGTTTACTACATAACTGAAACCAAGAAAGCCCAGAAAGGCCATGACAAATCCGACTGGCATCTTGGAAAAAAGAAGGATTACGAGGATAACAAGACCAATTATACCGATAGCGGTCAGACTCATCTATCTCTCAACTTGGCTATAGCGTCTACTAGATCTACAAAAAGGACCAAACAAACAACCCCTGCACCCAGCGCAACTCCATATATGATTGGATAAAAAGGGAGTTGCAGCGTTAGGGAAACCTCACCCGCCCGTTGGCAGTCAATCCCGTACAAGACACTCTGCCAGGTAATAAGGGCAAACAGCATGATTCCAAAGACCGAGATTGTAGACTCAACAATACCCTGCAGTTTTTTTCGAAAGAGCTGCACAACAAGGCTCACTGCAACATGACCCTTCTCTGCCAATGTGTAGGCCATGGCAAATGAGACAGCCACTGCGCCCAGAAAGGAGACAATCTCATAGGTTCCTGGGATAGGCTTACGAAAAAAATAACGCAACAAAACATCTACGCAGGTAAGGGCCATCATAAGAAAAATAGCGGCAGCTGCTATGACATCGAATCTTCTTGCTAATAACAGGGAACTTTTCCGAAAAGAAAACATGCGAAAACCTCATCACCGAATATCGGGTGAAGGCGAGCTAACACGTGGCTTCAATATGGCTGTACTAATAGAAGAATTACCGAGAAAGGTCAAGTCAAAAAAGGCCCTGAAACTTTTATAATTGACTCTCAGCCATTCCTCTCATATACTCTACGTGAAAAAGCCTGTTAATCAGTTCATCACCATGTTCACACTCTGGAGATGGGAAGGAGGTGAGGTAGAATTCGTGGCTAGTTTTCTTTAATCCTAACCTAAGAAAGGAGGTAGATATGACCACTGGAAGCACTTATAAGATTATCGAGCTTGTTGGGACGAGCCCTACTTCATGGGAGGAGGCTACAAAAGGTGCCCTAGAAACAGCCTCAAAAAGTCTCAGGGATTTACGGATCGCAGAAATTACAAAGCTGGATGTGACCATTGAGGATGGCAAGGTCACGAGTTTCAGGGCCAGGATAAACGTTTCATTTAAATATCAGGAAGACTAACGAGTCTTTTCCTTATCAGATGGCCTGAGAGGAAATTTTATCAGGCCATCTGTGTACTATCGCTGCCCCCCTCTTCCCTGACCCCAACAGGGTCTATATCGCAGTCAAGGATTCTCCCTTTCTTGGTGCCTTTCAGGATAGCAGCCCATTTTTCTCTCAATCCCCCTATATCTGCAATCTCGCCAATGGCCCATACCGTGCCACCTCCTCCTGCACCTGCAAACCGGGCACCACATCCCATTTTCTCAGACTCTCGAATTAGCCTGGTAATTATTGGGGTAAAGGCTTGAGGGGTTACTTCCTTCCGTATGGCTACCTCATTCCTGAGCTGCTCTGCTCCCGCTTTCCACTGCCGCTCCTTTAAATGCCGGGCAAAGCGGTTGACAATGCTGTTGAGTTCAATCCAGCTGGACCTCGTGTTCCCTTTCAAAAACTCCTCTATCCACAGCCTGTTTATCTTGGCAGATAGATGGGTGCTTCCGCTATAAGCAGCAAGAATCCTCCTAGACAGTTCACGTTGCCCAATACCGTCAAGAAGAGACTCCCTCTCGAATGGTCTCACCTTCCGGGAATAGTTCCAGACCCATTTATTCACCCCACCGAATACCGATGCTCCCTGATCTTGCAACCCGCACATTCCCATGTTCACTGCGTCCTCCAAATGAAATGCGAGATGAAGAATATCACCCTTTCCAAGCTCTTTTTCATGGAGCAGGGCTTTAACCAGGGAGAATGCCTTAATCGCAGCCACAGCAGCGGCACTCGATCCACCAAGGCCTGCCTTCACTGGAGAGACTGATGTAATTGCCACTTCCAGTCCGTGGAACCCAAAGAAAGATGCAACCGCAAACAGGAGGCCGAATTGGGAATTAAACGGGACCTGATCCAAAGGGTATGTCTCTTGCCCATGAAAATTCTCAGAAGATATCTTGACCCACCCTGGTCTGTATGGCAAAAGAGTGACATAGGTCCTCAAATTCAGAGCCAGGTTTACCGTAATGGGCTTTGCCCCCTCTAAAGGAAGGGCCAAAGCCTTAATGTCCCAGGTGCCACCAGAGTCAATTCTGCAAGGAGCCGAGCTTGTTATATGATTTTCCTCAAGAAGTTCTTTAAGGCATCTATGGCGTGTGGACATAGGAAGAAAATTGTCAGGCAACTAAAGCCTTTTGAAGCTCCGAAAAGCAGCATCAATCGTTTTTGTTATTGCCTTTTCATTGTGGGCTGCGGAAACGAAGAGAGCCTCGAAAGGTGATGGGGCCAGATAGATTTTTTGTGCCAACATCTCTCTATAAAATGAAATGTATTTTGAGCTTTCAGTTTTCTGAACGGATTCGAAATCAACGACTGGATCTCTGCCAAAAAAGATTCCACCCATTGATCCAGCCCGATTGATAATGAGATCTATTCCGGCCTGTTTCGCCGCATCACGTAAGCCGGAAAAAAGGACCTCGGATTTTTCCTCTATCTTGGCATAGATCTCTCTGTTCTTTAAGATCCTGAGAGTTACCAGTCCTGCAGTCATGGCCAATGGATTGCCTGATAACGTGCCTGCCTGATAAATATCGCCGTCCGGGGCAACATGGGACATAATATCCCGTCTCCCTCCGTAGGCCCCAACCGGAAGGCCGCCACCGATAATCTTGCCTAAGCACGTGAGATCGGGCTTGATATCGTAAAGCTCTTGGGCCCCTCCAGGTCTCACTCTGAATCCAGTTATGATCTCATCAAATATGAGAAGAATGCCATGTTCTTTGGTTATATTTCTTATCCCCTCCAAGAATCCCTCCTCAGGCAAGATAACCCCCATGTTACCAGCAATAGGCTCGATAATAACAGCAGCTATCTGATCCGAATATCTTTCAACCCCTGACTCTACGGCCTTCAAATTATTAAAGGGGAGCGAAACCGTAAGTCTTGCCAAGTCAGCCGGGACCCCGGGGCTTCCGGGAATACCAAAGGTAGCCAATCCTGAGCCAGCACACACCAGGCAACTGTCACTGTGCCCGTGATAGCAACCATCGAACTTGATGATCACATTCCTGCCGGTAAATCCGCGAGCAAGGCGAATAGCGCTCATAGTTGCCTCTGTCCCGGAGTTTACCATTCTCACCATTTCAACTGAAGGCACAGTTTCAACAATCATTTCTGCCAGATTCACTTCCAGTTCAGTGGGGGCACCATAACTGGTTCCATTCTCTAGTGCGTCGTTGATTGCCTGAATTACCTCTGGATGCCTATGTCCCAGTATCATTGGCCCCCAGGAACAGACATAATCGACATATCTCTTTCCGTCAGCATCCCACAAATAACAGCCATCTGCCCTTTGAATAAAAGGGGGATCCACACCTACATTTCGGCCTGCCCTCACTGGACTATTAACGCCGCCTGGGATGATTTCTTGTGCCTTCAGAAAAAGTTCTTTTGATCTGTTTTCCATAAAGGCTGATGCATTCATAAAAAGTCGATTTTGTTCTATCCGTGAGCATTTTGGGCGCGCTCGAAATGTTCAGCTAAAATGCTAAAACTCGGTATGATGCCCTCAAACAGTTAGCATTTACTAACGCTGAATATCTCAAGCGCTTTTCTCCCAAAAATGCTCAATCTCCCTCACAAAATACTTTTTACGAGTTCGTCAAGGTTGATGCATTCGTAAAAAGTCCAATATGCCTGTTAATTGTCATTCCTGCGAAAGCAGGAATCCAGTTATTTCAACTTATTATGGACTCCCGCTTTCGCGGGAGTGACTCGATTTTTCACTTTTTACGAGTTCGTCAAGGTTTACTTTAGAAATATTTTGGACTGGTCTTTTTATACTCCTTAAGGGTCAAAAGTACCACATAATCGTTTATCTCAACCACATCTGCAATTTTCCTGGCTATATGCTCGCAATCTTTCTCGTTTTTGCCATGGATCATGGTGAAGAGATTGTATTTCCATTCACCCTGAATCCTCCTCTGGTAACAATGGCTAACCTCCCCAAAGCCTGCCATTAAATTACCAGATTTTTTCACTTTATCTTCAGGTACACGCCAGGCAACCATGGCGTTGGAATGAAATCCAGCAAGCTGATGTCTCAGAGTCGCCCCAAAGCGTCTGAGTACACCTTTTTCTTTTAATAACTGGATCTTCTCGAGTAGATCTTCCTCTTTTATTCCAATCTTGTCTGCGAGCGAAGCAAAAGGTTTTGGTGTTACTGGAAGATCTTCCTGGAGGTAGCGGATAATCTTTTTCTCAAGCCCCTCGATCATTCATACCCCACTACTTCATGCCCCCTAATATGTCAAGATAAAAGAAAAAAGACAGATTAAGCTTGAAAAAAGCTGTGTTAGATTATATAAATCACGCATCCCGAACGAAAATATCGGCGCGTTGCAAAAACGAAAGGATGCGATGTACTATTCTCAAGATATGAGAAAGAGGCTTGAGACCCTTAACAAGATCGGGATCGCCCTATCAAGTGAAACAAATCTGACACTCCTACTAGAATCAATTGTAAGGGAAACTCGCTCTTTTACAAACGCCGACGCTGGCAGCCTCTACCTTGTTGATCAGGATAACGGGGCCCTGCACTTTGAGGTTGCCCAGAACGATACCCTAGGAAAACAGGCCGATATGAAACCGGACACATTTAAACCATACTCTCTCGCCCTTACCAAAAATAGTATTGCTGGATATGTGGCCATCACTGGTGAAACCCTGAACATCCCCGATGCCTATGATCTCTCTCCGGAAGCCGGTTTCGAGTTTAATCGAGACTTTGATAGGAGAAACAATTACAGAACAAGGTCGATGCTTCTCGTGGCAATGAAGGACACAGAGGGGAAAATCATTGGCGTTCTCCAACTCATTAACTCGATCGATAGCGATGGAAAGGTTATCCCCTTTGACCCAAGCATAGAATCCCTTGTGTCATCTCTGGCTTCACAGGCAGCTGTGGCCATAAAAAATGCGCAGCTTATCAAAGAGATAAAGACTGTCTTTGAGGCCCTCATCCAGTATTCAGTCTCGGCCATAGATGCAAGGAGCCCCTTCACTGCCGGACATTCCAAGGGGGTTGCAAAGTATACTATGGCCTTGGCCAGAGCTATCAACGACACTCATGATGGCCCATACGCTCCCGTGTCCCTTAGCACTGCCGAACTTGAAGAGCTCAATTATGCAGCATGGCTTCACGACATTGGTAAAATTGGTGTAAGGGAATGGGTGCTTGATAAACGGAGCCGCCTTTCAGAGGCCGAGACAGCCGCCCTTATCAGCCGTTTCGAGAGTATCAAAGCCTCTGCCATCGTTGAAACTGGGAAAAAGAAACTTGTTTTGCTTCAAAAAGACGGGGGCAACCAAAAAGAGATCAGAGAACTAGATAGAGACCTGAATGGTCGACTGAAACAAATAGAGCAGGACCTGGCATTTATAAAGGAGATTAATAGCAGCAACTTCTTAGATGAACCAGGGCTCGAGAAGCTAGAGGATATCTACAAGAAGAAATACTTAGATTTTGAAGGGCAAAAAAGAGGCTATCTTACTGATTTTGAATTTGAAAATCTCTCTGTAAGAAAGGGCAACCTGACAAAGGATGAGATAGAAGAGATTCAATCCCATGTGATTCACACAGAAAACATCGTTGATAAGATACCCTTTAAGGGTTCCCTGAAAAGGGTTCCCCTTTTTGCTGCTGGTCATCATGAAATGCTTGATGGATCGGGTTATCCAAAACAGGTTACATCAGAGAATATTCCGCTTCAGACAAGAATAATTACGGTGGCCGATATCTATGAGGCACTCATAGCCAAGGATAGACCGTATAAAGGAAGTATGGATCCAGTGAGGTCACTGGCTATTTTACAGGAGGAGGCTGCCAAGGGCAGACTTGACAAGGAACTTGTCAGGATTTTCATTGAAAAGAAGGTCTACGAAGCCAAAGAGGAAGACTAAGAGACACATACCGTGGACATAAAGAGGGATTATTACGAGGATATTCAGCTTCTGGACAGCAAGGTGCTATGGTTCTGGTTTTTGACGCTCATAGCTGCCTTAATTACCTTCCCATTTCTGGCACCAAACTATTACATCTACATGGCCAATTATATGGCCATAAACGTTCTTGTTGCTGTTGGGTTGAATATGTTAGTAGGCTACACTGGTCAGATATCCCTCGGCCATGCCGGATTCTTTGCTATAGGGGCCTTTACCACGGTTCTCTTTATGGGCGAACACTCTTTCCCCTTTCTTGTTGCACTTACTGCCGCCGGTGCCATTGCTGCTGTTTTCGGTCTTATTCTCGGTCTGCCTGCCCTGAGGTTAGAAGGCCCTTATCTCGCCATTGCCACCCTCGGTTTCGGCATGGCTATTACTCAAATAATAGGCCGCTGGGAGCTTTTTGGGGGAAGGATGGGGATACAGACACCTACCCTTAAGCTTTTTGGTCTATGTACTGTATCGAGTGACAGGGGACTCTACTTTGTAATCGTGCCTATCACCTTTCTTTTGACCTTAGCTGCCAGAAACCTCATGAAAACTAAGGTTGGAAGGGCCTTTATCGCCATCAGGGATTCGGACATCGCTGCCGAAACAATGGGTGTTAACCTGACGTACTATAAGACCCTTGCCTTTGCCATAAGCGCTTTCTACACAGGCATTGCCGGTGGACTGATGGCATTTATGCTTGGCTTTATCAACCCGAGCAGCTTTAATTTTATTCTTTCAATCTATTTTCTGGCATTTGTTATTGTAGGAGGGGTTGGAACGATATTTGGTTCCATAATGGGCGGCGTGGTGATGACCTGGTTAATTCTCATGTTGGATAAGGTTCAGGATCTGCCCTATTTGGGGCAATTGCTCATGACTATTTCAGATCGGTGGATGAGTGTTACTGGTGTCCACAATGTCGCGAGCATTTGTCTCGGGTTAATAATTGTTTTAATAGTGGTTTTTGAGCCCCTTGGTCTCTACGGGTTCTGGATACGCACAAAGATCTACTGGAAAATGTGGCCGTTCTAATGTAGGTGCCTAAAGTGAGCTAAAGTGTCTAAAATGCTTGAAGTTATGGATTGGATTAACTGAGTCTTTTTTTGCCAATATTTGTGAGTGATAGAAAAGAGGCATAAAAGCAGGGCTTTTAAAGATAAATTCTGTCTACCAAGAGTTAGTAAGTTCTCAATAAGCTGGGGTTCTGTCATTGCGAGCAAAGCGAAGCAATCTCTAATATGGCAATGAGATTGCCACGTCGCTCCGCTCCTCGCAATGACCGTGCATGTCAACGACAAACAATCAACCGAACTTTTTGAGAAGTTACCTCTAGATGTCTTCATAAGGCAACTTCTTAACAAATGTGTCAAGTTTTAAAGACGCTCAATGCAAAATTACGAGTAGGTTACGTAAAACGGTTGCGGTTGCGCAACTCGAATCG
>JAFDDT010000075.1 GCA_019310725.1 Deltaproteobacteria bacterium | reverse complement strand
TATGTGGGAGAGATCGATAAGATTTCGAGATTCACAGACATCGCCCCCTTTGCAATGTTTGGCGGATTCTCCGTTGACATTCAAAAAGCAAAATTGAGGGACGGGGTCCATATACTCGTGGCAACACCGGGAAGATTGATCGATTTCCTCTATCGTATCAGGTCGATTGACCTCTCTTATGTTCGCACCCTGGTTGTGGATGAAGCGGACGAGATGCTGAAGATGGGTTTTATCGAAGATATAGACTTCATCATGTCCTGTCTGATCCACGAGCACCAGACATTGTTCTTTGCAGCCACCATGCCCGAAGAGATCGACCGATTGATCAAGTCCTATCTGAAAGAACCCGTCAGAGTGGAACTAAACAAGGAACAGGTGGCCCCGAAGAGTCTTGCTCACCATTTTCAGTATACGGGGCGACGTGATCGGCTCAATGCCCTGATCACATACCTAAAAAGGGAGAAAATCTCCCAGGCCATCATCTTTTGCAATTCGCGACATCACGCCGAGAAACTGATACAGGAGTTGGAAGGACGGTTCAAATCCATAGGATATATCCACGGAGGCCTGGACCAATCGAGGCGAACATCGATCTTCGAGCGTTTTCGCCGAAATAAGATTACCTTCATGGTTGCCACGGACGTTGCAGGCCGCGGACTCGACTTCAGCCATGTGAGTCATGTGATTAATTATGAGTATCCTTCCGGCCTGGAATCCTACACGAACAGGACAGGAAGGACCGGGAGAATGGGGCGGCCAGGCATAGCCATGACCTTTATAACCAGCCGAGAATTGAAGGGCCTGAAATCCCTGTTTAATACCAATCGCATCGATCCCGTGTGGCACGGCGCCATCCCCAACCTCCAGGCTGTCTCCAAACCGAACCAGAGGCGAGATGGTGAAAAATATCTCAAAAAGTGGGCCCGGCCAGCACCACAAAATCGAGCCCTGTCAAATAACGGGAATGATCCCACGAGGGGGGAAAGATGGAATAGGCAGGGTGACCTGGGTGAAACCAGGGCGCCTATTTCATGATAAGCTGATGAAACGAGAAGATTTGAGGAACATTGCCCTTATTGCCCATGTTGATCACGGAAAAACAACGATCGTGGATGGTTTGCTCAAGCAGTCAGGTATTTTTCGCTTGAACCAGAAGGTCCGGGAGCGGGTGATGGACAATATTGCCCTGGAGCGTGAGCGGGGCATTACCATCATGGCAAAGAATACGGCCATCGTTTATAAGGGAGTTAAGATCAATATTGTGGATACACCGGGCCATGCCGATTTCGGCGGGGAGGTGGAACGGACGCTCAATATGGTTGACGGCGTGCTTCTCCTCGTGGATGCCTCGGAGGGCCCTTTGCCCCAGACGAGATTTGTTCTGAAAAAGGCACTCGAGTTCAATCTCCCCCCTATCCTGGTGATTAACAAGATAGACCGGCCCGATGCGAGGATCCAGGAGGTGTTGAACGAGGTCTATGATTTACTTATTGACCTCGATGCCACAGAGCAACAGCTTGAATTTCCCATCGTTTACACCAACGCAAAACTCGGGATTGCAAAGCTCCGTCCCGATGAGGATGCGAAGGACCTTCGATGCCTGTTTGAATTGATCCTTCACGCCGTTCCGCCCCCTGAAGGGGATGAACAGGGGCCACTGAAGCTTTTGGTAACCAAGATCGACTATAACGATTACGTGGGCAGGCTCGCCATCGGGAGGATATTTTCGGGCTCGGTCAAAGCCGGGGATAGGGTATCCATGATCAACGGCAGAGGGGCTCCGGTCGAGATAAAGGTTGCATCGCTCTACGGTTTTAAGGGACTCGAGAGAGTAGAGATCAAAGAGGCCCGTGCAGGTGATATCGTTGCCCTGGCCGGGATTGAAGGGATTAATATTGGTGATACCATCGCTGATAGTGAAGACCCGGAGCCACTCCCTAGGATTGCGGTGGATGAGCCCACCATCTCCATGCTCTTTTCCGTGAATACGTCGCCGTTTGCTGGCCAAGAAGGAGCGTATGTAACATCGAGGGCCCTGAGGGAGCGGCTCGAAAAGGAGCTCTTGTATAATGTGTCGATAAAGGTGCACTTCACGTCCCCGGATTCCTTCAAGGTGATGGGAAGAGGCGAACTGCAGCTTGCGATCCTGATCGAGACCATCAGGAGGGAAGGCTTTGAGCTTTCTGTATCTATGCCGGAGAGCATTACAAAAAAAGTGGATGGCGTTCTTTACGAGCCAATGGAACATCTTGTCATCGATGTGCCGGAGGAATTCATAGGGGTTGTTACACAGCAGGTAGGGATCCGTAAAGGAAGGATACAGGAAATGAACAACAATGGCCACACCAGGGTCCGCCTCCAATTCAAGATCCCATCCAGAGGCCTGATTGGCTTTCGCTCCGAGTTTCTCACCGATACAAGGGGAACAGGGCTCTTCAACCACCTTTTCGACGGATATGAGCCGTGGCACGGCCCTCTTACAAAACGCCCGACCGGAACCCTTGTTGCGGACCGGCAAGGAAGGACTACCATCTATGCGCTTCATCACCTCCAGCCCCGAGGTACGCTCTTTGTAAAGGACAACACGTCGATCTACAAAGGGATGGTGGTTGGTGAGAATTCAAGGGGAAACGATATTGACGTCAATGTGACTAAGGAGAAGAAGCTCACCAATATGAGGGCGGCAGGGGCTGACGAGGCCTTGCAGCTTATCCCGCCCAAGATTCTGACCCTTGACCAGGCCATCGAGTTTATCAAAGAAGACGAGCTGGTCGAGGTGACACCAGTATCCGTTCGCATCAGAAAAAGGATCCTCTAATCGAACGAGAGACCCAGACATAAGCCCTGGGTCGGTTTATGCGACGTGTCGTAATACAGTTTGTTTCATATTTCGTAAGCGTTCACAGGTTCAGGGTTCACCGTTCAGTGTTATCTTTCTTTCGTTGACCGTGCTTGTAGGCCAGCCCACGAGACGTATGCGGGGATGAAACCACGACCAGTAGCCCCAGTGCGTCGAGCACGATCATACATATCCTGAAACTCAGATTGCTCCAACACCAGGTAAAGCTCACTCTGAACTTCGGTGCAAGACCGTTCAGAACTCACGAAACAACTGTTCAGACCTGCCCGATGTATGGCCCGTCCGCCGTAATACTATGGATGGCGGGCAGGCGGGTTTTCAGTGAACCTTGAACCATTGAACCTTTGAACCCGAGAACAGCTACCATATTTCTAACTTCGCAATGCCCTGCACGAGGTGGCCCTTCGACTATACTCAGATAAATTCCAGGATCAGAGGGAATCTCTAAAGGTCAGAGTCAAAGACCTTGGCTTTTATCTTGTTTCTGATCTGCCTTGACAACGTTACCTTTTTGCTATTCCAAATTACTCCCCGGTTTTTTGTTCTAAATACGTCGAGGGAGTCCTCTGAGCATTTCTCACACACAGGTCTTGTTTCCTCACCCGTGCTTTCATCTATTACGGGTGGGTTCCCTGAAACCAGCATCATAGGACTAGTCTGGTCACCGGTTGAAGAGACTCCAGCTAATTTTATGCAATCACAATCGAGTTGGAGAAAGGCAACACCCACCGTGTTTGAAAATTCTTTGAAGATAAGTCGACACACATCGTCTAATGCCTTTTTTTGATATTCACTGAAATTGCTCACTTCCATTCCCGGGTCTTCCCTTTCCATCTTGTCAGTCAGACACTTATTTACCTTTTCGGCACTATTTACACAAACCTTTACCTGCGTGAACAAAGATATGCTGATGACGTCACATCTTCACAGGCTGTTGCCCAAACGGAAAGCCCTTTGAGCGGTCATTAAGACGTTTTTGTGAACAAATCTCGTAAAAATTGTTTGGTATCGTTCAAAAGTATTTACATGAACCATGGTGAGGAGTCGTTCACATTCTAAGGGAGGTCATGGCTGTTTTGTGAATGAGATTAAGCGTTTTGGGAGACTGGTTGCCTCTCATTGCATCAAGCACAGTATAGAACATAGGTCTTGTCTCTATTGCACTTTTCGGCCCAAGATTTTGCTTTCTTGGGCTCTTCTCTTACTGCACCCTTTTTGACTGGCTGGCCTTCCAATCCTTACCGGTACGCATGTCAATAATAACTACATCGGGGTTGCCTAGCATCGCTCTGAGCTCTTCCTTAGTCAGCCTGCTGCACACTCCGTCGGCCACGGCCGCTTTAAAACTGGTACCTCTCTTTTCCGATGTCAAGCTCTCTTTCAAGAGAGAGATTCCTTGGATCAAATACCTTTCAACCAGACGATTTCGTTATTGGCCAACCTTGAGCTAAGTCACGGAAAAGAAATATGGGTGGTCCACGAGATCTGAAATCTATGCTCGGATATCGCATATTTATAGGATATCTCAGTGGATTTTATTGATATCGTTTCTCTTTACCTGTATAAGAGTAGCTCACCTTTGAACTCTTTGCGGACGGGGGAAGACTTTCCCCGTTTCTTGGATTAGTCGGTAGAAAGGTGACGCATTCAAGCGTCCTGGGAAAACTGCGATTATCTACATATGGGTGCAAGATGAGAAAACAAGAAAAGCAAATCACCGATACGGCCGTCATCGAATCAATCATATTGAAATCATCTGTTTGCAGGCTCGCCATGTCGGAAAACGATCAGCCTTATATCGTCCCTCTCTGTTTTGGATATAAAGATAATGCCTTGTATTTTCACTCGGCTCGGCAAGGGAAAAAGATTGACATACTCAGAAAAAATACCAAGATTTGTTTCGAGTTCGACACTGACCATGAAGTAGTGAGTGATGAGAGTCCTTGCAAATGGACTATGAAGTATCGCAGCGTTATTGGAAAGGGAAAGGCCTCACTCATCCATGATCCCGAAGCAAAGCGCAAGGCCTTTGATATTATCACGCACCACTATTCAAACAAGGCATCCACCTATTCAGAGTCCGGACTCAATAGTTCACTAATTATAAAGGTTGAAATAGAGAGCATGGCCGGGAAGCAATCAGGATAGCCAACTACCACCCTTCGAGGCGATGGCTTGAATGAAGAGCGCTAGAAGGGCCTCCGTATATCTCTCGCAGAGCTCTCAAAGGCCCAGAGTATGAAGATTTTCTCATGACATGAAACAGATTGCTACCATGCCCCCATGGGGGCGTTCAATCACGCAAGGCGAGATTGAATATGGGAAAAGTCTTCAAAGGAAAAATGAATGGATTCATTATTTTCCTTGGAGACTTTCTCCCATAAAATGGTATGCAGTGGAATGCTTCATTACATACCTCCGCGGGCTCTGCGGGCTCAAGCAACCCAGGGCAAAGGCGAGGGGGAGCGGGCGAGAGAGGATTGAGTACATATTTTCACTACCGAAGCTCAGCTGTACCATCCCGCTTAGCGGGATTAATATCTTGCTCTATATAGACACAGCTAGTAAAGTCACATTCTTTTTTGAGGTTTTAGATGGACTTAAAGTTACTCTTAACGGTGTTTTCCACGGTATTTGTCGCCGAACTGGGGGATAAGACGCAATTTGCAACGCTGCTGTATGCAGCGGGCCCCACAAACAGCAAGCTCACGGTGTTCCTCGGGGCTGCTCTCGCCCTTGTTGTGGCCTCGGGGATTGCGGTTCTCGCTGGCTCCTTTTTGGCGCATTATATCAATCCCAAGTATCTCTCGTGGATCGCAGGTCTCGGATTTATCGGTGTGGGCATCTGGGTAATCACCACGGCTTAGGTTAGCTTTGCCTCATAATAATCGCATGGAGGGACTTGCAGAATTCTGCGAACATCTCTATCATGAATGCTGGGGTGCAGTTGGGTTTCGATCAGCCTATGCTTCATTAAACTTTGGTTTTCTCTAAAAGGTGCCCTTGGATGAAACTCCTGCTTTGTCTTCTGGGTTTGGTCCTAATTGTTGAAGGACTGCCGTATCTGGCATTTCCAGATAAGATGAAGAGGTGGTTACAACAGATCCAGCAGGTTCCCGACAATCAGCTCAGGCTGGTTGGTTTTCTGGCCATGTGTTTGGGCCTCCTCTTGACGTACCTCTTCAGGTAGTAGGAGATGTATCACATTGAAGAATATGATTACGAGCTGCCTGCCGAGTTAATCGCGCAGGAACCAGCAGCCAAAAGGGATGAGTCCCGTCTCCTGTGTGCAAAGAGACAAACCCAGGAAATTTCCGACTATCGTTTTTTTGAGCTCCCCTCGCTCCTCAAAGCAGGTGATCTCTTGGTTGTAAACGATGCCAGAGTAGTGCCAGCCAGATTATATGGCCATAAGGAAACCGGAGGTCAGGTAGAAATTTTGGTTGTCGAACATCCCGTCAGACCTATGAACAAGGGCCAGGACAGACGCTGGTGCCTTGTGAAGGCATCAAAGAGACCAAAGAAAGGTACCAGCATATTGTTTCCGGATGGCCTAACAGGCATTGTAGAAGGGTTAGGTAAAGATGGGCAGGTTCTGCTCAGATTTGAAGGTGAGCGTACCCTCGATTATGTTTTGAAAAAAAGAGGTTGCCTTCCCCTACCCCCTTATATTAAAAGAGACAACAACGATAGAAGATTGGAACAAGACAGGCAACGGTATCAGACTATATTCTGCCGTTATTGGGGGGCAGTGGCAGCACCGACAGCCGGCCTTCATTTTACCTATGATCTTCTCGAGGCTTTGCAATCCCGGGGAGTAGATATAGTGCGTATAACCCTCTTGGTGGGTCAGGATACCTTTAGGCCGGTGAGGGTACAGGATATCAGAGAACACAGCCTGGGGAACGAATCATATGTTGTTGGTCTTGATTCTGCCAAGGCTATTCAGAGGGCTAAGGTAGAGGGTAGAAGGGTTATTGCTGTTGGAACAACGGTTGTCAGGGCCCTGGAGACCGTGTTTCAGAAGAAAGGCGAAATAGCAACTGATTCTGGACTTACTGATCTGTTGATCTACCCAGGATTTCGCTTTCAGGTTATTGATGCTCTTTTGACAAATTTTCATCTACCCCGGTCTTCACTGCTCTTTCTGGTGGCTGCATTTGCTGGAATTGAATTGACCATGAGAGCTTACCGCTGGGCCGTAGAAACCAGGTACCGCTTTTACAGCTACGGCGATGCAATGCTGATAAGCTGAATTACAAAGTGTCGTTTTAGGGTTAGTTCAATTAAAATTTAGGTAACCAGTCAGGTTCACAGTTCAAGGGTTCACGGTTCAGGGCTAGAAAGCGATGAAGATAGACCAGTAGGAAGATAAGGAAACCAACCGTGAACATTGAACCTAATAATCTGTGAAGAATACATATCGCCCGGGGAATTCAAAGATGTCTACGAGCAGGCCAGACGAACACGTGCTGCCGTTCGTGGTTTTATCAACTATCTCAACAAACCTGCCCGCCATCCGGCAGGCGGGTATGAGGAGCGCAAGGCGACCAACCGTGAACCTTGCAACCTGAGTAGTTGCAACTTTAGGTACTTAATGAGGAACCAGGCCCTTGGATTTCAGGGTTCGCAAAGAGTGTAAGTCAAGCAAGGCCAGGCTTGGGGAGATAGTAACAGACCACGGGGAGTTTGAGACCCCTGTTTTTATGCCTGTTGGAACCACGGGAGCAGTCAAGGGGGTATCGCCTGACGAGGCCAGGGATGCCGGGGTTGAAATAATCCTGACAAACACCTATCATTTGTACCTGAGACCTGGCCATGAACTGATAAAAAGGCTCGGTGGTTTGCACCGCTTCATAAACTGGTCAGGACCTATACTTACTGATAGCGGAGGATTTCAGGTTTACAGCCTTTCGAAACTCAGAACTATTTCAGAAAAAGGGGTCACATTTCGATCTCATGTGGATGGTTCAAGTCATTTTTTGAGTCCGGAAAAGGTTATGGAAATCCAGGAAGCCCTGGGTGCAGATATTATCATGACCTTGGATGAGTGTGCACCTAGTGGGGCCGATCACGATTATGTTCTTAACTCGGTCAAGCTCACTGAACAGTGGGCCCGACGATGCCTGGCGAAAAAAAGGGATAATGGGCAGTCCCTCTTTGGGATTGTTCAGGGTGGAACATATCCTGAATTGAGAGAGATGAGTGCCCAGGGGCTTGTAGGTATGGGCTTTGACGGCTATGCCTTAGGTGGTCTATCGGTAGGGGAAGATCCCACTACCAGGGAACAGGTGATCAGATTTACCAGGGGATTTCTTCCGGAGGATAAGCCTGTGTATCTTATGGGGGTAGGAACACCGGAGGACATACTTGAGTCAGTGAGAATTGGTGTGGACATGTTCGATTGCGTTCTGCCTACCCGAAATGCTCGGAATGGCATGTTATTCACTAACAAGGGAAAGGTTGTAATAAAGAATGCGCAGCATGCAGGCGATAGCGGCCCAATCCAAGACGGATGTATGTGTTACACCTGCTCCCATTACTCGCGGGCCTATTTGAGACATCTCTTTTTAGCAAAGGAGATCCTGGCCTACAGGTTGAATACCATTCATAATCTCCACTACTATGCACAGCTTATGTCTGGAATACGCCAGGCCATAAAGGAGGATAGACTGGCTGAATTCAGCCGTGACTTTTATACAGAAAGGGAGGAAGATTTATGATTAATTTAGTGTACGCTATGGGTACCGGAGGCGCTGGAGGCGCTGGAGGAGGCGGTGGGCTGGGTGCATTTTTGCCCCTAATCATCATATTTGCCATTTTTTACTTTCTTCTGATCAGACCCCAGCAAAGGAAGGCTAAGCAACACAAGCAGCTTCTTGCAGATCTCAGAAAGGGGGATAGGGTGGTCAGCTCCGGAGGTCTCCATGGACTGATAACCGGAATAAGTGATGATTTGCTGACCGTGGAAATATCCCCAAAAGTGAGGGTCAAGATTTCACGGAGTTCTATAGCAGGGGTAGTCAGAAGGTCAGAGGCCCAGGTTAAGGAGTAAGGCGTGTCTAAGAAACTTCAGTGGCGGGGAATTGCAGTGCTTCTGGTGATTTTCATTGCACTGATCTACTTGACGCCATCCATCAGTAAAACGATGCCTGCGTGGTGGCCTAATATATTGCCTGAGGAGAAGATTCATCTCGGACTTGATTTGAAAGGTGGAATGCATCTTGTGTTGGAGGTTCAGGTCCAGAAGGCGGTGGAAAGCCACCTCGAACGCACGGTTGAGGACATAAAATACGCCCTGAGAAAAGCAAAGATCAGGTATCAGGCGTTAAAGAGAACTGGCCCAGATATGATTGGCCTTACCCTGTTGCGGACTGAAGACAGGAAGGCAACGGAAGAAATGGTGGAAAAAAACTTTTCTGGCCTTGCCGTTGAATCCGGACCATTGGGACATCAGGATCTCACCGTGGAATTGGTCCTCTCTGACCAGGCCCAGCAGCATATCAAGAGGATGGCTGTAGATCAGGCTGTAGAAACCATAACCAACCGAATCGACCAGTTTGGTGTGGCCGAACCAGATATCCGGCCACAAGGAAGGGACAGGATTCTAGTTCAACTGCCGGGGATAAAAGACCCAAAACGGGCTATCGATATCATCGGGAAGACGGCCCTCCTGGAATTTAAGCTGGTTGACGAGGAGAACAGCCTGGAAGAGGCATTACGGGGAAACATACCGCCAGGGGATCAAGTTCTTTATCAAATAACAGGAGAGCCCGGTTCTCAAAGAAAAACTCCTTTTCTTTTGAAAAAGCGGGCTGTACTGACAGGCGAATATCTGACTGATGCCCGGGTTCAGATAGAGAGTCAATACAACGAGCCCTATGTTTCGATTTCATTTGATTCCCGGGGCGCACGGCTCTTTGAGCAAATTACCGGGGCCAACATAAAGAAGCGGTTGGCCATCGTCCTGGATGGTGTAGTAAATAGCGCACCCGTTATCCAGGATAGAATTGCAGGCGGCAGAGCCCAGATTACCGGAAGATTTACCATGGAAGAGGCTCGAGATCTGGCCATTGTCTTGAGGGCAGGCGCCCTGCCAGCACCGGTGAAGATCATCGAAGAGAGAACAGTGGGCCCCTCCCTGGGAAGGGATTCCATTGAAAAAGGCCTGAAATCAATGATAATTGGGGGCCTGATCGTTATACTCTTCATGGTTTTTTACTATAAGTTTGCTGGAATACTGGCCGATTTGGCCCTGGTTTTGAATATACTCTTTATCGCAGCAGGCCTTGCGCTTTTTGGTGCCACCCTAACGCTGCCGGGCATAGCAGGCATTATTCTGATTATAGGTATGGCTGTCGATGCCAATGTGCTCATATTTGAAAGAATCCGGGAGGAATTGAGACTGGGCAAGACTCCTCGGGCAGCAGTTGACGGTGGCTACAGCAAGGCACTGGTAACTATTCTCGATGCTAATATCACCACCCTGATGGCTGCTTTGGTGCTCTTTCAATTTGGAACTGGTCCGGTAAAGGGGTTTGCTGTAACTTTAAGTATTGGCATTATTGCTAGCCTTTTCACAGCTATATTTGTTACCAGGCTGATCTTTGATTATCTCATTATTGAACGGGGCATGAAGAGAGTAAGTATTTAGCAGAAAGAGAGCAGCATGGAATTCATAAAACCGGATATTAATATTGATTTCATTGGGCGACGAAGGATTGCCCTTTTCTTCTCGTGCAGTTTGATACTTCTAACCCTTATACTTTTGCTATTTCGGGGCGGACCTAATTATGGCGTGGATTTTTCTGGCGGTATACTGATTCAGGTGCGGTTTGGTCAGCCAACCACACCGGATGCTATCAGGGGAGCCTTAAGGCCGATCGCTTTGGAAGATAGCGCTATTCAGGAGTTCGGGGAAAAAGGAAAGGGTGAATATCTGATACGAGTGAGCCAAACCGGTATCGAACTGAGCAACATTTCTCAAATGGTCAACGAGTCACTGGATAAAGCATTTGGGGGAAACAACGTTGAAGTCAGGAGGGTAGAGATGGTGGGGCCAAAGATCGGGAAAGATTTAAGAGAAAAGGCCCTCTTTGCCATCTTTTATGCACTCCTTTTCATGGTTATCTACATATCAGGCAGATTCGAATACAAGTGGACCATGAGCATAATCATGGCAGCCTGCCTTGCCTTCGGAGTCTATATCATTTCAGCAATAGGAATGAGTATCATCTGGCTTATTGCTGTTGCCGGCCTCATTACTATCGGTCTGTGCTGGTTTTTGCGGTTGGAGTACGCCCTTGGTGCCATTATTGCGCTCTTTCACGATGTTGTCATAACAATTGGGGCCTTTGCCCTCACCAACCGGGAAGTAACATTACCCATTATAGCTGCGCTCCTCACCATCGTTGGTTACTCCCTAAATGATACCATTGTCGTTTTTGACAGAATCAGGGAAAACTACCGCCGCTCTCACCGTCGCGATTTCGCTGAGGTAATCAATCAAAGCATTAATCAGACACTCAGTCGAACCCTCCTGACTTCAGCGACCACCCTTATTGTTGTTGTAGCCCTCTTTGTCTTAGGCGGCGGTGTTATTCACGATTTTGCCTTTGCCCTCCTCATTGGTGTAATAGTTGGCACCTATTCTTCCATTTTTGTAGCAAGCCCTGTTCTCCTCATTTGGGGTGACCAGCCGGGAAAATGGGGCCTTGGCAGCACAAAGGGACACGGGAAAGGAAGGTAATTGGTAAAAGACAGAGTTCTACGCCGACAAAAGAAGCGAACGGCACAAACTATCGTTCTATTGGTAATTCTTCTTCTATGTGCATCTCTCTATCTCCTCATTGGTGGACTTGGAAGCGGCTATCTCAAACTCTCATTCAAGGGACTCTTCAACCAGGTTCCTGAGTTTAACCACCTAACAGTTGAACACAATGGCACAACGAAAGAGCTCACCTCCGGTCAGATCCTTCACGCCCATCCATATGATAGCCTCAAAATAGTGAAGATAGCCACCTCCGTCCTATTGAACAGGCACATAAGGCTCTTTTCCGAAGGTTTTGATATTAATGCCTTTCGAGAGGAAACAGTCATAACAAAATTCCTTCCTGGCCAAGATCCCTATCACCACTACAGGTACACGATAGAAATCAAACACCGAAATGAAACTATCGGCGAGGTCCACCTGGTTGTATCTCCTTCAGTGGAAGATTGGCTGGTAAAGGCAAACAAGATAATAGACCCCAAAAAGAGGTCAGCGTTCCTACGGAGGGCCATCAAAGAAACAGGGGACAATATTCAGCTCAGGATGCGGTTGGCAGATGAATATCTGGCTCTTAACAAATGGAAAAATGCAGCCCCCATCATCGAGGATATCATTAAAGAAAAAAAAGATGTGGTCCTCATGATGAAGCTGGCGAATGCCTATGAAAACCTCCATTATTACAATTCGCTTATCAGAACCTTGAGGAAGATCCTTGCACTAACGCCCGAAAATATTGACAGCAGGCTTCGCCTTGCTGAGGCTCTCGAAAAAAAAGGGAGGCCTAAAGAGGCCATAAAACAATATGAAATAATTTTGCCAAAATTACCACAGGATGAAAAAATAGTAGTCATGAAGACCATTGGCTATCTTTCATACCAGACAGGTCAGAAAAAAAAGGCCCTCCAGTGGTACCTTAAGGCAGCCAGGTATGACAAAAAAGATCCTAACCTCTATTACAATATCGGCTCTATCTACGACGAGCTCAAACAATCAAAACAGGCTGAAAAATACCTGCGTCTGGCCATTAATCTGAAACAGGATGACATTGAGGGGAGGATGAGGCTCGCAGAGTCTCTGTTCAAAGAAGGCAAATTCAAAGAGGCCAAACGTTACCTACAAGAAATTCTCAAAAAAGATCCTCGTCATCAAGAGGCCCTCACTCTGTTGGCCCACATAGCAGAAAAACAAGGTGATACAAAGACCTTGAGGAGTGTTTATAAAAAGATACTCTCTCGTGACACGAAAAACACGACTATCCTCTTCAATCTTGGGGTAATGGAGGCAGATGAAGGGAACTTGAAAGAGGCTGTCTCCTGTTTCAGGAGAGTCGTTAGGATCAATCCAAAAGATATACAGGCCAGGGAGGCCCTGTTAACTATATATCAAAGACAAAAAAGGAATGATCTTGCCTTTGTCCAGACACAGATGCTGATCAAACTTGCCCCAAAGAAGGTTTCTTACTATAGGTTCATATTTAACTATCTTGTCCAACAATCTAAATATGAACAGGTCGCTCAATACATGCGCGAGGCAATAAGGGCCAATCCAAAAGAGCTGGAATTAAGAAAATATTTGATACTGGCCTATCTTAAACTAGAGAAGAATGAGTTGGCAGCAAAGGAGTTAGAAAAAGCCATTAGATTGAGGCCTAACGATACCGAACTGCTCCACCAGTTGGCTACCCTAAAAGAAGCCTCAGGGGATCTGGAGCCGGCTCTTGCGTTATATAAAAAGATCCTCGCCATTTCCCCGGACGATGAAAAGGCAGAAGAGGCCTACCTCAGGCTCAGGTTCAAGCTGTTGCATAAGGGGAAATAGGCCCCGTCATCCCTCCTCTGGCTTGCTATGCTTTTCCGTTTTTCGACCTCAACAGTGACAAATTCGTAAAAAGTGTTTTGTGAACGAGATTGAGCATTTTTGTTTTGGGAGAAAAGCGCTTGAGATGTTCAGCGTTAAGAAATGCTAACTGTCTGAGGGCATTATACCGAGTTTTAGCATTTTAGCTGAACATCTTAAGTGCGCCCAAAATGCTCACATAGTGAGCAAAACCGACTTTTTACGAATGCACCAACAGTATATGCAAAAGATAGCGCCTTGTATCCAGGCTAACGTCAAAGGCCAGGGTATGAGAGCGCGGAGGTACAATTTCACACCGCAAATCAATACTGGGCACCCAGGGATTTCATAACTTCTTGAGAATTTAACAAAAATATTGTATTTATAAAAATATTCTGTTTTTTTCTTCAGACAACGCACAACACAAAAGGATACCGCAAGGAATTCTGATGGCTTCTTTAATCACCCTCGAAGGCATAGACAAAGCCATTTCCAATCTTACTTACAAGAATAAGAATGCACTAAAATATAGGCTCGTTACAACGATACGCCAGTACTACAAAGATGAAAACTCAGTTGAAACCATACAGGCTATAGACGCAGATGAACTAGTTAAAGTCCTGTGGAATATAATAGATGACCCCACAGCGACTGAAAGCAAACGCAAGAACCTCAGGAGAATCAGATATGCTTTGAATACCGATTTAAGAGGCCTCTATAAGGAGGGAAAAAATCCTGAAGGGATAACTATCGGACCTGCCAACATCTTCGTCATGTCCGATGAGGCCAAGGACAGAACTCTAAAGGCACTGATAGCGGATAGAGACGGCTTAATGAGGGCAGATCTTGCACAACTGGCTCGAGACTATCAAGCTCCGGAAGAGATTTCCCGCAAAGGCACTGGATTATTAGAACAAGTCGAGCCCCCTGAGGAGTTAATGAACGAAGAAGAGATAGTCCACGCCATTGACGAGTTAGATGAAGACTTCGTTCTCGAAAGCCTCGAACTGCCTGAGGCAGCTCAGGAGCTTGGGGAGCCAACACTGGAAGAGGAGTTGAGCGAGGTAGAAGAACCTCAGGAGGTGCATGCTGTGGCAGGGTCTCGTAGAGGCGAGGCAAGAGGAACATCAGAAGAGCCAGAGGCCGGAGCGTCTACTGAAGAAATCAGGGAGGAGGAAGACCTGGGAGACATTGCCTTTGATCCTGAGGAAACGCAGTATCTGGCTGACCTGGAAGAGGCTGATTCGATCAGCGCTGAGGATTCAGAAAGAGATATCTCCCCAGAAGAGGCTCAGGGGGCGAAAGAAACCATTACCTCTGGACCCAATGACATCAGTATGCTCCAGCAACTGGCTGCTGCAAAGGAAAAGTCGGGTGAACTGGAGGGGGCCCTCGATTTATATCAAAAGATACTTGACATTTCCCCAGGCGATGAAAAGGCCGAAGAGGCCTGTCTCAGGCTCAGCCTCAAACTACTGGATAAGGGCACCTAGATCTTATTGTGCATCCAATCAGCCCTAATCATGGGGACATCATAGTGCCGCACTTAGGGGAGATATGATTATTTTGCGAACACACTGGGTTGTAGGTGAAATTTACAACCCAAAACACATCTCATAGGATT
>JAFDDT010000282.1 GCA_019310725.1 Deltaproteobacteria bacterium | reverse complement strand
TTGCTCGCTTCGTGTTGCTCCAGAAACCATCTTTGCCGATCATTTGCAGGGACACTTACAGGGACATCAGCGCGTGAATGTTCGAGCACTGCGGGATGCTGGTGAAATATCACCTGTAATCATTCCTGTCCAAGTTCATCAGCCCGTCCCGCCCAACTGAACTGCTCCGTAAGGAGCGCCTCCTGTGATTAATATCTTCATTCGATGCTCCAGTATAAAAAATTCTGTTTAAGGCCATTGTAATTTTACGAGAGTTTTGGTCCTGTTGCGCAAGCAATAATCAGGGAGGTGTCCCTCCATTTCCCTTCTTCTATGCCACAGCAGCCTTGGGTTTAATCGCTGGATAACTCCCTGGCCTTGCGAACAACTTTTAGATAAACTTCTTCTTTGAGATAGAATCCAGACTGAACAACATCCTCGAGGATAGACAGAAATTGATCAAAGTTAAGTAAGTGATTTTTGACAGCCTTCAACATCAACCACAGAGTGCCGATAGGTTTGAGGCCTGCCATTTCAGAAGCAGCTCTAGCCTTGGCATCATCAATGAGCACTACTTCAATCTCTTTTTCTTTGGCCAGAGAGATAACCTCTGCCTCGCCAGGATGTATTGTGATCTCAACAGGATAGATAACCTTGATACCTTGAACTATCATCCACCCTTGCTTGATAGCTCTTTCAACACGATAAGCATCTTTTTCTCCCAGACGCTTGCCTTCAATGACTACTTCCCGGTACACAGCTTCAGGGATAAATACCTGCTTGACCATGCTCTGGAGAAGGCTCAGTTGATTTGCCCTGGCCAAATAGATGAGTGGCGTGGCGTTGGAAACGAGCCTATCCATTGAGCGCTCTCAAGTCCTTTTCGAATTCTTTCAAGTCATAGGAAGTATGGATGTGGGCGCGTTTTACTTCCCGAATCATTTCCCAGAGCGACAGATTACAGCGCTGAGCTGCCTCCCAGAGGGTTGTTATGCCGGCCTTATAGTCTTCCAGAGAATCACGTATAGTATGTTCTTTTAAGGCATAGAGAAAAAAAGATCGCAACAGCGCCGAGCGGTCAATACCTTTTCGCGCGGCCATTTCATCGATTTTTTTAACATACCCATCATCTAAACGCGTAGTTACGGTCCTAGCCATAATGTTCACCTCGCCCTTACGTTCTGTATGCAATTGCATTAATTGCATACAGGCTACCCGCCATCCCCTGATAAGTCAAGTGAAAAAACTTCCTGCTATCAATATAATCATCCAGTCATCCAGTTTTTAACATCTATACCAAAGAAACCAATAAGCCAATGGACGCAAGTGCCCCCGTAGGTCCGGAAAATCGTATCGGGGTGGAATCCGAAGGCTATTCCTCTGAGGGTGTGGATTAGATTTCCCCTGCTTCACGCAGCCATTGAACAGTCTGCTCAACACCAGTCTGCAGGGTGTATGGCAAAGGACCGGAAACCTCTATAATGGGCTGCAGGTCAAAGACATATTCGCGTGAAGAGGGGGACGGGCATAAATAAATAAGTAACTCATTCTTTTCTATTTTTAGACAGGATTTACCCCAGTGAAATGGTCTTCGAATTTCACGGGGCGAGCAGGATTATTTTGAGGATTTTGTTGCTTTCTTAGTTTCCGGAAGAAAGGGAGAAATAGCAATCCGCTTATGGCGGAGGTGAGTCTTGGGCTTTCTGCTATTTTTTCCTGGCGTGTAAGCTCTCCAAAATATTTGCGGGGGTTACCACGCATCCAAAAAGAGCAAACCGTATTATTCTTTGCAAGATAGCCAGGACTTTTAACGTACCAGTGTCCCCTTTGCACTCTTTCATATCTTTTAAGGATAATTCTACTTCGATGTTGTCGCCGAATTGCTCTCACCTTTTGCCATGAATCTTTATTTATTTTGTTTTTTCAAGGAGATCCAAATACTCTTCTCGGCTGATGCCATCTGAACGCAAATTGTTTTCAGTTCGTCGTAAAGGGGAACATTGCTGCGAAACTGCTTTACTGAATGCACTACAGCGGAGATACGTTACTCCCTATTCATAATGCCCACGAAAAGAGGTAATATCAATTTCTTTAAACTCTTCATAAATTGTATAAATAAGCCGATCTTTGTGGTTGACGCGACGGCTATAAACCTCCTTTTCAAAATATCTCAACCTTTCCGGTTTTCCTCTGCCCTCTCTTGGCTTACTCATGAGCTCCTTCACCAAATCAAAGCATTTAATATAACTGCTTTTGTCATTCTTTCGAAACCAGTCTAAGTCTGATTGGGCTTTTTTCAGAAGAGCAACTTTATACATCTTTGAAAGCTTCCTCAGGGGTCACGCCTTCCGGTTTCTCGCCTCGATCTCTTATGGCATGAGATTCCAGTAAAGCGGCCAAGGATTCCTTGTCGGAAAGCAGTCGAAGGGTCTCTTTGATATTTAACCATTCACGTTCTTCGAGCACAACAACCGCGCCTTCTTTTGAAGAAATAACTGTTTCATCTTGGTCACGGATCGTTCTGAGAATAATGGCTTTCAAATCACTGGAAGCTTGATCTAAAGTGATTGTCCGCATATTGATCTCCCGCCTATTATTGGCAATATATCACCATGTCTTGTTTTTACAATAAGCCAGCCCTCAAGAGAGGGTCTCAATTCCTTCTGGCATTGATAAAGCGTTTCTCCAAAAGCGATAACGCCTGGACATTGTGGGGTTTTTCCGGAAAAACTACTATCTTCTAATTTATCGTAAACTGCTTTTCCCATTGCTTTATCGACATATTCAATAAGCATAGTATAGCCTCCTTTTAAATGCCTGTAATGGGAGGCGTTGGTTCCAAAACGATTTAAACATAATACGGGACGTGGTCAACTTATAAGTTTATAATGGGGACGTGTCTGCTTTGTGAACTTATTTAAAGTATTGGTTATTAATAGGGTACGGAAGAATAAAAAGCTCATAGCTTACTTATACATCACAGGGTTTCGACTTCGCCTGAATTTTGAATGATCCGGTCCTTTGTTAATATACCCGCTCCGTAAAACTTTGCGGTGGCTACAATAATACGATCATGGATTTCTTTCACTTCTTCCACGCCAAGGGTTTCCTCAAAAATCTCAAGCCCAAACCCAACAATTTCAAACCCTGGTTCTTCCTGAATAAGCCTATACATTCCATGAAAGTCAAAATCCACTTTTTGCTTCTCTGCTATATCTAAAGCCTCGGCCAAAACAATTGTTGGGACGAGAATTCCACCACCTTCTCCCCGTCTTTCATCAATAACATCTTTAAGTTTCTTACGCAGTCGTTTACTGCCAATGAAGTACCAAATCAGCACATGCGTGTCGAGAACATAAAGCGCACTCTCATTCATTGGATTTATACGTCCTCTAAGGGGCGTCACTTCCCTATGTTTCACCCCAACAGTCAAGCTGCGGAGTAGATCGCGTTTGAGATTCTCTATTTCGCGGACCAAAGAGTCAAAACGTTTTAAGAGGTTATCTTGATCTATTTTTTCAGACATATTTCATCTCCTTTCCAAATGACCATTCAATAGTAATATCATAGGGGTCGTTGTCAACTAATAAACCTATCATTATGATCTTTTTGCGATTAGCAGGGTTCTTCCGACTGTTCCGAGGATGCGTTTGTCTTGCATTTTGTGGATCTGGTGTCCGCTCACGGCAATAGGGGACGTTGCCACCATTCCACTATTCTCATCCCTTGGAAAGATCCGGGACATTTTGACATGCTCTCTCATACAACCAGATGACTCCCCACCCCTTCAATTTCATTTCACAGCTGATAGATCATAGCTAATAGATCACGGATTATAAGGAGAGACGTTGTGTTCCTGATCTCTGCTTCCGAGGCTGAGGCATAATGAGCCCCAAGTGCTTTGGCTAATTCGACCTTTTGAGAGTCAATATCCAAACCAAACACTTGGCAACCATAAGCCTTCAATAACTGAACGGGCAAAAGCCCGAGGAGCCCTAAGCCGATAACGACTGCCGTGGAGCCAAATGTTAAATTACCGCTGCGGATGCCGTGAAGAGCAATGGTTCCCAACATCCCAAAGGATGCCTCCTCAAAGGATACACTATCTGGCACCTTGCAGCTTAGCATAACTGGAACAGAAATATATTCTGCATGACTGGCATAGCCCGCACCCATGCACGAAACCTTATCGCCCGGAGCAAATTCCTGAACATGCTCCCCTGTCTCTATAACAATACCGGCAGAGCTGTAGCCAAGTGATGTGGGATTGTCTAAACGGCCCAAAGCCTCCTTGAATGTTTTGACAAAACCTTCATTTTTCCCTTTATCAATGAAGCGCTTGAGCAAATCAGGCCGGGCCTTTGCCTTTCCGAAAAGGCTTTTTTTGCCAAGCTCTATGATAGAGCGTTCCGTGCCTATACTGATAAGAGATGCAATGTTCTTCACTAGAATCCTATCTGAAGAACAGATTGGAACAGGTACATCTGCCAGTTCAAGTTTCCCTGTTCGGTAGTTTTGAATGATTTGTTTCATATATTTTTCTATCGTCCTTCGTCCCCTTGTCCCCATTCCACCATCAACCCCATTT
>JAFDDT010000074.1:12564-26311 GCA_019310725.1 Deltaproteobacteria bacterium | reverse complement strand
AGGCCCTCCGGTCCGCCACTCCGCCACGAAAACGGCGGATAAAAAAGACGGCGGGCAGGGATGCAAATATTTTCTTTTGCCATTTTTCGGAATCAAGCGCTTATCTTTTGCCCCAATCGCGAGTTAGCGAGAAATATGGGAGGTTTTGCCTGTCTCACTCACCAACATCCTGCCATCATTCGATTTTTCCCAAATCATAAAACCACATATCCATCAACTGAGGCCCGCCTTCTGCCGATAGGAGTAACACTCATGAGATGACCACGTCTTTATTCTTGAAAGAACTAATGCGCATGGCACTCCCTTGAATTGAATTATTGTGAAAAGTGTGGTAGTTTTCTTTTAAATGAAGGTTCGAGATGTTATAAAGCTGCTGGAAAAAGATGGTTGGTATCTCTCAAGAACCCGGGGTAGCCATCGTCAATACAAGCATTCATCTAAACCTGGATTGATCACGATTGCCGGAAAACCCGGACATGATTTAGCGCCTGGAACCTTAAACAGCATATTTAAACAAGCAGGTTTGAAATGAGCCGATATTTGATGGTTGTCGAAAAAACCGAAACTGGTTACTCAGCTTATTCTCCTGACCTAGATGGGTGCGTTGCTACAGGGGCAACCCGGAAAGAGGTCGAAAAAACAATGCGGGAAGCCATCGAGTTTCACCTTGAGGGTCTGAAATTGGAGGGCCTTCCTGTGCCTGAACCCCACAGCTTTTCTTCCTATCTGGAAATTCCTGTATAACAGTGAGGTGGGTCGCGGTAGGAATGCCGGTCACCCAGCACCCCCCGCCCAGACCCGTACGTGAGGGATTACCTCATGAATGAACGGGACAAGACCCCGCTTGACTCTTGTTAGATCAGTAAACATTCTGGGAAATATGCAATGAAAGGCTTTGTCGGCGTCACGGATAATGATTGGTTTGCATTTCTCTCCCAGTCAAGGGGGCCGCCCACAAAAAAACTAAGTTGACAAAAAAATAAGAAGGGGTCGGGTCTTTTTGACACTTGTTAGATAGTGTCGTCTAATTCTTTTACACGATTTTTTATTTCTTCCCGTGCAATTTCTTTTGCAGAATTTGTAAATAGCCACTTTTGTAATTTGGAACGAATTATATTGAGATACTCCACAAAATTTACCTCAAATCTTTCAATATCAATATAAAACCCTTCTTCAGAACATCTCCACAACTTATCAGCATCTTTTACAAGTTTATCATTTAAGGAGATTGCTTCTTTTCTTGAATCATGCCCATCAATTATCTCAAAAATTTCTTCAATTCTATCTTCATCATAATTTACCCTCTCAAGAATATCTTTTGCTATCTTTGCACCCTCCACTTCATGTAATCTGTTCAATTCTGGAGACGTTGCCTTCGGGCCAAATGCTTTAAGTTGAAGATTTTCTGGAACCCTTTTCCAGCCAACATCATGTAAGATAATTGCCGGAATCACGATATCCTGATCTCCGCCTTCCTTTTCTAGAAGCCTGTATGCAAATTCAGTGGAGATTTTAGTGTGAATATTATTCTTTCTGGTGTTGAGATATGGCTCTGCTAATTGCCAGATTTTTTGAAAAATTGTTTTCATACTTTAGCGATAAGAACTGAAGTAATCTAATTTCCTATAGAATTGGCCCAAGGCCTCTCAATTCAGAGCTCGGATCTCTTATGGGTCACGACCCCATCTAGATGACTGGTTTTGGTCTATAACAAATGGCCTCCCGTAAATTAGCGAGTAATATAAAACTATTATCTATTGAAAACAAGAGGGTCATCTCAGTTAAATAGAAGCAAGAACGTCTAACCCCAGTTGAACACCCGGAGGGTCCCCCAGTGAAATACGCTTCGCTGTTACAAATGTAAATTTCACGGGGTGAACCCGGTTCAACGGGGCACCGCGCTGCGGCATCTTTGACGGGCGGGATAAATCTTAAATAATAAGTATTTACACTCCAACTTAAAGGGGCGACGCTCTTGAAAAACTAAGTTGACCAAGTGAGCCGGAGCAAATATTTTCTTTTGACATTTTTCGGGATCAAACCTCGCCTTTGCCCCAATCACCTCCCCACTGAGCGCTGATGAATTGTTGAAACAGCGGTCAGGATGCCCCTCATCTTTAGAGATGTTTTTTCACCCGCCCAGGATTTGGATTTTCCCTAATGGGGAAAAACCGGCAGATCGGGTGAAAACCTTGCTGGGAAAACTTGATTCAGTAAGCAGAAGGTAAGAAAGAGGATCCAGTGTTTCCAGGGAGTCCAAGATGCTGTCCAACAAATTTGTTGGACGTGTTGAAAATATCTTCGCAAATCTGCCTAAGCCTACGGAATGGCGATCATTTTTCAATCATGACCTTCCATTACTGGTAGACCTTTGCAAACAGGTGCAGGAAGTATCGATTCAACACTGACCCTGGCCCAGACCCACCTGCCACCCGCCAGACTTATGGCGGGCAGGCCCGGACAGATCCCTACCTAATTAGTCGCCCATACGCTTTTTTTGCTTTACACAGGAGGGACACCTTTGTGATCGTGTAGGCAAAGCATTTGGGAATGCCCCCGGCGAGCCACTAAGACATCAATGAAAGAGTAAAGATGGCAAGGTTACCCAGGACATGGATGGTGATGGGCACCATCAGGCTTCCTTCTATCTCATAGGCCACGGCAAACACAATCCCTCCTACCGTTTGAGGAAGAGGGATTCCCGGAAAAATGGGGTGGGCCAGCACAAATATCAGGGTACTCACAACAAGGGCCACCACGATGCCCCACCGCCTCAGGAAACCGTAGAGCATTCCCCTGAAAAAGATCTCCTCTGCCAGAGGCCCTACCATCCCACCGACCAGAAAAAAAAGGGTGATTTCACCATGCTGAGCAGGCAGGCGCACTTCTATCAATTTTAACGCGTCAATGCCGGCAACGAAAAATACCACAGACCCCAAAAAAGCAACCACTGCAAAACCGGCTGACCATATCAGCCCCTTTCTGAGCCCGGGGACTATCCTGGGTCGAGCTAATCCTATGGATGGAAAGCCCTTGCCCCAGATCGAAACAAAAAGGATAATGAGACCTATTTCAAGCAGACGTGCCCCACCCAGAATAATCATAGGGTGACGTAGCCCTGATGAAATCACCATCCGGGTAGCCGCTTCAATGGAAACAACTGCTGCAAGGGATATCAAAAGCGCCTTTATCTCAATCTGCTTTGCTTCCATCCAAGAGCCCTCAAGGCCTTATATGCGTACCATTGGTTGTACCAGTCATCGGATATCTCGATCCTTTCTCTGATTTCCCTGATGGCCCTCAAGTCTCCCCTCTGTCCCAGGGCATAGAAGGCCATGGAAACCACATTTGGATGGGGGTCATCCAGAATCGCCAGGAGATCTTGGTAGGTTTCAGGCCGCCGGCTCGCACCTAAACCCCTTGCCAGCCAATACCGCTCAGGTATATGGGGGCTTTTCAGCATCCCTTTGTAATCCTGAAAATCGCCTAAATCAAGACCATGTTCTATAATGAATTTCAGGGCTGCGACCCTCTCCTGCCAGCGCTTGGATCCCAAAGTGTCAGCTAAATCCTTCACCTCTATCTTTTTCTCTCTGCTATGATGTACGTGGCCCAAGAGGGCAATGCCCAGCAAAAGACAAAGGAGGGAGGCAATAACCGAGGAAGTCAGAGAGTCCAATAAAAGCCGAAATGCAAAACGCAATACGGCATAGAGAAAAACATACAGGGTGATGGGAAATCCTATCAACAGCGAAAAGAACGTGAACTGACGAAAAAAGACATACCGGTCGCTCATCTGAGAGAATTCTCTCAGCACTGCGCCGGGCCTTGAGACAAAAGCCTTAACCGGGGCCCGCAGGATCGCCCTCTCTTCATTCTCAAAAACCAGAATGTTGTCCTCTTGTGCTATCTTTAGGTCAACCGTTGCATCTCCAGTCACGATAAGGTAGTCGCGATCGAGTAACCCTCTTTCCAGATATGGCATAATGGATTGTTCCCTGATGCCTTCAATGCTGCAGGTCTTGAGAATCTTCTGATCCAATGATTTGAAGACCTCCGCAGGGTAGAGAGTATACTTGTAATAAAAATCGTTGACCTTTTTCCCTATGGCATTGGACAAAAGCAGATGGTCTCTAATGTCTGAAAACAGGTGACTGTCCATTTGAGATGTCCACAAAACCGCCAGCAGGGCAATAGGAATAAAATGAACCATTCTGTTCACCCAAGCCCCTTGCTTGGCTTGTGCAGGCATCCATCGTAGAGCGGCCCACCAGACCACCGGTGGTATTATCAAGAAATAAGAGGTAACCATAGGGCAAAAACCCCCACGGTTCACTATTACTATGCATCCTATCCAGAGCAGGAGAAATACTATCAAAAGGGCTTTATTTCGGAATAGAACACGATCCCAGATCCAGGTGGCAGCCAGTGAGAGGATTGAAAGGCCAGCACCGACGCTCAAGGTAAAAAACAGGCCCCCAAAAAATGCAGGGTTGAATTCTTGGAGTCTGTGTATGATCCGCTCGTTCGGTATCGGGAGATAACCAGCATTTTTTATGACTATGAGGCTATCGTAGAGATCTGCGTTGGATAGATAAACCTGAATGGTGGCGAGAACCTGGGCTGAAAGCAGTCCTAAGACAAGCACCTTGGCCGCGTAAACACATTGATTCATTTCTAATCTGCTCATCCGATATTCATAGGGCTACGGAGTTCAACCAGTAACACATACTGCAAATCAACCCTCCTTGTATCTGGCAGGCCAGTCGGTTCAGTAGATCTTACTGCTTCCTTGTCCAGACAGTGGTTCGACCAAAGAGGGAAATACCTATATAACCTCTGACCTTCAGTTTGTCATTCTCGAGATTCATCTTACAGGAGTAAGTGTGGGCGTTCACAGGTTCAGGGTTCAAGGGTTCAGGATTACCTTTCTTTCGTTGACCCAGCGAGTTTCCCCGTAGTACGCAAATGCCCACACTTCGTTCGGACCCATAATCGTGCGGTTGCTTTTGGATGGATCAGGACAGATTTCAATACCCCAGTGCGAGGCCATCCTTCCTTCTGTCCGATGCTCCCAACAGCACATTCTGGCTCCGGTCCAGATAAATAGCCTGTCCTCCACCCACCTGGTTTACGGATTGGGCAACTTGTGTAACGTAATGGCCTTTTTCTTGAAGCGCCACTCCTGTACCCCTGGAAATGCCCTCCTCTAGATACACCTCTTTATCTTGCATATGCCTTATTCGGGGAGCATCCACTGCCTCTTGCAGGTTCATCTTGAAATCAATAAGGTTGCACAAGAATTGCACATGACCTTGGGGTTGCATATCCCCTCCCATAACCCCGAAGCTCATCAAAAAATCCCCATCTTTAAATACCATTCCCGGAATAATGGTATGCATGGGACGCTTGTGTGGTTCTAGTCTGTTTGGGTGGTTGGGGTCCAAAGAAAAAGATTTTCCCCTGTTTTGAAGGACAATGCCCGTTCCATCCACGACCATGCCCGAACCAAAGGCCTGGTAGATGCTGCTGATAAATGACGCTGCATTCCTGTTCTCATCCACAGCAGCCACAAATACGGTATCAGAACCTCTCGGGTGCGATGGAGAAACAGGAGCACCCATGGCCTGATTGGGATCAATGTTCTGTCTGCACGCCTCAGCGTAGTCCTTGGACAGAAGATTATCAATGGGCACGGTTTCAAATTCAGGATCAGTCACAAAAAAGTCCCGATCCCTGAATGCGATCTTTTTGGCCTCGATAAGACAGTGAAGGTGCTCGGGGCTATTATGCCCCAAATTGCCTATATCAAAACCTTTCATGATATTTAACATTTGCAGGGCGGTGACACCCTGCCCGTTGGGGGGCAGCTCATAAATCGTATAATCCCGGTAATCGGTGGAGAGTGGTTCTACCCATGTCGTTGTGTGGGTCTCAAAATCTTTGAAAGAAAGCAACCCATAGTTTTTCTGGGAAAAATCTGCAATGGCCTTACCGATTTCCCCTCTGTAAAAGACTTCGATGCCGCCCTGGGCAATCTTCCGATAGGTCTGTGCCAGGTCCTTATTTTGAAACACCTGCCCAGGTCGGGGAGCCTTACCATCAATGAGATAGGTTTTTGAAGAGGCTTCATGGGAGAGCAGGACATTTTCCACATCCTTCCACTCGCCGGCGATCACCTCGGTAACGGGAAACCCGTTTTCTGCATAGGCTATGGCATCTTCAAGCAAATGTGCCAGGTCTAGATTTCCATATCGCTCTGCCGCCTGAGCCCAGCCATGCAAGGCTCCTGGCACTGTTACAGTCAGGATGCCCCGTTCAGGCATGGTGTTTATTCCCCTTCCATGAAACCACGCCGTAGTGGCATCATATGGTGCCCTGCCGCTTGCATTCATGCCGATAATCCTATTTTCTGCGGCTCTGTAGATGAGGGCAAAGGCATCGCCACCGATTCCCACTGAATGAGGTTCCACAACACTCAACGTGCTGACCATAGCTATGCAGGCATCCACGGCGTTCCCGCCCCTGGACAAGGCCCTATACCCCGCAAGGGTTGCCAATTGTTGGCTTGAGGCAACCATACCTCTGCGTCCCATAGCCACCGATCTTTGGGCAAAGCTGTTCGACTCTCTTTTCTGATTGTATGAAAATTCCATCCCCTACCTCCGAGACTACTTCAAGAATCCGTCGATAACCATCCTTAAAAGGATTAGCTTGACTATGACCTTAAAGGGGCTTTTTAATCTCTCACAGGGTTCTCAGACTTTAGCCCTATTAACCAGGGAGTTTTATTCCCACTGGCATCAATAAGATCGACGAGAATAGTTACCCAAGAAATATCCGCTATGGCTCTTTTCTGATATGGCGAGGAGTTTCTTGATATGAATCCCCCTATGGATATATCACTCCTGCCCCGACAAGGTCTTGGGATACCCTTCGAGGCAAGCCTATGTGCCTATAGGCTAACACAATACTTCACAGACCATGATAATTCAAGCCCTACCCCCATGCTAACGTCAAAGTCTAGAGCATGGGTGTCTTTTTTTTGAAACGCCCACTCATCTAAACTATGTGGGGCATAATCCAAAAAAAAGACACCCATACCCTGCAAGAAGCTTAAAAATCAATAGGTTAGGTTTCACTATGAGGTGACCGTGGTTCTACCCCGATCTTTGTACGCTGAATGGCATCCTGATTTTCTAGGAGGTCAACCTGCAAAACCGCCTTGACATGTCCCCTAGAGGTTTGCTGTAATAGGTTTGGGAAAACAATGAATCATTCCCTCGTATCTTTGTGGTAATGGAATTCCCGGTATTAGGGGTAGCAAAATGGTAGTTCTCGAAAATAATGGCCTCATCCGTGGTTAGGAACACAAGAGAATTCTAGACTTTTTTCTTTAACAGATCAGCGAGAGGCTTCCTCGCGGGAGTCGAAGGAGGGGTAGATAATGAAAAAATCAGTAGGCAGGTCAATGGGTTGGCTGGCAGCCCTATTTGGCATCTTGGCCTTCTCCGGGCTGGCTATTGCTGCCGAATTCTCGGCCGACCTCATCCAAAAAATGGGTGACGAGGTAAAAAAGGGAAAGATCTTTGTCAAGGACAACAAGATGCGCATGGAGTTCGAGGAGGGGATCACTATTATGGACTTGGCCACTGGCAAGACCATCACGATTCAGCCCGAGGAGAAAATGTACATAGAGATGCCCGGCATGGGACCGATGGCCACCGTGGACCAATCTGACAAAGAACTATCTAAGATTGCCACTAGAAAACATGTGGGCACCGAGAAGATCAGCGGTTACAAGTGCGACAAGTACATCATCACTTACCACGACAAGGCTATGGGAAAGATGACCCAGTGGTACTCAAAAAAGCTTAAGTACCCGATCAAAATTGTCTACCATGGTCCAGAGGGCGAGATGTTGACTGAGTACAAGAATATCAAGGAAGGTCGGGTCAGTGACTCCCTGTTTAAGGTGCCCCGAGGATACAAGAAAATGGCTATGCCGAGCATGGGTATGCCGGGTGCGGGCATCCCCTCAGATTAGCGGGACCGCGACGCTCGAGCACTCCAATTCCCCCTTGTCACAGGAGGCTGTTATTCTTAACCGAGGCAGCCCCCCAGTTCCACTCCACGGGCCCCGTATCTTCTTCCGGACGGCTTGGCAGTGCTTCTCCGCAACAAGAAGGGGGTTGAGCCTTTGTATTGAGTCGCCGCGATTCCACCTTCTTGTCCTGGTTTGAAACCCTGCGCCTGCCGACATATTTTGACATTTCCTGACAATTTTTGACAGATTTTGGGGTGAAGTTTTTGCAGAGTCAAGCTAAGTAGTTGAAATCTATATGATATTTTTAGTCCTGACACATGGCATGATTTTGGCAAGATAGAAAGAATAAAACCGTATCAGATGCCACCCAACTTTAACACCAATACAAAACCATATGAAGGCTCAGGGCCTCTGAAGGTTATACTTTGAAAAGAGAGTTTGAGGTGGCGCTGAAACGGGCCTCTCGGGTGTGCGTGTATCTTTCTACCGGGCATCTCCTAAAAAATATAAGAAATGAGGTGTGCCAGGGGAAAACGGCATCGCGGGAAGTCATTGATATAAATGGCCCAGTTGAATGGTTAACCCATCAGCCTCACTTTTGGGTGTTTAACACGTTACATTGTCAACCTTCCAACCAACACGACGGCCCGTAGATCGTATGTGATCTACGGGCCTTTTTTGGCTCAAGTCCTCTATTTCAGCACATTGCAAATAGGCAGACACGAAAATAGGTGGCCCCTCCCTCTGATTTTTTTCAGCAACCCCTAAAGTATTGGAATCTCCATACCGATTAAAAGAGTAACATACGGAGGTTTCGGCCATGGACATAGTAATCGGAGGCACACCGCCTGTTAAAATGGACTCATCCGAAGAGCACACCACCCCTCACGCACGCAAAAAGGCGCTTAGGGATCGACGGAAGAATAGGCAGGATCGCCGCAGCAGTGTGAGGGAGGGGATCTTTGTTTCTCTTTCGGTCAAAAATGAGCGGCGTTCTGGAGTTGACAGGAGAAAAACCCCTTCTTAATAACAATTGATCATCCCCGTGCCCTATCAATCCTCATCCTTACGCCTACCACTTTAACTGTACCCTATTCGAGTCAGCCGGAAGCGAGCTAAAAAACAGACTGCCGGACCGACTCATGGACCAGGTTTATTGAACACAGGGGGCAGCCATATCAAAAGGGGAGCTGTGAGGCAATCAGGATCGCAAAAGGGCGGTCAGCATGCCAGAAAACATAAGGATGCACCCGATCAAACCGCGAAGGGATAGCATTTCATCCAGGATAAGCCAACCTGCAAGGGCTGCAAACACGGCTTCGAGGCTGAGAATAATAGCGGCGTGGGTTGGGGGAGCGTCTCGTTGGGCAACAACCTGTAATGTGTAGGCCACCCCAACAGATAGAATGCCCCCGTAAAGGATAGGTATCAACGCCCCGTGCAGACCATCAAGAGTAAAAGCTTCAGTAAAACCAGCCACAATGAGACTCAGCAGGGAGCACACCGCGTACTGGCCACAAGCCAGTCTGATTCCGTCCATCCTCGGGGAAAGCCAGCTCAGAAGCAACACATGTGTGGCCCAAAACAAGGCCCCAAAAAGCTCCCACAGGTCGCCCGGTGCAAAGGTAAAAGTCCCAGTCACGCTCAGCAGGTATAGACCAACTGTTGCCAGACCAGCGCCTAACCATCCTCCCCAACCGGGCCGGTGACCCCAGAATAATCCCAGAAGCGGAACAATGATTACATAGAGGCCCGTGATAAACCCGGCCTTCCCTGCAGTGGTGTAGACCAGACCCACCTGCTGAAGGGTCGCTGCAACGAACAGCACCAAACCGACAAGGGCACCTCCCCCAACGGTCGGCCAGACCATGCTATGCTGCGCTGGGCCACCTTCCACCTCTGATTCTGGATCCCTGCGCCTGATCAAAGGCAGTAATACCATGGCGCCGAGGGCAAAGCGGATACCATTAAAGGTAAGTGGTCCCACGTGACTCATTCCCACCCGCTGCGCCACAAAGGCACTGCCCCAGATGATGGCTGCAACCAAAAGGAGCGAATCAGCCCTGTAAACCCTTTGATTCAAAACCACTCCCTTACGGTCCTCTATCCTGTCATAAGCTTAGAAACAATCCTTATCTCTGGCAGGGTACCTCCTTACCCCTTAGAAAGCAGGCTTATATTTCTTCCGGCAAGCACCTATTGCGATCCCTTCTCTCTTAGAATCCTTTCATGCAATTCTTTGAAATTAGAATTTGGCAACTGCCCGGATTTGTCTGGTCTTAGCTTTAGTTTGGCGGCCTCGGCTGGGCACTTGACAACACAAACCCCGCAGCCTATGCACCAGTCTTCATCAACCATGGGAAGATCGCCTTCCATTTGGATTGCGTCAACTGGGCATACTTCAACACATTCCCCACAACCTGCACATTCCTCCTCATCTGTGTCCCGAATGAAATAAGTTGCCATGAGGACATCTCTCGGAATCTTTCTCCTTTTGATGCTGCCTACATTCCAGCATGCACAGCCGCAACAATTACAGTTATGTTTTATATCCCCTATGGCATTATCCACAAAGTGTACTAGGCCAGCCTCTTCACTCTGCCTTATGATTTCTCGCGCTTTCTCTCTTGTTATTTCTCTGCCTAGTTTCCTGTCAATCACATACTGGGCCACCTCATCGAATTTCATGCACACTTCGGTGGGATGTTCGCAACTCATACCTCTGAGCCGGGCTACCATGCGACATGAGCAATGACATACAGCAAATACAGTTGCCTGCTGGATAACACTTTCCATCATATGGTAGGGATATACTGCCTGGAGCTCAGGTTCAATTGTCTTGCCCACGGGAATGTATCGGAATGCCTTTGTTTCTGATGCGTAGGCCTCTTGTGTTACCTTTCTGTTAAAGTATTTGGCGACCAGACTGGCCATATTCCGTGCATGGGGTGTATCTTCTCCTTTCCAGAAATAGGTCTGGGGAAATGAGAAGCCCACTTGCTGCAAGGCATACCCTGTCTCACCATCATCGGTTTTGCCAGAAAAAAGCAATCCCCTCTGTGAAAGACCTTCCAGTATGTCCTCCAGTTCAACTCTTGGAAGATCAACAGCACGCATAATTTCCTCAATCCCAACAGGTTGAAGGGGAATAACCCTGGTTGGAAGCGCCAGAGCAACTTCTGCTTCCACCGGGGTAAAATTTGCCCTCAGTATCTCTTCGAGTGTCTCATGAGGTGGGTACCCCATCCCCAGTGTTGAGAGATGACCTGCCAACTGTTTGTATATGTCTATTGTCTCCACCCTTGCTACCTCCTTTACGTCCTAGTTATTTTAGGTACTTACGCCGGAAGATCCTAAGCGCCGGGCCCAAAATACTCTCCTCTGTTTTATGCAGGGGACTTTCCAACAATAGGTACCATCCATTACACCACTGCATGTGAGATGCCTCATTCTCTTAGCACATTATCAGATATATCTGCAACCATACAGAGTGAGGTATGCTGACCCTAGGCCGAGAAAATAGAGGGTTCCGATAAACCCCTGGACATTCTTCCTTTAGGTTGATAATAAACAGCCGCAAGGCATGACCAATAGGGGCATGAACTCAATGATGTTTGCCCCCGGTGATCATGTAATCAGAGGTCCTCAGTATACTTCAATCTGAAGGCGCAGCTGGTAGGGCTGTGGGGCTCAGTGGTATGATTACCTTAGCAGGCGCTGCCGTGGGGCCACCTTTTTTTGGCTTCATCGTAGACACAACCCATTCCTACACGTGGGCATGGTTGTCCCTAGCCCTTGGGGGAGCATTGTGCGTATTGCTCCTCGTTTTTGTAAGGGAAAGTAAAAGGAAGATTTGATGGGGATGATTGCGCTACCAGGGGCGCCCACAGCAATCGTACCCGGGATACCAGGGATTCCACCACCATGGCCCCCACAAGGCCCAGGGGTAATATTCATAACTCTGTGGCTGCTCCTCCTTCCAGAGGTAAAGATCCTTGATTACAAGATAGGGGTAGTGATACTCAAGCTCCCCCAGTCTCATAATCTTCTCACCCCGCACAATGCCGGCAATGGTCACCCTTCGCGCCCCTTGCGGTAGATCTCGCTGTCTAGAAGTCCTTTATAGAGAGCTAGAAAGCGCCCTCCAGATACATCCAGTTTAACAGGTCTGCCCTCACGGTCCATCTGGGTCTGATAGACCTCAAGGATAGTCCCCTCTTCTTTGTTCACCGTTTTGACAATAACCCCTCCCAAAAGGACGGTCTTTCCTTTGTGGGCCCGGGCGTCCTTTCGCAATTCAGCAAAGGTAAGCTCTGGGTCTACCTCTTGGCGTATCTCTTTTGAGATCACATGGGCACAGCCGGACAAACAGGCAACAGTTACTGTAATGACGAGAAGTCTCTTTACCATTATGCCTCTGTCAGTTCTTAACAGGCTGTTGCCAAAATCCCTTTTCGCTTGGTCTAAAACGTTTATTGAGAAATCTAAGGCTCGCTCCAGGCGATGTCAAAACTCACCCTTCGGGCTCAAACAGTTGACATCGCTTATCTTCCACTTCGCCAAGATTTGTTGGCAAAAAACGTTTTAATGACCGCTCAAAGCGATTTCCGTTTGGGCAACAGTCTGTCAACAGGCTGTTATAAGCCTATGCCTATCCCTATACCAAAATGCACCCTCGGTTCTTTGGGGGAATCCTCTGAGGGCCAGACATGGAGCTCTCTTTTAGAGATTATGGGATAGGCATACTCTATCTCACCTAAGGAACGAATCTCTTTTCCTACTACTACACCTACTACAGTGATCTTCCTGTGAGGGCGGTAGATTGCTGGATCGAGGAAACCGGGTGCGGAGACGATAAATCTTCCCTTCGATTCACCCTTTGAATCAGGCTTCTGATTGTAGCCAAGAGACCGCTGCAGCATGATGATAACCGTTTTATCCGGCAAGTTCTCCGTCTTGATAATTTCACCGCCCAAGAGCACTACCCTGCCCCGGTGGGCATGCGGATTTTCCAATAACTCCTCGAAACGGACGCTTTGATCAACTTCCTTTAGTGCCTCCTGAGAAATCACCGCGGCACAACCTGTCATCACAAGGCCGGTTAAGGTCACCAAGCATAGCAAATGTGTAATATATCTCTTTGCCTTCATATCCTTACCTCTTTACCTCGTTTCATTCGTTCCTCTTCCTATCTTCACCCGTAGGGGTTCACAGGTTCAGAGTTCACCGTTCAGGGTTATCTTTCTTTCCTTGAACTTGCTCGTAAGCCAGCAGGTACTTGACCTGCCCGCTCGTGCCTTAACACCGATTTGTTTCTTCAACCATGCCCTGAACAGCTCCAAAAACCTGTTCTTTCCATATATTGTCAGGTCTCGCATGGCAGGCGGGTTTGCGCTGAATCCACAACCTCTGAACCCTGAACCCCTCAACCCGTGAACGGTTACCTTCACCCTTCAGACTCCTCTATCTTGTTGAAGATTTTTTAGCATACGCTTTTCCCCCTCCAACCTGCAACCTTTATGTAACTTAAGGCAAAACCAGCGATGACCACGAACCTCATGCACATAGAATCAAAGGGGTAAAGCCCACTGATGAGGCCCTCGAAATAACAAGAAGGGCCTCATCAGTGCCGACATATTTTGACATTTCCTGACAATTTTTGACAGATTTTGGGATGGAGTTTTTTCTATGTCGAGCTAA
>JAFDDT010000074.1:0-12527 GCA_019310725.1 Deltaproteobacteria bacterium | reverse complement strand
TAGTTGAACTCTATATGATATTTTTAGTCCTGACACATGGCATGATTTTGGCGGGATAGAAAGAATAAGACCGTATCAGATGCCACCCAACTTTAACGCCAATACAAAACCATATGAAGGCTCAGGGCCTCTGAAGGTTATACTTTAAAGAGAGTTTGAGGTGGCGCTGAAACGGGCCTCTCGGGTGTGCGTGTATCTTTCTACCGGGCATCTCCAAAGAAACCATGAACAAGGTAGAAAGCAAGAGGTGTACCGGGGAAAAACGGCATCGCGGGAAGTCATTGATATAGATGGTCCAGTTGGATGGTTAACCTATCAGCCTCACCTTTAGGTGCTTTACACGTTACATTGTCAACTGTCAACCTTCCAACCAACACACCGGCCCGTAGATCATATGTGATCTACGGGCCTTTTTTGTCCTCCAATCACCAATCTCTATGCCTTGGGCTACTTCCACCAGGGGTAGAAGTCTGGCATGTCGGTTGAGGCGCTCATGGTGAATTTCGGCGGGCGCCTATCCAAGAAACTCTGAATGCCCTCGTACGCATCCCTTTGCTGACCCGCCCAACAAAAACAGCGCGAGTCTATAAGATGAACGGACTGGGGATCGTCCTCGGTGAGTCCGTGCCAGAGAAGAGCCTTGCTGAGCGCCACAGATACTGGGGAGGTGTTTTCAGCAATCTCGGTGGCAATCTCCGTTGCCTTGGAAAGCACCTTTTCCCGTGGCACCACGCAATTGAACAGTCCTGAACTCGCTTCTTCCACGGCCCGAAAAACGCGCCCCGTGTATACGAGCTCGGCAGCCTTTGCAATGCCAACGATGCGCAGCAAAAACCACGACGAGCATGCCTCAGGAACGACGCCACGCCGCGTAAAGACAAAGCCGATCCTCGCATCCTCCGCCGCAATCCGGATATCCATAGGCAGGGTAATCGTAATGCCTACCCCCACTGCGTGCCCATTAATTGCCGCGATCACCGGCTTGCGGCACCTGAAGATGGCCAGAGAAATCTGCCCGCCACCGTCGCGATGCTCGCTTATAGAACTCCCTCTACCGTGGTTTTCAGAATAATCAAAGGCCGAGCCGCCGGAAGACAGGTCTGCGCCCGCGCAAAATGCCTTTCCTGCGCCTGTGACCACAATAACCCGAACCGCATCATCGCGATCAGCCTCTGAGAAGGTCTCAATCAACTCGTTTCGCATTGTCTCTGTTACGGCATTCATTATATCCGGGCGATGCAGCGTAATCCTTGCAACACCGTTTTCAATCTCATACCGTGTGTGGCTAAGATCCATTTTATTACCTCTCTTCCTTGGTTTGAGATAAAAGGGTGAGTGAAGGGCCGACTCCTCAACTATTGCCATTAATTCCGTTACTTCTCATCATCAATCATAATACCTCTTCCCGCAGTGGCGCTTTTACCCACAAAATTCTCTATACCGGGAGCAGCCACCGAGTTAAGGTAAGCATACGTAACTGAAAACAGAATGACAAATCAATAATTGAGCCCTGACACCACATCTTTTGGCCTTCTATTTGAATCGTGGCGTCTGGTTCTTCTCCTCCCAATATGGCCTTATTTGGATAAGGAATTCAGTCCAACACGCTCACGAAAACCATATTGATTCTACAAAAAGCATTATGTTAGAATCCCTGCATAGACGAAGTAAAGGACAAGGAGAATTTCAGATGTCATTAATCACGATTACAAGCGGCATTGGTTGTGAAGAGATGACCATCGCCCAAGAGGTTGCTCATGGCCTCGGTGTGAGGCTTTATGACGACCAGAGGCTCCAGAAAAAGGCAATCGAGATGGGGCTTTCTGCTGAAGACCTGAGGGGCCTTAACGAAAAGGCACCAGGGCTATTCAACCGCCTTTTGCGGCGTAAACCTGAGGCATATCTCAATCTACTGGAAGCAGTAGTTTACGAGGTGGCCCGTCAGGGTGAGGGGATCGTCTTTGGGCATGGCGCTCAATTGCTGCTCCAGGATTTCGGATGCGCCCTTCACGTGCGCATTTACGCCTCAGAGCCATCTCGCATCAAAAACCTTATAGATCGACAAGGTATGAGCCAAGAAGGGGCCAAGAAAATAATCCAGAAAAGTGACAACGAGCGTAAGGGCTTCTTGCAATTTGCTTTTCAAATGGACTGGGATGATCCCTCCCTGTATGACTTGATCATTAACCGGGATAAATTGGGCGTAAATTCGGCTGCAACGCTCATCATAGATGTAGCAAAATCGGAGGCCATCAAGGCATGCAGCATAGCAGCTTTAGAGTCCATGGAGCGCATGTCTCTGCTGAAAAAGGTGCATGCGGCAATCCTCAAAAATAGTATCAGTTCACTCGAGTTCCAGATCGAAATCCCTGAGAACGGGGTGGTTCAAATAACAGGATCGCTAAACCCCCTCGAATCCGAAAGCAATCTCGTTGAGGTCGTTAAAGGTGTACAAGGAGTTAAAGAGGTTAGATCGGAGATCGTAGTTCCCAGGATCCCTGATATCGGATAAGGTCCTTTGCTGCCACTCATAAGAACCTGTCCACTGAAAAGGACAACTCATTCTCAAGATAACTGGGGGCATTCTAGTAGTTTTCGTAAACCATGATACTGGAGGAATGAACCAATGATGAAACTCAAGGGCGTTATGCCACCGATTGCAACACCTTTTGAAGATGGAGATGTGGCCTCGGACAGACTCAAAGAAAACCTTCGAAGATGGAATCAAACAGATCTCTCAGGTTATTTAGTGCTTGGTTCCAACGGTGAGGCTGTGTCTTTGAATGAGAGTGAAAAGTTATCCGTAGTAGAGGCTTCAAGAGCTGTAATACCATCATCAAAAATCATGCTTGTGGGGACAGGGCTGGAATCTACCCAAGAGACCGTTCGATTCACCAATCAAGTAGCTCAACTGGGCGCGGATTATGCTCTCGTTATTACACCCTCGTTTTTCAAAGGATCGATGAAACCCGAAATCCTTTATGACTACTTTATGGCTGTTGCAGAATCGGCAGAGATAGGGATTTTGATCTATAATGTTCCAAAATTCACCGGCATTAATATGGAGCCGGAACTGGTTGCCAGACTCTCTGAGCATCCCAATATCATCGGCATTAAAGACAGCTCAGGGAACATTGGGCAATTGAGTGAAATTGTGCATCTGTGTGAGAAGGGATTTGCAGTCTTTACAGGCTCCGCACCTGTGTTTTTTCCTGCTCTCTGCATTGGTGCCGTGGGTGGGATTCTAGCGGCGACGAATATAGTACCACAAGAATTCTGTCAGATCCAAGATCTTTATGCTGCGGGGAAATTGGATGAGGCGAGGGAGCTACAAAATCTCTTAACCCCCTTAGCCAAGGCGGTAACCGCAAAATACAGCATTGGTGGTTTGAAGGTGGCAATGGATGTAGTAGGCTATTTTGGTGGACACCCGCGACCCCCACTTAAAAGACCTGTCCAGGAAGCAGAAGAGGAATTAAAACAGTTGATATTGCACGTAAGAGATCGGGCAGGCAGTTGATGGTGTGAGATGCGGTGACGGCCTGCAGGCCGTATAGGGCCTTGGCTGAAAACCAGGCGTGGATAACAAAAAACGGTAGCCAAAAAGAACATAACAAGAGGCCTAGCCTTTTTTCAAAAGTCCAGACCAGTCCATCACCCTTTCAATCTTTCCCCCAAATCCGGTTGACTTTCCAGTGGTTTCGACATAATAACACCAGACATGGATTCCCATACCTATTGGAGGCCAGATGTATTCGCTTGATGAAATAATGGAATCTAGAAACATTGCTGTGATCGGGGCCTCTCGGGATCCCCTGAAACCAGGAGCTATGCTCCTCAAAGTTCTACAAGACACCGGTTTCCAAGGACAGGTGGCAGGTGTAAATCCCCAAGGAGGACACATCCATGGGCTTCCCTTATATCGCAGCCTCGAGGAAATCCCGTTTTCCATAGAACTGGCAGCTTTGCTTATCTCCCCCGAGGCCGTGCCACAAGCATTGGCCGAATGCGCCCGGACAGGGGTAAAGGGCGTGGTTATCTGCTCAGAGGGTTTCGCCGAGACCGGCCCACAGGGAGCGCAGTATCAGGAAGAGATCCGCACCATTCTTCGATCTGCTGGCATGCGGGGGTTTGGTCCCAATACCATGGGGATCGTGAACACGGCCACGGGCCTGACCACCTCATACTACGCTAACGAGCGCATGCTCAAACCCGGATCCATCGGATTTGTGGCCCAGTCTGGCATCTTCGTTGGAGCACTGCTACGATACCTGGGTTCCTTCGAAGGTTTGGGGATCTCAAAGGGTTTGGGGCTCGGCAATAAGGTAGATGTTGATGAATCGGAGGCCCTGACTTACTTAACAGAAGATGAGCAGACGCGCATCGTCGGAATGTATCTGGAGGATATACGCAACGGGCGGAAATTCTTGGAGGTAGCTCGGAACGCTTCAGAGCGCAAACCAGTCATCCTGCTCAGAGGGGGGCGCACTCCAGCAGGGGCTCGGGCCACGGCCTCCCACACAGCCAGCATGGCTGTGGACGATGTGGTGCTAGATGGGGCCCTCCGTCAGGCCGGAGTTTTGCGGATGGGTAACATCGATGAACTCATTGGAACCCTTATGGGTTTCCGATTTATGCCCCTGCCCCGGGGCGATCGAATCGCCTTTGTGACATACAGCGGTGCCCAGGCAATCATGAGTATCGATGTCGCTATTGATAGCGGATTGCGACTCGCCCACTTTTCCAAGGAGACCCAAAAAAGGCTTGCCCGGGTTATTGCTACCCCCTCCAAGGCCCAAAACCCCGTGGACCTATTCCCGGACATTATGGTCCACGGTTTTGAAAAGACCACCACGGAGATTCTCCGTGCCCTGCTGGAGGATGATGGGGTGCATGGGATCGTGTTCATCTCCTTCGCCACCTTCGGGACTGATCCTTACCGACCCCTTGTGGATGTAATCAAAAAACACCCGGGTAAACCAGTGCTCTTCTCCGTGCTAGGTGACAAAGACGAGCTCGAGGCCTGTAGAGATTTCTTAGAGAAGCATCAAATTCCCTCATACCTTTTTCCGGAGATGGCTGTCAGGGTCTTTGCCCACATGCGGCGATATGCAAGAAAGATGAAGCCAGCTTGAGAGAAGCTAAGATAATCCCGAAAGTGCTGCGATCTCTTTCATGACCTTGTCAAGAAATTTACTTGCACAGGCCGCTGGGTCCGGAAAAAAGGCCCTGCCGAAATTGATCCGAACCAGGGTCCGGGCCCTCTTTCGCGAATAACAAATCCCCACGGGAATAAAGGGAACAGAAAACCGGGAAAGAACGAGTCTCACAATGCCTACACGTGCTGGCCCCATGGTATTTCTATAGTAGGTCCCTTCAGGAAACACCACAACTCCTTCCCCTCTTTTCAAGCACTCAAGAATGGCCTGCAGGGACCGCCTGCTCTCCAGAGGGCGCTGCCGGTTCAACGGAATACCACCAAGAGACCTGAGAAACCAGTTACTGACAGGGTTCTCGAATAGATCGTATCGGGCAACATAGTAAAGGGGTCTGGGTGTGGCCAAACTGAGCAGGGGGATGTCCTCCCACCGCCGGTGTTTCGGTAAGATAATAAAAGAGGTTTCTTGGGGAAGATTGTCTGTTCCGTCTGTTTCCAGGCGAAAGAATGGTGCCAGCAGGACCCTGGAGGCAGCCTTGGTAATCGTGAAGACCCAGTTCTTTCTTCCTCCCATGACCCTACCCTGATAAATAGGTATCCGTAAAGCCATCCACACGCTGCAGGACCGTGTTACCTGGTCTCAGGAGAGATATGGTTCCCATGAGAAATAGGATCATAGAATGGGCACCGGAATCGCCACTGAAGGTTTGAGTGGGTCTTGAAAGAGGATCAAGTCCTCGCCATCCCAGCAATCCACTCAATTTCAGTTGGTTTCTGTGAGTTCCTTTATTCCCAGCCTATCAAGGGTTGTCCCGCTGGGATAGCCAGTCCCCGGGTCCCAGCCCATGGCCTTGTAGTATTCGGATCTCAGGGAGTCGATATCTATCGTTATTCCTGCAAGAGGACCCTCGCCCTTTGGTGGTATCCCAGCCATGCGAGTGGGCAGTTTTATCTCACGAGGGCTAAGGCCTTCTCTTATGTTGAAGGCCTGCCTCAGCGTCTGAATTCGAGCGCCTGTTTCCAATGCCTCGCTGATATCCATATCCCACCCAGTAACTGCATTAAGAAAATCCAGTAACGGATAATTCCCAAAGAAGATTGTTGGAAAAAGGCACACTCCAGCGCAAGCACCCACTTGCCAGTAACAAGAAGTGGTAGCGCTGGCAGGACCTTTGTTCATATACTCATAGGTCTCGAACCCCTTAAACTGCAATTCCGGATAGGGGGCAACCCGTGCCGAACTTGCATCTATGCGAGCCATAGGAGCAGCTGTGTGGCGACCAGGGGTGGGGTCACAGACAAATCCCGTGCCTCGACTCGGCAGGAACAGGGCGTTATGCAGACCTGGCTCTTGTCCGCCGACGTGCATGGCATATGCTTCAGCGCCTTTGCCCAGCTTTTGCGCAGCCACCTTAACCCCGTCAGCCAGAATATCACCAAACCCTTCGCGGCGGATGATCTTATCGAGCATGACAATCATGGCTTTCGCGTTGCCCCACGTGATTTCGATCCCCTCGGTATCAGAGGCGGTGATAATGCCTTTTTCAAAACACTCCATTGCAAAAGCAAGCACACTGCCTGCCGAAATGGTATCCAGGCCACTTCGATTACACATATCATTCATCTTGATGATGGACAACAGGTCATCGTTCATGCACATGGCTCCAAATGCGCCGATGGTCTCATACTCGGGTTTGTGCACCTCTTTCACCGGATAGCGCCCCTCTTTAACACTGAAAATACCACCGCAGGCAATCGGGCAATTTGCACAGCCATACCTCTTCACTTGGTATTGAATAACTGTGTCGCCATCGGCGATCTTATCCACGGTTGGAAAAGCTTGGTCCCCAGCCAAAAGCCAGTTTTTTATGGGAGTTGCCCCACTGGTTACGAGTCCTCCGGTTAACCCGCACGTGCCATAATCCCTCAGAAGTTTGGGGAAGCCTCCTGATTCGCGCAATTCTTTGAGGAAGGCCTTGCGCAGTTGGCTAAGCCGTTCTTTGTTGGCAACGGCAACCTTTCCCTTCCCATGCACTGCAACTGCCTTGAGCCGTTTTGAGCCCATGACCGCACCCAATCCTGAACGAGCTGCAATCCGCCCTTTATCGTTCACAATGCCGCTTATGAGCGAGAGTCTCTCAGATGCTGGACCGATACAAGCAACCCTTAGTTTGGAGATCCCTAGATCTTTACGCAGTGCGTCTTCGGTATCAACGGTGTCTCGCCCCCACACGTGTGATGCATCTTTCAACTCCAGTCCTTCCTCGGTCACCACCAGATACCGAGGTGAGGCTGCTATGCCTGACACAAATATTGCATCCCAGCCAGCGGATTTCAACTCGCTCCCAAAGTAGCCACCTGAATTGGCATCTCCCCAACCGCCGGTAAGCGGTGACTTGCACACCGCCATATATCTGCCACCGGTTGGGGTCTGCGTTCCTGTCAGAGGGCCCGTAGTAAAGCCAAGGATGTTCTCGGGCCCCAATGGGTTGACTCCTCCTTTTTGACGCTCATATAGAATTCTTACTCCCAGGCCATAGCCTCCTATAAAATCGCGGGCAAGATTCTCATCCAGCTGTTCCTCTCGCACCTCTCCTCTAGATAGATCCACAAAACCCATCCTTCCCGTGTATCCCCCACTCATTTTTTTCCTCCGCTGACTGTCGATTTCCGGATCGTACGTACCAGCTCCTCCTTATTCTGGCATACATGAGCGCCTTGCTACTCACTCTGCTCTTTAACCATAAAATCCTTCTCGTTGCTCACTGAACCGCACGGAATTGACACAGTAACAGGGCCGCTTGTTGCAGATTCAGGCACAATTACATAGATTACCTTATTCCCCCATCTCTTAATTTGGCCTTTTATCCCAGGGCTGAAACCAACTTCACCTGGTTCACGTCCGAACCTGACTCCCCGGATTCTTATCTGCTCTCCAGGCTTTGCCGCATTTGGAACAATGGTATTTATCTTGGGATCAAGACAAGGTCGTTGCGGTTCTTCGGCATTTATGTCATGTGTAATAAACAGCACAAATATGAGCGACATCAACAGCAAGACGCTCAAAAAAAACAGTGGTTTTTGAAACAATGGGTACTTCATGGTGTCCTCCTTTTTGGTTTTGCCTGCACCTGCCATACGCCGTGGCCAACATGCCAGCAGTAATTACATGATACCTTGAGTACGTATCTTCTTGAAGTCAGGATACCCTCCCAACAACGAGCGCCCCACACTATGTTGGCCCCACAAATAGCCAGTCTTCGGACGTCTTTCTTTGGAAAACCTTGCTCCAAGGCTATCACAATCAAAATTCATTTGCAAAATATATGGTTGATGCTCTCCTGAGGTTCTCGAACGCCACGCGCTACATACTAGATGCATAGCTCCGCCTCAAACCGACAAGATACGATGTCAGTAAGAAAATACGAAATACTGAGTAACGTTTATGGGTTACGGTTACGATGCCCGTTTCGTTTTTCGGTAACGTCATTCGTCTTTTCATTTCCACGTTACCTTAACCGTTGCCGATACGGGCTTCGTTACCCTAACCGTTACCCTAATAAACCAGCAAAAACTTGACATAAAATTTAAGATCTTGGGTTATATAGACGCCTAGATGCATAGCTCCTAGAGGGAAACACCGTCTCCCCAGCCTCAAGCCTTTTGCAAGAATCGTTGAGCGTTATCATAAAGCTTTTTTGAGGTTAACCGGTTCTGCGGATAGTTGACGATCAACCGTTCAGCCACCTCTGCCACCCACGCTGGTGAAGCCAGTTTGCCTTTGAAGGGTACGGGTGTGTCCGTCTCTACCAGAATCAGTTGGGGGTCTATGGTATAGGCGAGATTCAAGGCCTCCTCCGAAAAAAGGATGGAGGGGCCAACCGAGACAAAGATCCCTTCCGCGTTGGTTCGTGTCAGAAGTTTCTTTGAATGGGCGAACCAGTGTAGCAGGGCTGGCAGCCCGGTGTTTCTGTGAAAAGCAATGGCTTCTTCCATAGTTTGCCTCAGGGCTCTTCGAGAATGAAGGTTGATCGGTAAGTGATTGTCGGCTGCCACCTCCATCTGAGCATGCAAGGCTTTGCGTTGCTTTTCCTGCTCCTTTTCTGTGTTTGCATACTTGAAATCCAATCCAATTTCTCCAATGCAAGAGGCCTCATGGGCGTGGCTTTTCAGAAAGAAAAGAGCTCTTTCCCACTCCTGTGGTGACATTGAAAAAACATTCACAGGGTGAATGCCCAGGCCAGGGAGAACAAATTCTGGAAAAGCATCTCTCAGTCGTAAGGTCTGCTCCATTGACGGTTTGTCCTCGCTCACCACCACTGCCTTGGTGACGCCAGCATCACAAGCACGGAGAATAGCGGTTTCTGCTCTGGCAAGAGCATAAAGATGGCAATGGCAATCAATTAAGCTCATGTTTTCTATTATAAGAATCCATAACCGTTTGTCATCCGAATAACGAGTACTACCACATTGCTTTCCCAAAAAGTCTCGTGGGGGATTCTTACAATTCCCTTGACTTATCACTTGGAGTCATGCCACATTCTCGAAGAATTAGCTGTTAAAAAAGGCAAACCTGAAGACCCGTCCCGTAGTAGGATCGGGGCAGGAGATTTGTTTTTCCCCCAAATCGAGTGTTTCAAGCATGGCTCACCATTGATCATGACGATCACGGACAGGGCGGTCTTTTCCAGTGTGAACACTGCCGATGCAAAAGAAAGCCTCTCAACAGCACATGAAGGCAGCCAGCGGCAGGAAAACCAGGCTGGATAGAGAGGAGATGGTGCCCCTATGACGGTTACCGATGTGTTTGCAAATGCAACTTACGTAGATGTTGGGCTTCTTCTAATGATCATTCTCTCATTGCTCGCTGTAGTTATAGTGCAACGCAAAACGAAGCAAAAGATGGAAGAAAGGATTGAAGTTTTATTTGACAGCACCAACAAGCTAAAAGTAAAAGAGCATGAGTTATCAAAAAAAATCAACGCGTTTCTTGAGAGCAACGAATCCACAGTCTCGGAAATACACACCACGATAAAGTCCTTGAAAGCTTCTCTTGGTGACACCCAAGATCATCTGAGTAAAACCGCCCAGGCTCATGAAAAGCACACCAAAAGGATTGAGAAGAAACTGAGCGATTTCTCAAAAGAAATTCAAATAATGAAAGACTACATCCGCGAATGGGCCATCGACATGGAGTTGTAGCCAATGAAAAGGAGCGTTGTTGCCACAATTCTTTTTGCCGATCTCATGAATTCCACGGAGATGGCAAAGAATCTGACGCTTCAGGAATACGACGAAATGATTGTCGATTTCCAGAGCACCATGTACGAGGTTGTTTTCCACCATCTGAGCCACTATGGGTATGAGGGAAGTGGGATTGACTATGACTGGTCTATTGTAGGCGACCAACTGCAAGTATTTCTCTATTCAGATTCGGTGCGATTCGACGTGCGGAGCGCCCTGCTGGTTGCAACGAAGATCAAGCTTGCCTGGTTGGTCGCTCCCTTCAATCAGAGGATCTTGCAAGAAGGGCGTCTAGTCTCCCGAATCGGCATTGGTATCAACTGCGGCAAGGTCATTAAAGATCTGAGGGAATGGCGGGTCAAGATGGGGGAGGAGCGCCCCACTATCGAAGGTTACGCCATAAATCTGGCCAAGCGTATAGAATCCGCCTCGCGCGAAGGTACCGTTTATCAGATTATGGTTGGTGACAGTTTTCATAAGAGGTGTCAGGAGATCGGTACAATCAATATTGCTTTCAGCAAGCCGTGGAGCCTTGGCTTCAAAGGAATCAGCCAAAAGATGCCGGTCTACGAGGTAGTTTCCTTTGTCAATTTTGAAATCCTGTCTTCACTGCCTCCCTCCCTGCAGAATGGGGTGATCGACAAAATAGAATACGCCCTTACTCAACCAATGCCTGAATCCTGGCTCTTTATTATCCTGTTGCGCCACTACGTTTCGATGATCGCTACAGGCGAACAGCAGAATCTTGAGACCCTCGCCCTCGAATACGCCCATCAGGCACTGGAAGTTTTGGACTACAAGCCGCCCATCTACAACATAATCGGATGGCTCTATGCCTATGGCCAGAGCATTCGCAATATGGAAATGGCCATCCATTACTTCGACCGCTCACTCGCCCTTGAGCCCGGAAATGAGGCAGCCCTCCTCCACAGAGCCAGGGCCTTGGGCCTAACTGGTAAGACGAATCTATCACAATACGCCTATGAAGAGATTCTGTTTCACAATCATGACCATCCTGAGGCACGCAGAAAGGTAGCAAAATATCGGGCCGTGCACCGGTAAGAATAGCAAGGCTCTGTGGAATTATCCTTCCTTTATGTCTTTTAAACTTTCTATCTATTGCATCTACATGGCCACCATTCCGAGACTGCCAGACCTAACAGAGATATGAAAGGGCTTCCAGAAAAACCCTTGCCATCTTCATCAAGCATGACCATTATGAGGCGCCCAACACATCTTTCACCTTGGTGCGCCTTGCATAGCAATTCTGAAGGTGTTGTCATGTTTGACACATCTTGACCACTTTCGGCAGTTTTTGATTAATATTTTCAGTGGGATTGAGCTAACTAGTTGCAATCATTGCTCATATCTCTTGCCTTGCAATTTGGCACGATTCTGGCAGTATATCAAAGGTAAGATACTGTTGAGTGCTACCCAATACCTAAAAGATATGATATGCGAGAGCCTCCAAAGGGTATGCTGGAATAAGGTAATTTGAGGTAGTGCTTATAGAGAACTTCTCGGATGTGCGTGCATCTTTTCCACAGGGCGCCTGCACACGTTATGTGAGCAAGGGATGTGCACCTGGGATTATAACGCCATCGTGGGAAGATAGTGTAGACAAGGCCCAGTTGTGTGGTTCACCTATCAGCCTAACTTTAGTTCCCTAAGACGTTGAATCGTTAACCTTTCAACCCACAGAAAAGGCCCGTAGTTCCTTATATCATCTACGGGTCTTTATTCATCTCTGCTCTCCCTTCCTATAAACCCCTGCTTTTCAGATGTCCCCCTCGAGTGAAGCTTTGCCTCAAACCCACGAGTGGAGAAAAACATATTCCATTATTTGACTCGAAGCGATGTTGGTTTCGTCTAAAGTTATACGGTTGCGCCGCTGGCCCGCCAGACTTATGGCGGGCTGGTTTCGTATGACCTTAACCGTTTCGAGCTGCGCCCGCCTGCTAACGCCTGAGCGAAGCAATGGCGGGCGGGCAACCGCAACCGTTCTACGATGCCAATTATCCTTTGCACCTTAGTGATGTTACAAAAACCCTGGCCCAGACCTGGCTTATCGGCTTAATGCTCTGTTCCAAGCACATAGCTCATAATAGACCTAGCAGGGCGATTA
>JAFDDT010000281.1 GCA_019310725.1 Deltaproteobacteria bacterium | reverse complement strand
CAAGTCTTGAGGAATGATATGAATGGAATTAAATGGATGGACTAGAATTAAATCCTGCCTGTGGTACTGATATGTATCCCTGATGCTGGCACTGAATTAGATTCCTGTTCCCAATTTCTGCGTTTTCATCATCTTTATATCTGATAAGCGGTAATATTTGCTGAAGAATGTAAGCATACTGCAATTGCACGGAGGCCTCTTTGTTAATTGGAAGCAAATCATTTCCTGCTTTTCTCATAAAAACCGACCAAGCCAAAGAGATAACCTTGCGTAACCTAATTGAAAAATCGTCTGATTCTATCGTTTGTTGCATATTGATCCGTTTTGATATTTTAGAGGCAAATACGCTCAGGATCGACTCAATCCTTATTGGTTAGGCCGCCATTTGCGACGGTTTGAATTGTCTCTTCTAGTAGCCGGTACATAACTTCCGTGCTTGATTTAAGGTCACCGGACAGCACTGGGCATTTATTTCTTTTCTTTTTTCAATTTTCGTTTTTCCTTTGGATTAAGCTGGGCCTTTTTCTGCTGTTCTCTTTTGCCTTTATCTTTTTTCCCCTTATCACCCATATCTGTTTCTCCTTGCTTGAAAATGACTTGCGCCGGACTGTGGCGGCGAAACCCCGTCTCCTGTCGTAGAGGTTAGCAGATGAGATCGTTTGGCGCCACCGCCAAACGCTTCCAACATGCCCCGAACTTCATCGAAGAACCCTTAGAGGGGCACATCCTATATTCCCCCTTTAAATGAATAGCAAAAGCGCCCCTGCTTCCAGCCGTTAGAGTGCAACAGATCGTTATGTGCAGACTAATTTTTTGGAATGTAAAATAGCCTTATTTACCACAGCATTTTTTATACTTCTTCCCGCTTCCACATGGGCAGGGCTCATTGCGTCCAACTTTCTTTTCGGCTATTTTTGGTTTTGGTGGATTCAATAATATTTCTAAATCGGTAATATCCTCTGGTTTATCTGGCTCCAATCCAATTGTATGTTTCCAACCGTTTTCTTCAAATATTGAGGCTACTTCTTTCAATCTTTCTTCTGTTTGTACATTAACAACAGCGGCCCTCTTTTCAGTGCCTAGTTTTGCCGTCTTTTTACCATCAAAAATTTTTTCCATCTTTTCACCATTGAAAACAATATAGGATTCATCTACCGCATAACATTTATACTAGGCCGCCGAAAAGACATATTTTCTTTCCCTCAAGGCCAGGCACACCGGATAAGACACCTAAATTCAAGAATGGAGGGTCAGGCCTCAACAATCAACAAAGTCCGTGAGAGAAATGTCAAATTTTGTGGCCCGCCCCCTTCTCTGTTTACTTAATGCCTACTGGGCAGACCTTCCTACACTCTCGGCAGACATAGATAATTTGCCCTTTTGGTAACTTTAAAAACATATGTGAGCGGCATACTCTTTGGTTTACTTGCTGCCCATTTGTAATGGCTTTCACAGGACAAGATTCGATGCAAATTATGCACTTTGAAGGGCATAGTTTATCCTCAACTAATGGATCGGGTTCCAAATTTAGATTCGTTACCACCGAAACGAGTTGGACTCTGTTTCCAAATTCAGGGGTGATGAGCAATGAGTTCTTGCCGAATTTACCCAATCCGGCAGCCTGAGCCGCATGCTTGTGGGATAGGTCACCTCGGCCATGTACTTTATCCGGATTCCAGTCGTAATAAGGATCATCAGATGGAACAGGAATAGCTACTCCTCCTTGTTGTTCAATGTAAATGGCCATCTCATGAGCAATGAGATCAAGTTGCTCATAGAAAATAATCATCATATTATGATAAGAGGTCGCCGGTCCATCCATGACTACACCATTCGGAATTCTTTTGGCCAAAACAATAACAGTTTTTGCGTCAGGTAGGATGTCCTCTGGTTTATGGCCATCCGGAGCTCCCTCGAAACTACTCACAGAAGCTATTCCAACCAGATCTGCACCTTTAGAGAGTGCGAATTTTTTCATTTTGTTCTTAAGGTTCTCCACTCTTACACCTCTTAATTAATAAAGATAGTAGGGGCGGGACCATTTTCCCCTTCCCTTTGGTGTGGGGTCAGATCTTTCATTTTGAAATTCTTAGCAACTGACGATTGAGATAATCTGCCTGAAGCTGCGTCAGCGGTTTCAGGGCAGGTTCATTGATGTGTTAGGCTGTTCTTTCACGGCAGGAAGTGAGGTTCATCTCTGATAACATCCAAGCACTCGACCAAAGATAATTCGGTATAGATCTCCCACCACTTCCCTGTGTGCCTCATGTATGCAAGATTAAAGCGTTCATTGCCAACATATTCCAGACGAGCAAATCTGGCCTCAAAATACGGTGAAATGGCATTTGGACCAGGGCAGGCATACTTGGAGCAGAAGTAAAAATAGTTCCGATACCATTTCGAATAAATGTCAACGACGTAGTTAAAACGCTCGTCTCCGGCAGGATGTTTAACGTGTGTCGGCTTCAAAATGGTATCAATGAGGTCGTTCGCCTCTGCTGTCATATTTGCCTTAAGAGCATTTGGCAGTCTAGGCTTGGCTTGCTTTGGAGGACTGAACACCCATATTTTTCTGCTTTTTGCCATGTTACCTCATCTCGACGAAAGAAACTGTGATTTGACGATCACCCTGATAGCCTAACGTTCGGAAAAGTTGACGAAAAAGCCAAGAAAGCCTTAGCGAAAGCCACGATTAACAAGGCACGGGCAAAAGAGAAAAAAGTGCCGGCTTTTTCGGTCAACCTTCATCCGGTGGTTCGGATTCCTATGATCGGAGGAGCATACTCCCTGCTCAAGAACTGCCCCACAATCTCCTTCACTCTCACTACCGCCATGTCAGGGGTTAAACCCGATATGTTGACCTCGGCGTCAGCTCGCCCATATGTCTTGCGAAAGTAGGTGATGTCCTTTTTGATTTCCCTAAGGTAAAGCCGTTTCTCTTTCTCTGTCAAATGCTTGTGGATCGGTCGCGAGTCTATGTCATAGAAAGTGATCCTTTGCAGGATGTTCTCAGGCCCATCTGTGAGAACAATGACCGTTCCTTTGGCTTTCTTTACTACCCGCCAGAAACCTCCCATGAGCCCACTCGGAGGCAAAGCGATGACGGAATCCTCACTATCGGCTTGAGTTAGGATGTGTATCAGAGCTTTTGATGCCTCCTCTCGGTAGGAATGCATCGTCAGGAATCGGTTCTGCAATCGTTCAATGGAGGTCCCGAAAAACCTCTCTATCTCGTCGTCCAGGTCAAAGAAAGAATAGCCTAGGAGTGCAGCCAGCTTGGCACCGATCGTTGTCTTGCCAACGCAGCTAACGCCTGTGAGGAAGATTCTCATGTGTGCGGATCTCCGTTTCCTTGTTTTGCGGTCCGACTGTGCTGAGGGGTGCTCAGGGTAACTCAGCCTTCGATGGTGGTATAATTTAACATGATTTTTCGCAAATGCTTGAGCCGCACTACCCTGAGCATCTCTCTCAAGCACCTTGTTGGACGAAGCCGCTACGCGACAGAAAAAAAATCAAAAATAGTGTATAACCCCCTTACTTGCTCAATTCCGGGCATTTATAAAAAAGGAGTGTACACCATGAAGCCAACAG
>JAFDDT010000073.1 GCA_019310725.1 Deltaproteobacteria bacterium | reverse complement strand
ATCTTAGGTTTTTGGATTATCAGAAGGCGAATCCTGCCAGGAGACATTCTTGCTCTACTCTCACCCCTTGCCCTTGATATTGCCCTACCGAGTCTTATTTTCGTGAAAATAATCCGAGATTTCTCGCCAACTGAGTCTCCTGACTGGTGGCAATTGCCCATTTGGTGTTTCTTTTTCATGGCATGTGCAGGTTTGTTAACGTTTATGGCCAGGTTCATATCAAAAGAGGATACTCGGCGAGAATTTGCGATCAGCCTCTTTTACCAAAATGCCATATTTTTCCCCTTAGCTATAATTGGGGGAATGTATGGAAATGAATCACCGTATCTTGTGTTCCTGTTCCTGTTTACCATCTTTTATCCAGCCTTTTTCTTCAGTACCTATCACCTTTTCTTCGAAAAAAAGGAAAGGAGCGGGCCAAATTGGAAAAAGATAATACATCCAGTGCTTATCGTAACGCTCTTAGCAATTGTTATTCGCCTGGTCGGACTGCAGGATATCATCCCAGATTTTGTGCTTTCAATTTTCAGTTTGGTGGGTGGTATGACGATACCACTTCTAATGATAATACTTGGTGGCAATATCTATATGGATTTCCAGCAAAAGGGCCAACTTCAATTCGTGGAAATCACAAAATTTGTAATCATCAAAAATATTGCTTTTCCCCTTGTATTTCTTGGCATCTTGCTGCTCATCCGCCCTTCATATCATGTTGCCCTGCTTGTCCTCTTGGAGAGTGCCATACCACCGGTCACTGCGGTTCCGCTTGTTACAGAACGGTCAGGGGGAAACAGGGCCATCGTCAATCAGTTCCTTGTTGCTAGTTTCATTTTCTCCTTGATTTCCATATCAATCATGATCTGGTTGTTCTCCCTGTTCTTCACTCCTCCATAAGATAACAATAATCTTTGAGGGTCAGAGCCTTTCATAAAGGCCTATGGGAACTGTGGAGGATATGGTAAGTAAGGGCCAGGAACCTGAAGTTTCCTTACAGGCGAGGCTCTCACCAGGGGAAAAACCAGCAGACAGACCCTTATGACAAGAAGCGAGTATCCAAATAGCCCTCAGGTTGCGGTAGGGGCACTCGTGTTCAGAGAGAACAGAGTTCTTCTCGTCAAGCGCAACAAACCGCCTGGCAAAGGGCTCTGGGCCATTCCCGGCGGTCGCCTGGAATTGGGGGAAACCCTGAAAGAGGCAGCCGAGCGAGAGGTCAAGGAAGAGACAGGGGTTATCATCCGGGCTCGAAGCCCAGTATATACCTTTGACCTGATTGAACGCGACGACCAGGGGCGCATCCGATTCCATTACGTGATTGTAGATCTTCTTGCCGATTATATCAGTGGCAGCCCACATCCCAGAAGTGATGCATGCGAGGCTCGCTGGATCGGTCCCCAAGAACTAGACAAGCTTCCGGTAAGCAAGAGCACGAGATCATTCCTGAAGGAAAAGATCAAATTCGACTAGAGATGTCCCCTTTCTTACTGAGTCATCGCAAACAACACGGACACATACTCAAGTGCGAAACGAGGCGATGACCTGATCTAGATGTTCATCTCCCGAGACCCGAACCTCAACTCCGGCGTCCGCAAACACGTAAGCAGGCCCTTTTTTGTGCAGGTCCTCTCTGACGACTAATGCATCCACTCTCTGATTGACCAGCCATTCGGCTACACGAATGCCCTTGGCCTTTGTAACGGTAGTGTGTGGGTTTGCAATCACCTCCTGTCGTTCGATTTCTCCATCGGCCAACCGCAACCGCACCAAGGCAAAGCATGGTGCCTCTCCAAAGTGGGGGCTGGTTTTACCGGTCATGTCTGCTAAGGGTACTGCAATAAGCTGGTCCCGAAGCACTTGGGGTTCGTAGTGGATGACTACCCGCTCTATATGAGGTACTTGTTTGCGGATCTCGTCCTCAATATGTTCACTGATTGCATGAGCCTTTTTCAAATCACCGGTTCGCATCACAATAAAGGTGTCTATAAACCGAAAACGACCTGCATTACGGCCTGTCAGCCATCGGATCTCCTTTACCATGGGTTCAGATTCAATTATCTGCCGTACCTGGGCAAGGGCTGTCGCCTCGATTGAAGCATCGAGGAGCACCCGCATACCGTCGGAAAGCAATTCCCAGCCAGCATAAGCGATAAAGACAACAACAAGACCGGCCCCGATATGATCTATGGTGATTCCAAAAAAATCGATTTCCACCCCAAAATAGCTGAGCGCTACAGCCAGTACCACCACTATTGATGATATAACATCAACCTGTCGATGGCGTCCTTCGGCGATCAAGGCAGGAGATTCAGTCCGCCTTCCCACCGCAGTGGCGTATCGGCCAAAGAACAAGTTTATCAACACACCAGCGACTAGCCAGCCTAAAATCCAAGGCGTGATTACCGGCGATTGCTCTGGAGATGAAAGAGCTCTCGTGGCGATTTCAAACCCCGCCACAAAGATGAAAATAGCAATAATCACCGAAATAACATTCTCGATCTTGTATAGTCCGTAAGGAAATGCGGAACTCCTGCGTGCAGACAATTTAAGCCCACCAATAACAGCCAGTGAGGCAGCAGAGTCAGTGGCGGAGTCAACAGCACTGGCTGCAACAGCGAGGCTAGCCGAGAAATATGCTAACGCGACCTTGATCCCCACGAGCCCAAGGTTAATGAGAAAAGCATAGAGGGCCACCCGCTGGATTTGGGTGTTTTCCTCTCGGTCACTGATAAGACGACTACTCCCATCGGCATGCGGCAGTTGATTCTCCTTCATGACCAAACACATCTCCTATCGCTTGACATGTGCCCCGCTAGCAGGGCACCTTGTCACCATAGATTCTACAGTGCACACCTGAGACTTTGCCAAATACCCTGCAGAAGAAAGACATCACTTATCCACTTTTGAGGTTCAGCCTCTAAACAGGCTGTTGCCCAAAGGGAAATCCCAAAAACCCTTGGCGAAGCTGAAGATAAGCGATGTCAGCCTTTTGAGCCCTAAGCACAGGGTAACGTCAAAGTCCAGGGTATGGGTATCTTTTTTTTGAAACGCCCACTCATCTAAACTATGTGGGGCATAATCCAAAAAAAAGATACCCATATCCTGCAAGAGGCTTAAGAATCAATAGCCTTAGGTTTCACCATGACGTGGCTCTGCCCTAAGGGCACGTTTTGACATCGCCTGGAGCGAGCCTTAGATTTATCAAAAAAATGTTTTAGACCAAGCGAAAAGGGATTTCGGCAATAGCCTGTAAAGACCTGACATCTCTGAAGGGGGCTTGAGGACTTCCCTTTGTCATGTGATCTTATCATAGTCTCATAGAATTGCAATGGACCAGGCACAATAACAATACGCCTGCCCACAGAAGGCAAGAGTTCGTGGCAATAGGTTACCCTCGGGCACCACCAGATCTGCAAATAGATCTTGAACCGGTGAATACCTGCTGGTAGCCGTTCACGGGTTCAAAGGTTCAATGGTTCAAGGTTCACGGAAAATCTGAACAGCTATTTTGTGAGTTCTGAACGGTCTTGCACCGAAGTTCAGAGTAAGCTTTACTTGGTGTTGGATCAATCTGAGTTTCAGGACATTTATGATGATGCTCGACCCACTAGGGCCATCGGTCGTGCTTGCATCCCGCCATACGCCGGGCTGGTCTCCAAGAAAAGTCAAAGAAAGATAACCCTGAACCCTGATTTCATAGGGAAACTTTGAACCTGTGAACGCTTATACCTCCTGTTTGTGGTTGGTTCATTTTTGTTGACCTTGCAGTTTGCCGGGGCATGGACTTCGCTATAATTTAGACGGAATTGTTTTACCGGATGACATTTCAGCCAAATTTCTACTGGTGGATGCCTTTTAGTGCAAAATCTTTGATGACCCCTCTTGCCCGCAAGCTTTATGCTCTCATGCAAGGATAGGGGTTGACTCCTTTGAGGCTAGAACCCCCTAAATCAGCCGTTCGTGTCATGAGCCCTTTCGTCTAATTGACACCGGGGACCAAGGATGATATTAAAAGATTAACGGCCTTTTGAGCCAATAAAAGGAGACAAGCATGAAAGAAAAAAAGACAGGCCCAGAAACTGATAGATATGCAGATTTTTTGGATGACCTCAGCCACTTTTCGGCAAAGGATGAAGAAAAATATCTTGCGGATAGAGCTGGTTACGCTGTTTCCGAGAAAGAGATTGTTCTAAAGGTTGGTGAGAGCGTCAAACAGATAAGAGAGAAAAAGGGATTGAGCCTGGAAGACATTTCTCAAAGAACGGGATTAAAGGTTGGACTCTTGACGGAAATAGAAAGAGGTGAAATATCTCCACCCCTGGGAACCATTATCAAACTGGCAAAGGCCCTTGACATGAAAATGGGTTATTTTATTTCTGGTGCGGAGGATCTCCCTTACACGATTGTGCGCAAAAATGACCGAAAGCTCGTATCTAGATATGACGCCAAAACAAGCGATAAGTACGGGTACGAATTTTCATCTCTGGCCCCCTATAAGAAGAATAGGCATATGGAACCCTTAATTGTCAAGCTGGAGCCATCACAGATTGAAGAAGAACGGTCAACCCATGATGGTCAGGAATTTATCTATGTTCTTGAGGGAACGATGGAGGTTCGCCTGGGGAAAGAGGCTCACCTTCTTGAAACAGGTGACGCGATATATTACGACTCTACTGTTCCACACCTCGTCAAGTGTCACGGCAAACATGCGACAACAATATTAGCTGTGCTGTATACTGAATAGGAAAGAAAGGTAATTCTCACGCCACAACACCAAGATTATTATATGATTCTTCCAATATCATTTTTGACAAAAACATAATCATTTCTTCGTGCCTTTGTGGCTGAACTTATACGAAATTTCTTATTGGTAGTAAAATGATTGCATTCGATCTGCGATGTTCTAATGGACACAGCTTTGAAGGGTGGTTTAAGGACCTTGAATCATTCCACGAGCAGGATTCCAAGGGAATGATTACCTGCCCCTTTTGTAAGAGCAGCAAAATAACCAGAGTATTCTCTCCGATAGCAATAAAGAGCACCAAAGCAGAGGAAAAGCCAAAAGAGGGTAAGCCTGATTACAAAAAACTGGCCAGGGGCATTATGGAGTATATAAGGGACAATTTTGAAGACGTCGGTACTGCTTTTACTAAGGAGGCCCTGAAAATACATTACGGCGTAGCAGAAAAGAGGGATATCAGGGGATCGGCTACAGGAGAAGAAGAAAAAATACTCAAAGAAGAGGGGATCAAGTTTTTCAAGTTCCCCTTTATTAAGCCTAAAGATGAGGATAACTAATGTCCCCACCCCATCAAAACCATCGGCATATATGAGATTTTTACACAATATCCCGGACCCCGTTACCCGTTTCGAACCGACAACTTTAAACTTTAGGCCCGTCTGCCTCGCAAGGCCTTGGCGAGCGGGCAGGCACTTTCATTACTATGGGTATGATTGATATTACTGGTAAAACGACTATTGTAAGAGAGGCGCGAGCTTCTGGGCGAATAATCCTCTCCCCGAAAACAGTGCAAAACGTAAGAGACGATAAGATTAAAAAAGGAGACCCCCGCCCAGTCGCTGAAATAGCAGCCATGGGTGCAGCTAAAGAAACCTCTCGCTTGATACCACACTGCCATCAGATCCCACTCAATACTGTCGACGTCGATTTTTCTCTGGGAAATAATTTTATTGAGGCCAGATGTTTTGTAAAGGCCGAAGCTATGACTGGGGTAGAGATGGAGGCCCTTGTGGGCGTCTCAATAGCCCTTGCTACTATCTGGGATATGGTTAAATATCTTGAGAAAGATAAGGGCGGTCAATATCCATCCACTCGGATTTCCGATATCAGGGTCCTTGAAAAGATCAAAAGGGCCGTGCCCCAACCTGATAAACCTTAAAAGAATATGAGGGTTACGATAATAAAGACAGGAACAAGAAAGACAATCGAATATTTTAACATATATCCAAAGAAACTCGGCATGGGCGTGCCTGCCTCTTCCGCAATTGACCTCACCATGAAATTAGGTGCATTTCCGATGTAGGTATTGGCGCCAAAGAAGACAGCGCCTGCAGAAATAGCCATCAGGTATATCGGGTTTTCAGCAATCAACCTTGAGACAGCCATCCCTTCTGGCATACCTGGATAGAACTTCCCGAGAGCACTCGTGAAAAAGGTTAAATAGGTAGGGGCATTATCCAGGAAACTCGAGAGGGCTCCGGTAATCCAGAAATAGTGAACAGGCTCTTTCACAGCACCTATAACAAACCCAAGGGCGCCCTTGCTCCCTGCCAGAAGCAGAAGAAGGCAAGGAGTCATCGTTACAAATATCCCTGCAAATAGATAGGCCACTTCCTTAATGGGAAACCACGTAAACTCGTTATCCTCCCGTATCTGAGAAGAGGTAAATATCAGTGAAAGCACGCCCATGAGGATAATAAAACCGTCTCTCACCCACTCTTGAACGTTTCTGGCCACACCCAACGTGGTTACCTCCCCCCAATTCACCAATCCGCTAAAGATAACCGAGCCAACAACCCCGGCCAGGAATACAAAATTGTAGGCGCCAGCCAGGCTCAGCGGTTTTTTCTCCTCATCATCGAGCTGCTGGCTGCTACTATGCCCTTCTTTCCGGTAATAATAAAGATCGAGTAAAAAATATATGGCCAGCAAGATCACGGCAGTCAATGCCATGTGAGGCAAGATGTGAAAGGTCCAGAAAAAGGGAACGCCGTGCAAAAAACCCAGGAACAGTGGAGGATCGCCCACCGGTGTGAGCGCCCCGCCAATGTTTGCCACAAGAAAGATGAAAAAAACCACCATGAATGCCCTGTTTTTTCGGTAGTTATTAGCCCGCAAAAACGGCCTCACAAGTAGCATGGCGGCTCCAGTTGTTCCCATCCATGATGCGAGAACAGTTCCTATGACAATTATGATGGTATTCACTAAAGGTGTTCCCCGCAAACTCCCCTTGAGCAAAATACCCCCGGAGATAGTAAAAAGACCCCATAGCAGGATAATAAAGGGAACATAATCGGCTATGAGGATATGAAGAAAACTGTGAAGCGCTACCCCTTTATAGGCAGTCAACAAAGGGATTGCTATGGCAATAGCCCAAAAGGCCGAGACCTTTCCAAAATGATGGTGCCAGAATCCAGGAGCAAAAAGAGGCAATAAGGCGATTGAAAGCAATATCCCGATAAACGGAATAGTGCTGCAAAGAGAGAGAATTTCACCTAAATTGATGTGTTCGGAACCCCCCTCAGGAGAATGTCCTGCTGCAAAGACGGGAAAGCAAAGGGCAAAAAAAACGAGCAAAAACAAAATCAAACTCTTCCATTTCATTAATGCGCCTCACAAATAATCAACGATTTTCCACCTGGGCAATTGTTGCATTGTCTACGCTTCTCGGTTAACCCCGAACTGGCCTGTGTCTCAAAGTCGGTGGAAGTATAGGCGGGGGGACACATTGAGTCAAGAAGAAATTGCCACTGAGATCTCCACTTACACGATAAACACCGAATCTTGAAAAATCAGATAGACCTCCATTAGAGCTTTCATTGCACCGTTCTTGGTTATGCCTTTGCTGATAGTCATTGCCGCTTGTGCCACGAGCATCCTCTCCGAACAGACAACAACCCCTGAACAATCCCAACCCGTTCAACAAGCCACGAAACCACAGGCTGCCCTTTATTACGATTTTAAGGATGTGTCTGTTCCAAGGGAAATGGAGATTCAAAGGGAGAGGTCCTTTGTCTTCCAAACAACCGAATTTGCCTCTGGGTTGCTCACCTTTTCCGGAAAGGTTGAGTCAAACTCTCTCATCAGCTTCTTTAGGATCAAATTACCCGAGGACGGTTGGCGTTTCTTGAGCTCCATCACATCCCCCAAGACTATCATGTTCTTCCAGAAAGAAAACCGATTTTGCATTATCACCATAATCAGCAAAACCTTTACTACCGAAGCAGAAATCCTCGTTGCACAAGGCTTCCAGAGTAGCTAGCCCTCTATATGAAGCAAGATCTTGAAATTTGTATCAAGTTTTTGTAATACAACTAAGATGCAAAGGATAATTGGGATCGTAGAAGGGTTGCGGCTGCCTGCCCGCCATTGCTTCGCTCAGGCGCTAGCAGGCGGGCGCAGCTCGAAACGGTTAACGGTTTACGTCATACGAAACCGCCAGCGCAACCCTATGACCTTAGACGGAACCAACATCGCTTTGCCTCAATCAATGGAATATGATTTTTCTTCACTCGCCCGTCCTCGTCCGATGCCAAAGGCTATGGCCGACGGTGTCCGCAGTAGCCCGCTACGGAGGATGGATCGGTTTGAGGCAAAGCTTCGCTAGTCCAGTGGGTATCAGGCTCAGACGGGCTGTTGGCCGAACAGAAATTCATTTGAGCGGTTATTAAAACGTTTTTTGCTAACAAATCTTGGCGAAGTGGAAGATAAGCGATGTCAACTGCTTGATCCCTAAAGGCGAGTTTTGACATCGCCTGGACGGAGCCCCAGATTTGTCAAAGAACGTTTTAGACCCAGTGAAAGGGGATTTCCGTTTGGGTATCAAGTATGGAAACCTGGTAGGAGAGGCAGCAGTCAATTACCCCTGTTTTTGATAATCGCATAGTCCGAGGGGAAATCTAAGTGCAGTCGCTAGGATCGCCACCAATTTTAGCCAGCCCATGGCTCAGCGCTGGTAAGATAACAGACAGGTTTTCCTTTGCGCCATCAGGACTTCCGGGTAAATTTATTATGAGACTGCTTCCCCTGACCCCGACAATTGCCCGGGAAAGCATAGCATGAGGAGTTTTTTTCAGACTCGCAGCCCTCATGGCCTCGGCCATGCCAGGTACCTGATATTTGATTACCCTGAGCATGGCCTCAGGAGTTACATCAGTTGGGCTGACCCCAGTTCCTCCGGTCGTCACAACGAGTCTGATACCATCTTTGTCAACCCAGGTAATCAAACACTCTGCAATCTTTTCCTTGTCATCAGGAACAATAGCCTGTTTTTCAACGGGGTAGCCTGCCTTGGTTAGCAAATCAGCAACCACAGCACCAGATTCATTCTTTCTCTGTCCCCTGGATCCTTTGTCACTGATCGTTAATACCCCAGCCTTTATCATCAATGGGCAACCTTTAGCTTGTTTCCGCTTTAGAGGCAGCTATTATCTTGTCTGCTAGTTGTGCCGGAACCTCTTCATAGTGTGAATGCTTCATCTGGAAACTGCCCCTACCGCCAGTTATTGATGTTAGATCAAAGGAATATCTCAAAACCTCAGCAAGAGGCACCTCAGCCTTTATAATCTGGTGTTTCCCCTCGGTATCCATCCCCAGAACTTTACCCCTCCTGCCGTTAATATCACCTATGACGTCTCCCATCACATCTTCCGGGACTCTTATCTCTATGCTCATAATCGGCTCAAGAAGAATAGGTGTAGCCTCCTGAACAGCCTTTTTGAAACACATGGAGGCAGCAATCTTAAAGGCCATCTCAGAGGAGTCAACCTCATGTGATTTCCCATCATAAAAACGGATCTTTAAGTCCACAACAGGGTATCCTGCCAAAACCCCACTCCTCATAGCCTCCACTATTCCCTTCTCAACGGCTGGGACAAAGTTCCTGGGCACATTCATGCCGGTCAATGCCTCTTTAAACTCAAACCCTTCCCCCCGTTCCAGAGGGAAAATATCAAAATGTACCTCGGCAAACTGACCCCGGCCCCCGGTCTGTTTTTTATGCCGGTAGATTATTTTTTCCTTGGCACTTCTAATCGTCTCCCTGTAGGGAACCTTTGGGGTCTTCAGATTGATCTCCACACCAAATTTTCTCTTTAATTTATCTCTCGTATTCTCCAGGTGAATCTGACCTGTTCCTGACAGGATAATCTCTGAGGTTGATTGATCTCTATCCACTTTGAGGGTAGGATCTTCCTCCATCAATTTCGCCAGAGAAGAGTACACCTTGTCCTCATTCTCTTTTTCAGTGGCTTCTATGGCGAAAGAGATGGTTGGTGAAAATGGCTGGGCTGCATCAAACACAACTGGATTATCCTCAATGCAAAAGGTATCACCTGTTGCAGTCTCTTTGAGCTTGGCTACAGCTGCTATGTCGCCGGCACCAGCTTTTTTGATTGGTGTTTGCTTTTTGCCTTCAATTGATAGCAACTGGCCCAATCTTTCTTTTACTCCCTTTGTTGAATTAAAGACCGTGGATTCTGAGCTGATCTTTCCAGACATAACCTTAAACACATTGAGTCTACCTGCAAAAGGGTCTGCTAGAGTCTTGAAAACTAGAGCTGAAAAAGGGGCATCATCAAGGGCATCAAATTCCACGTCTTCATCACTGCGAATCTTATGCCCTTTAACCTTTCCTCTCTCACTCGGAAAAGCCAAGACCTGGTCAATAATGTCCAAGAGGTGTTTTACACCGATATTAAGGAGAGCAGATCCGGGAATAACTGGTACAACCATGCCCGATTTCACACCTTCTATAAAGATCTCTTCTGTCTCTTTCGGGCTAATTTGTTGACCATCAAGGTATTTTTCCATAATATCATCATTGACCTCGACGATATTTTCCATCATTTTCTCACGCCATGTATCCACTGTCTCGGCCATCGGACCGGGGATATCACCATCCTTAAACGAACCGCTCCCATCATTCTTATAAAGATAGGACTGTAGTGTAATCAGGCTTACTATGCCACTAAAGTCATTTTCGGCCCCGATTGGGAGGTAAATGGGTGTCACATTTATAGAGAATATATCCTCTATTTCCTTCAAGATTTTATAGAAATCAGCCCGTTCCCGGTCCAGTTTGTTGATAAATATCACCCGAGGCAAACTATATTCCTCGGCAAATCCCCAGACCTTTTCGGTTCCAACTCTGATGCCGTCAACGGCATCAACAACAACAACAGTCCCTTCGGCCGCCTGGAGACATATCTTGGTATCGGAAATGAAATCATTTTCTCCCGGCGTATCTATCAGGTTGAACCTCCCATTTTTCCAATTGTAGGGGTGGAAGGCCGTGCCCAGGGTAGCCTTTCTCTTTATCTCCTCAGGTTCAAAATCCATGGTGGAGGTACCATCATCTACTCTTCCCAACCGGTTTACCGACTTAGCACTGTACAGTATAGCCTCTGCCAGTGATGTCTTTCCGCATCCACTATGCCCTACCAAAGCCACATTTCTAATTTGATCTACTTTTTTTGTCATATGATCCTCGTAATTATTTAGGTAAAGTAACCACCCAAGATCTAGCCGTAAACAAGACCCACAGTAAGCAACACTGAGAATGAGTGATACTTAACTTACCCTAATAGGGAAAAATGTCAAGACAAGAATAAGGGAAAACACAGATCAAAGCCTATCAATCTCTGTCGTTGACAGTGTACGCCTCATTGTTTAGAATGGAATTTATTCTGTGGAAGACTAACTTGTTATACAGCAAGAAAGGAGCAGTGGAAAAGTGCCCTATACAATAGCCATGGCCGGAAAAGGAGGAACAGGTAAAACCACCCTTGCAGGCTTCTTGATCAAATATTTGGTTCAAAAAGGGAAAACCCCCATACTGGCGGTCGACGCCGATTCAAATACCAACCTGAACGAAGTGCTTGGCGTTTCCTTAACGGCCACACTGGGCACTAGTCGGGAGGAAATGAAAGATGGGGTGGTTCAACAGGGGATGACCAAACAGATGTTTATGGAGATAAAGCTGGCAGAAGCTGTGGTTGAAGGGGAAGGGTTTGACCTTGTTGCCATGGGAAGGCCGGAAGGTCCTGGATGTTACTGTGCTGCTAATACCCTGTTGATTATGTATTTGGGGAAACTCATAGATAATTATCCCTTTGTGGTTATGGATAATGAAGCCGGCATGGAACATATAAGCCGCTTGACAACAAACAATGTTAACCTTCTTATCCTGGTTTCTGATGCCTCCATACGGGGGATTGAGACTGCCGGCCGCATTAGCAGTCTCGTGGATGAGTTGAAGGTTGCAGCTGGAAAGAGGTTTCTGATAATCAATCAGGCACGGGAGGGCATAACTGACTCCTTGCAAAAGACAATCACCAAACACGGACTGAACCTGGCTGGCAGCATTCCAAAAGATGATATCCTTTACGACTTCGACATGGCTGGTAATCCTACCGTTACTTTGCCAGATGACAATCCGGCCCTTTCCGCTGCCTTTACTATTTTCGATAAAATAATCGAGGCTAATGAGTAGGCAGAAGCAATGATAACTATACTGGTAACTGGTGGGTGCGGTTTCATTGGCAGTAATTTTATTAGATACGTTCTTAGAAATCGTACCGAAACTCAGGTTGTAAACCTCGATAAGCTTACCTACGCCGGAAACCTCGCCAATCTATCGGACGTTGTGAGGGAATATGCACCATCGCGTTACCAATTCATAAGAGGTGATATCCGTGATAAACAGATCGTCAAGAATATCTTTAGGGAATCTGATATTGATTGGATTGTAAATTTTGCTGCTGAATCTCATGTGGATAGAAGTATAGTTGAACCAGCTGAATTCCTCAACACCAACATACTTGGAACCTTTACGCTCCTTGAGACCGCAAAAAAATACTGGTTCGATCATGCTTCAGAGGTGACCAAAAAGCGCTTTGTTCAAATCTCCACCGATGAGGTATATGGATCACTCAACGATACCGGCCTCTTCACAGAAACAACTCCCTATGATCCATCCAGCCCTTATTCAGCAAGCAAGGCAGCCTCTGATCATCTTGTAAATGCCTTTTACAGAACGTACTCTTTACCGACGATTATCACGAATTCTTCCAATAACTATGGCCCTTATCAGTTTCCTGAAAAGCTGATTCCCCTGATCATCAGCAATGCCACAAAAGGAAAAACGCTCCCTTTATACGGTGACGGAAGAAACGTGAGGGACTGGCTATATGTCGATGACCACTGTTCGGCCATCTTGGCCACACTTGAAAGAGGGCTGCTCGGTGAAAGATATAACATCGGTGCGAATTGTGAAAAGCAAAATATAGACATTGTTACTATGATCTGTGACTATCTCGACAAAAGACTCGGTTTAATTAATTCTAAACCAAGGACGGAGCTGATAGAATATGTCCCTGACAGGCTTGGGCATGATCGAAGATATGCAATTGATGCCTCCAAAATAAGAGATGAGGTCCACTGGGAGGCTTCGGTTGCCTTTGAACGAGGCATTGCAGAGACTATTGAGTGGTATCTGGATAACAGAGCCTGGGTAGAAGATATTGAAACAGGGCGATACCTAAAATATTAGTAACATTCAAAAGTGTTCACTTATTGGTGTATTGGCTATAGAAGGTGTATATATTTAGCCCTATCAGGTCATGCCAATTTTCTCAAGGCCCCATCTATTAGCTTCAAGGGATGTGGCCTTTCAAAAACAGCCATGCCCTGCTTTAGAGTGTAAACGACTGCTCACAGTGGTTCTTGTAAACACTTTTGAATGTTACTGAAATATCATAGGGATGAGTAAATGACCAAGAAAACTACGAAAGGGATTGTTTTAGCAGGCGGCTCTGGCTCTCGTCTGTACCCTATCACCATATCGGTAAGCAAGCAACTCCTTCCCGTGTGTGACAAACCGATGATCTATTATCCACTCTCTGTCCTGATGCTTGCAGGCATCAGAGAGATATTAATCATCTCTACTCCCCACGATATTCCAAACTTCAGGACCTTATTAGGTGATGGCCAGCAGCTTGGTCTCTCTTTCTCTTATGCAGTACAGCCAAGACCGGAGGGATTGGCTCAGGCCTTTATTATAGGAAAAGAATTTGTTGGTGATCATCCTTCCTGTCTCATCCTCGGGGACAACATCTTTTATGGACACGGCTTTTTAGATTCTCTGAGGAGAGCAGCAAACAATGAAAAAGGTGCCACCATATTTGGTTATTGGGTACGCGAGCCCGAAAGATATGGGGTGGTCGAGTTTGACGCAACGGGAAATGCCACGAGCATTGAGGAAAAGCCAAAAATCCCGAAGTCAAACTATGCTGTAACCGGCCTTTACTTCTATGATAATCAGGTTTGCTCTATCGCCTCTGAACTAAAGCCATCCAAGAGAGGGGAGCTTGAAATCACTGATGTGAATATGGCCTACCTGCGAAATAACCAATTGAAGGTTGAAACCCTAGGCCGAGGTATTGCATGGCTCGACACAGGCACCTATGAGTCCATGATACAGGCCATTAACTTCATTCATGCTATTGAACAGCGACAGGGACTAAAGACCGCCTGTCTTGAAGAGATTTCCTACCGAATGGGATACATATCAGCGGATCAGTTAGAGATCCTTGCCATGCGTATGAAAGAAAGCTCCTATGGCCAATACATTTTGGAGATATTAGACGATAAACCGGGAAGCACAGGGGCTCCGGGGGGCCATACAAATGATATTTAGCCCATCTCCAATCCTAAAAGACGTCATCATTATCGAGCTGGATACCTTTCCTGACAAGAGGGGCTACTTCATGGAGACCTATCATCAAAAAAAATTCGCAGTTGGAGGTATCGATGTGGAGTTTGTGCAAGATAACCAGTCCATGTCCACAAAAGGAACACTACGGGGGCTTCATTACCAGATAAAAAGGCCCCAAGGGAAGTTAGTGAGGGTCTTATTTGGCCAGATATTTGATATAGCTGTGGACATCAGGAGATCGTCGCAAAATTTTGGGAAATGGTTCGGGACACTGCTATCTGCGGACAATAAAAGGGCTATTTACATCCCTCCGAATTTCGCCCACGGTTTCTGCGTATTATCTGATCGGGCAGAGTTTCTCTACAAATGTACTGATTTTTATGAACCGGGATATGAACGGGCAATCAGGTGGGATGATCCGGAGTTGGCCATTGACTGGCCCATCAAAGACCCTATTCTCTCGGAAAAGGATGCCACCTCCCCATTCCTTAAACATGCTGAATTGCCACTATGACATCAACCTCTTAACCCAAGAAACTATCGATGAGCAGGGCCATGTCACAGGCCTGCCCTGGCGCGACAGGACTGGAATATACAACCGTGTTTACTGCTTATGTATGGCTTTCTATAACCGCAACCTAGCATGCCGGGTCTGGGCCAGGGGCATAATCCAAAAAAAAGATACCCATGCCCTGAACGTTGATGTTACCCTGTATCGATGAGCAAAGCAATGGTTCTTTCACCTGTTTTCTGGTAAAAAGAGGCGAATAAATTTAAAATTATCGGCGTTACCAATGATCTTTCGATAAAAAGATCTTAACATAGAAAGAAAGTAGCACAATGGCTAAGGCATCGTCCGACTACCCTATCAAAAGGGAGATTTGGGGAGTAGTTTTTCTACTGTTAACCCTTGTAGTTGCAGTAAGTCTTGTATCCTACAACCCCCAGGATCCACTTTTCTGGAAAAAGGCAGGAGCTCTTGACCATACAGAGAACCTTTTTGGGCCTATAGGTTCTCATTTGGCCGGGTGCCTCTTTCTGCTTCTTGGCCTTTCATCCTTCTGGCTCATAGCCATCCTCCTCTACCTCGCCATCTGCTTTTTCAGGGGTAAGTTTCCCTCTGGCCCGATCTGGATGTCCATAAGCATGGTCCTGCTGGTTCTGTCTTTTTCTGCATTGGTCTCTCTTTACAAACCAGATGGGATACCTTACCGGGGCGCACTGGTTAGCGGAGGGTTGTCAGGCCTGCATTGTGCTGGACTAGGGAAAAAGGTATTCAATTTTCTCGGTGCATATACACTTTTTCTTGCCATCTTTGTGATCTCCTTCATGTTCATCACCCGATTCTCCTTTGGCAAGCTCTTTGAAGCAATCTGGGAGGTAGTTTCTACTGTTGCGATCTATACCAACGAAAAATGGCTCAAATTTATGGAGCGAAGAAAAAGAGCAAAAACAAGAAAAACCATCGCAAAAAAGGTTACTAAAGACCGAGGCAGGAAGCTGACTATTGTTGAGCCCCCTTCCCAGAAACTGTCTAAACCAACCCAAGAATTTTTCCCTTTTATGAGTGTACCCGGTAAGTTCAAACTCCCCCCCTTGAAGCTCTTGGATGAAACCCCAAAACCGTCAGACACCGAGGTGGAGAAAGAGAGCCTGAGAATGAACGCCCTCCGGCTCGAAGGGAAGCTCAGGGATTTCGGAGTGGAGGGTGAGGTGGTTGAGATCGTACCAGGCCCGGTAATTACCATGTATGAATTCAAGCCGGCACCAGGTGTCAAGATAAGCAAGGTAGCCTCCTTAGCAGATGATCTTGCACTCAACCTGAGGGCATCAAATATCAGGATTGTAGCACCAATCCCTGGAAAATCAGCCATAGGAATAGAGATACCGAACAATAAGAGAAGACTCGTGACCTTAAAGGAAATCCTATCCAGCCAGATTTTTCAGGACTCTCCCTACCGGCTGACCATTGCCTTAGGAATGGACATAATCGGCCAACCAGTGATCACTGATCTGACCAGAATGCCACATCTTCTTGTTGCTGGTGCAACAGGAACAGGCAAAAGTGTATCTATTAATGCCATGATAAACAGTATCCTCTTTAAGAACCCTCCGGAAATGGTCCGCTTTGTCATGGTTGACCCAAAAAGAATAGAACTTTCGCCGTACCAGGACATCCCCCATCTATTGCACCCAGTGGTCAACAATCCTAAAGAGGCAACCAGTGCCCTGAGATGGGCTGTTGACGAAATGGAGAGACGCTTTGCCCTTCTCTCAGACAAAGGTGTGAGGAATATAGAGGCCTATAACCGAAAGATTAAGAAAGAAAGAGGTTCTGTTAGCCCTGACGTAGACAAAAAGACTGAGGAGCACCTCCCATACATTATCATTATTATTGATGAGCTTGCTGACCTTATGATGATCTCCAGCAGGGATGTCGAAGAGTCTCTGGCAAGACTGGCACAAATGGCAAGGGCAGCAGGGATTCATTTGATAATCGCCACCCAGAGACCGTCAGTAGATGTTTTAACAGGGATTATTAAGGCCAACTTCCCAACCAGGATCTCCTTTCAGGTGTCATCCAGAGTGGACTCGAGAACAATCCTTGATACAATGGGAGCCGATCAGCTCTTGGGAGATGGAGATATGTTGTTTTTACCGCCAGGTGTAGCCAAGCTTACCAGAATCCATGGTGCATACGTGTCTGAAGATGAGGTCAAAAGGGTGACTTCCTTCCTCAGAGAGCAGATGAAACCCGACTATGACACATCTATAGTCACTGATATCAGCTCTGAAGAGGAAATCGAAGAGCTTGGAGGCGAGCAAGATGAAAAATATCAGGATGCAGTGGCATTAGTCTACCAGACAGGTCAGGCATCAATATCCATGGTCCAGCGGAAACTCAGAGTTGGATATAACCGAGCTGCCAGGATGATCGAGGCCATGGAGAAGGAAGGGATCGTGGGTCCGTCTGACGGGAGCAGGCCCCGAGAGGTTTTCACAAGGAGGGAACAATTTTGAGTTCAAGATCTCGCCTTACGATTTCGCTTTCCCTTTTTCTCTCCAGCTTTATGTTCGTGCCCCAGGTGTTACCTGATGATAGTGTATCAACAGTCATTCAAGGTATCAGGGATAGATATAGAAACGCTGCGGGAATAACAGCACAGTATACCAGGGAGGCCATTAATAAGACCATGGCAATGCTGGGAGCAGCGGACAGGCAGGATATTGCCCAAGGAAGACTCTATTTCAAACCCCCTCACTCTCTCCGCCTTGAACAGATAACCCCGCAAGAGGAACTACTGCTTACAGATGGACAGACACTGTGGTGGTACCTTCCTCTCAAAAAGGAGGCCTACAGATACCCGGCTGCGAAATTTGGCCATGAACTACGTCTACTCAGTGATATCCTCATGGGCCTCAGAGATACCGGAGACAATTTTCAGATCACCCTCAAGCCGTATTCTGAAATCGATACATATCACCTCCTCCTTAATCCCGACCCTCCATGGATAGATATTGATCACCTCGAGGTAATCGTTCTTAGAGAAGATTTCGCTATTAAACAGGTTGAGATCCACAACACGGTGGGCGGACTAAGCAGATTCATTCTCTCGGGCTGGCAAGAAACGGCTCAGTTCAATAATGGATTCTTTTCTTTCTCCCCTCCCCAAGGTACAAAAATCATAGAGAAGTAAAAACCTTCTGCGCCCCACTCAACCAAATACTGACACGCCCTAGACCTCGTTTTCTGCCAATTGCCACTTTTCACTCTGATAACGAGTTAGAAGTCAACCACCAACCCCTAAAAAGGCTGGCTTGATTTTGACCCTAAAAGGGTCTTTGACCTCTCACCCCAGTTAAATAAGCTTCGCATTTAACGGGGCAGAGCTCGCAGAGGCTCAGAGCTCTTGAGCTGAATCCTGGAGAGGAGGATTTGGCTCAAACCACAGCGCTTCGCGCAGGGTTTACATTGTTGCTTGCACCTTCACACTAAAAAAGAAAACCCCTCTCTGTGAACCCTGCCCGCAATGCTTCGCAACCAGAGGCGGGGGCGGGTCTGTGAACTCGAGCGATCCTGAGCCAAGTCGAAGGGGAGCCCCGCACAGTGCGGGATCTACGCTTCGCTCCGACAGGCGAGAGATTGTTATAGCCCCATGACTGAACTCACTTAGCTGCATAGCAAAGCTTGGACCACCAGCTTGGCTGTTGATTTAATGTGATTGAATTAAAGGCATTTGGTACAATTGTTTTGGCAACTATTAGGACGCGGGGACTCATAATAGAACAGCCAGTTCCAGAACTATCAATAGTGCAGGCTTTGCAGGTATAAGACGGACGTTAAAGAAGTAAGCGGATATCATACTCTTTAAGGTATGTCTTGCAGATATAACTAATACATACCGATGAAATATTACAAGTTCGGTCGGCGCCACACTCAATTTGGGTGACGGCTCAACTGAACAGGAAAAGCAGAGTCAAAACGGGCTCTGCTTTTCTTTGATGTTCCCATATATTGTGGTTTTCCTTTCATATAGCCTGTGATGATACCTGCCTTGAAGATCTTGTAAACATGTTGCTGTCATGGCGACATTCCATAAAAGGTCGCGGTAGGAATGCCGGTCGCCCGGCACCCCCCGCCCAGATCCGTACGTGAGCAATTACCTCATATTATGTTTCATAGCACATAAGATGCGGGAAAACCGCACGTCGGGTTCTGTGAGGGGCTGGGGCCAACTGGTGTATGGTTGAAATATCGTGGCACCGCCGGGAAACCAGGCGGCAAACGGAGAAAACAAACCTCAACCTGCAGCATCGGAAGAAACCGGTCTACTCGACTCATTCATTTACTGCTAAGCTTTTCCCTTGACAGGGAAATCCATGTTCCCCTATATTTATTTTTAGCGGTGACTTCAGTCTATCGAGCAGTTTTGTGTGGACATATTGTCTGCGCAATCGTTACCCGACGGTAACAGGAACAGCGTTCATGAAAGCCTTTATCCCGCTCCGGAGGTAGTTATGAAGATTATGCTAGGTATAATCTCAATGGCCTTTGCATTGATTTCTTGTGCGACCTCGGGAACAATACCCGAGCAGGCCCAGGCCCCAGAACCTCCTTCTGTGGACAAGGCTATGGTCACGATTACCGAAAGCTTGCCCACGGAGAGTCATCAGAGGGTGGCCGTTTTTTCATTTGCCGAGCGTGGTTTTGGACGCACCTTATTGGGGGAATATATAGCAGAAAAGCTCATGGTAGCTCTGAGCGCTACCGAACGGGTGGAGCTCGTTGAACGGAACCGCCTCGATGCCGTCAGTCAGGAGCAAAAGCTGGGAGCTTCTGGACTTATTGATGATGCCACGGCTGCATCTATCGGTAATATAGCAGGCGCACAGGCTGTCCTGGTCGGTACGCTGACACGTTTTGGAGATTGCTGGGAACTGACTGCCCGGCTGTTGGGGAGTTCGGATGCCCGCGTTTTGGCTATGGCAGAGGGGCGTTTCTCTGCCGCTAGCGTGCCGCCTAATTTGGCCGGCCAACCCATTGCCTCAAGCAGCGCTCCTGAGCCGGCGCAGACCAAGGCAACGCAAGAGAAACAACCTCCCGCCCAAGCTGAGCAGCGCCCAACGCATCATCCACCTCAGGTACAGGCAACGCATGCACAGAGACAGCCTCCCATGCAGATAGTTTTTAAGAGATGCGTGAAGATAAGGGATCCAAAGGCAAAAAAGAAGTGTTTCAAAAAGCTACGCGCCCTCATCTTAAGCGAACCCCGCACGCCGCGCAAGGTAGCTGCCACAAAGTGCTGGCAGCTTCCTAACCCCCGTCAGAGAATCCGCTGCCTTCGCAAGGTACTAGAGGTAACCCCTCGGTAAGCCGCTGCCACGTCCCCTTCGCAAATGAAACAAAGTGCGCCAAAATAAGGAACACATTACCTGGTGTGATTATGAGCATACATAGCTTCGGGGATTATCCTGAGAAGTTTCATCCACACATTCATGCCATAGTCTCTGATGGACTTTTTGCAAGGACTGGAACCTTCTACGTTATGCCAGGGGTTGACTTGAAGCCCCTTGAGGAGACCGGCCCGCCATTGCTCTCGCGCAGGCGAGGCAGGCGGGTCTTTCGTGCCAGTTATAATCTTGAATTTTCAAGAATTCAAAGTTTATTATTGGCACAAGTTAACGTCCCTAACTGATTGATTTCATTGACTAACTAAAAAGCACGTCAGAGCTTTCCGTGAACTCTGAACTTTTAATTTTAGCTCACTTTAAAGATTCATATGATCCCTCTCAGAGATAACATACGATCCAAGAATTACCCGGTAATCAATACCACGATCATTGTCCTCAATGTCTTTGTGTTCTTTATTGAGCTAGCCCAGGGTCAAGATCTGAACCGCTTTATCTTCACCTATGGCCTCGTACCTGCCCGATACTCAGTCCCCTCGGTTTCTTCCTGTTTTAGCTTCGGACAGCAACTCTTCCCTTTCCTATCGTTTATGTTTCTGCATGGTGGATTCATTCATCTCCTGATGAACATGTGGTTCCTCTACATCTTTGGCGACAACGTGGAGGATAGGCTCGGTCCTTTCAGGTATCTCCTCTTCTACCTTTTGTGTGGATTTGCCTCTGGTGCCTCTCACCTGGTCCTCAACTGGAACTCTCAGATGCCCACCATCGGGGCCAGTGGGGCCATTGCAGGCGTAATGGGTGCCTATATGATACTGTATCCTAGATCAAGGGTCCTGACCCTCATACCTTTTTTCTTCTTCTTTCCAATCATAGAAATACCTGCGGTTTTCTTTCTCGGCATCTGGTTTATCTTCCAGTTCCTGAGCGCGGCAGCCAGTGGGGGACAGGGTGGTATTGCCTGGTGGGCCCATATTGGTGGGTTTATCTTCGGAATCATCTTTCTGAGATTATTGCTTTTATTCAAGCAGACCTCT
>JAFDDT010000280.1 GCA_019310725.1 Deltaproteobacteria bacterium | reverse complement strand
GAGTTAACCCTGTAGCCATTTGGAAAAGTTCTGTATCTTTCATAATGGTCAATTTTAATAGGTCAGTTTTACGTTTTCAATCAATTATCCACATGAAATAGCGAGGAACCAAAAATACTAATTTTGTCCCCCTCACCCTACCCCTCTCCCCAAGGAGAGGGAACTAGCGGAAACCCCACCGCAAGCGGATGGGGTATTAAAAATATAATAAGTATTGACACTCCAACTCAAGTGGGACTCAAGTGGAACGCTCTTAAATAACAAAAGTTGACAACAAATCGATAATTGGTGTTCTTCCGACTCGCTTTAGGGGCCACTAATTTAGATTTCTAAGAGCCTCTGCCAATCACAAAAAACTGTAATGGACGGACCACGTGTCAATAGCAACTTGGGCCCTCGCTTATCCTTTGTGCCGGGTATTGGACACTTTTCATTCTCACTCTTATTATGTATTACTCATTTGTGAGTTGAAAAAACACTGCTCTTTGCTAGAGTTGTGGTATTTTTGATACATTCGCCTTCCAAATGTATTGCATTTATCTCCCATTCTGTCATACTCACTCACAACCCAAAACGACGGTTTTTTCTTTAGAACAATGCCAACAACGAATCTTTGAGGGAAAAGATGAGATTGGGGTCAGATACCGGGCATGACTAATTGAGTATTGGCACTTAGGATAAGTCCAAGTATTTGACGGGTAAGCCTACAAAACCTCCAGTACATTTTTCTGGAGCTTTTTCTCATGTCATAGCCTGGGGCAGTAAAGGTCAGGAACCGAAAAAGGGGACAGGCTACTTTTTCAATCCCGTGGCTTGTAGCTCAACGTTTTCATGGTGGTCTCGAGATCCCAATTCATTCCTTTGTTATTGGACATGGCATAGAGGATTTTAAATTTCATATTCTTCTCCTCTATTGATTTTTCAAAGACCTGTACCAGGTCCCGGTTGCTCAACCATAGGCTTCTCAGCCAAGCACTTGTGTCGATACCTGGCCGTCTATCTCCCCTTGGAACCCAGCCTATCCTGAGACAAATGACAGACAGGGGATATTTGTCGCTAAAACTTTCGCAAATCCTCTCCCCTATGAGCTTGCTGACCCCATAATCGCAGTCTGGCAGGGGATCGATATCAGTGGTGATCAGATCGACATTCTTGTCTTTGTATCCTCCCATGGTGTGGCAGGAGCTAGCAAAGATAAGGCAATTAACCTTCTTTTTGACGCAGGCATGGCAGACATTCAGGACAGAATCGATGTTATCTCCAATAAGCGCTTTCCAGGGCGCACCTTCATACGGATTAGCGGCCAAATGAATAACCGCAGAGAGATTCTCGAAATATCTGGCCCAGTTTTTATCGTAGGCGCTAAGATCCGCACAAATGGCCTTTGGGACATCTATCTTCTTTCTGTCCAGGGGAATGAGGTCATATTTGCCCACAAACGCATTGCCCAATTTTGCACCAATGTTACCAGCAGCCCCGGTGATGAGAACTTGCTTTTTTGCCATTGTGAGAGCCTCGATTTTAGTTTACCACATTAGAGACGGAATCCCGTTACAAAATTGGAGGAGTTCTGAGGAGGCGAGAGGCATCCCAAACATCTTTTCCTGATGTCGTTTTTCTAAATATCATGTGCCCGAATATGATTATGGCTAAAATACACGTGAGCTGGCTCGACCCGCGCAGGGTCCGGTCAATGACGGTGATGGGTTCCAAGAAAATGGTCGCTTAGGACGATATGGCAGAGAACAAAATAGCTATTTTTGATAAAGGGATAGACCGGATGGCGGTATTGGGACAGAATATGGATTTTGATAGCCCGCATTTTCAAACCTTCAACCACCGGTCAGGTGATGTACTTTTGCCAAAAATCGATTTTCGGGAACCACTCAAGGTTGAAGTCGATCATTTCATCGACTGTGTTGAAACCGGCACTAAATGCATAACCGGTACTGATCACGACAAAAAGGTGGTAGAGATTTTGGCATCATGAACCAGCCCAAAATATTATACACTCAGGTCCGAGATGTCGCATTCGGCAAAAACGTTACCGTTGTTGAGCCGGGCAATTTGTATGAATGTAAATTTGGGGATGATTGCTTCATCGGCCCCTTTGTGGAAATCCAAAAAGGGGTCGTTATTGGAAATCGGTGCAAAATCCAATCCCATTCCTTTGTGTGTGAGCTTGTAAGGATTGGTGATGATTGCATTATTTCACATGAGGTAGTATTTATTAATGACCCTTTTCAGTTGGTGGCCCGGCACATGGAAATAGAGATATATGGAAACCAACCTACATTGGCCACAAAATTTCAATTGGGACGATTGCAACTAACTGTACTACCGGTTAAGGATTGTGATAATGTGGCATCGGTGCAGGATCTGTTGTAGCGAAGGATATACAGGTACCAGCGATATATGCCGGAAACCCTGCAAGACTTTTCCGACGGCTATAACTAATTGAAAAATATTTAAATTTGACAGGATTAACGCGATCTGGATATACTTTGTCTTCATCACTTTCCCAATGAAAGTGATAAAACCAATCCGCTTTCCGCGGGAAAAGTTAAATCGAAATACGTAAATGGAAGCTGGAGGGGGAGGTGGAAAATCTTGAACGATTTTCAGTCGTGTGGTCTGAATATATGAAATACAGGGCTGGCTTTAGGAGATTTGAACTAACGAAGATTGAAGATATTATCCGATATTCAAGAGAAAGGTACATCGATACAGTAACACGACGTATGATAGTCGTTGGCAAGCATGATGACCGATTAGTTATGATCCCCTATGAAAGAAAGGGAAGCGAGATAACACCAGTCACTATTCATGTAACCACGCGCCAACAAATCAATTTCCGTATCAAGACAGGGAGGTTTACATATGAGTAAGACAAAAATGAATTATTTCAAAGAGGAAGACATCTTGCATCTCGTTATTTCTGACCAGGAAGAAGCGAATAGCGTGGAATTGAGCCCAAATGTCACAGCGGAGCTCAATCAAAGTGGCGAATTGATCGGGATTGAAATCTTAGAGGCTAGCTCCTTCATCAGGGATTCCATCTTGGAAGCAGCACAAGCGAGAATGCTGGATTTCTCAAAGCCACACAAAAATAGGGCAGAGTCAAGCTTGTGAACTCTGCAGTTGACATCCTTGTTCCACGGAGTAAAAAACAGTACTTTGGATTAAGGCATTTGCATGATGGCCTCCGGTCACCGACTCGTAGGTAATTCTAACCGGAGAGTGCGCTGCGGATCAGGAGCAAGACCGGAGGCAAACTTGTTTGCCGACGCGATTGTCTGCTGAATCCGCTGGTTGTGAGCAAATGCAAATGGCAAATGGGGTCAGGCTTAAGTAAATAAGTATTTGAGTTTTAGACCAGTCCTGGGCTCCCAGGGGTAAGCCTACAAAACCTCCAGTACATTTTCCTGGATAAAACAACTCCCCTTGCGCTGTCACGCTTAGCTGCCTACGAAAAGCAAAGATTGGTGATGAATTTCAATGCATAGCCTATTACGAGAATCGGGATCCATTAGGGTTGTGGGATTGTTTCTCTCCCTCGTGGTGGTTGCGGGCATTCTTACAGTGGGGACATTCGTGCTGAACGTGCATACAACAGCAAGGATGAAGAGAACTTCTTCGTCAACTGCATAGATAATGCCATAGGGAAAACGGCGAATCTGACAGCGCCGGATATCCTCTTCAAGTATAGGCCAAGCTTTTGGAAAACTGAGGATGTTCTCGAGGGTGGAATGCACTTCAATGACGAAATCGTAGCCAAGACCTGGCTCACAATCTTCATAATAGTCTATGGCGGCTATAAATTCGACCTCGGCTTCAGGGTGAAAAACGTATTTCATTCAGCAAACCGCTCATGAACTCTATCAAATACCTCGTTACCCGGAATTGGTTTGACTTTTCCTGAACGAAGTTCCCAAAGGCGTCGTTTAGCCAACTCTACCCATTTTCTATCAATCGCGGGATCTGGCATGTTAAGGCTTCTCAATAAGGAATCTGCGATAACTGCCCGATCTTCGACGGGAAGAGAAAGGGCTTCATCGATAAGTTTTTTAGTAGCAGGCATGATGTACCCCCATATTCTAGATTCATCATTCATTATATCAACACTAGTATAGTAAACAACAGACTCAATCGCAATACAATATTCCAGGTAGATAACGTATCTACAATGAGGAGGCGACGTTGGTGCATAACATGCGTAAAATACCAAGGAAATTTGATTTGACTGGTGTCAGTTGTCCGTGATGAAAAGCAGCTCTCGCGGGCATGGAAAGAAGGGGTCCAGGTCGAAATAACGAGGGATGGCAACGCGATCGATGAATTCCATAGGCTAGATGTGATGACACGAAGGAGGCAGGGGGTTCCGCCCCATCCCAGGCGGTTCCTTCATAATCTCCATAGGTACATAATAGAAAAAAACAAGGGCTTTTGTATGGTGGCGAGTGTGGCCCGTAAGATCATCGCTGATTATATCTATCTATTGCACGGCAAAACGGTTCTGTTCAAGTTTGGCGCTTCGGATGATGGTTATTTTGAACTACGCCCGAATCATTTTTTGATCTGGGAGGCCATGAAATGGGGTATTGAGAATGGGTACACTAAATTCCATTTCGGCCGCACTGATATTTCTCACGACACCCTCAGACAATTTAAATTGAAGGCGTGGAGAAGTGGAATGGGGTCTCAGTCCGACTTGCCTTGGGCCTGGTTCCAACTCCCCCTCATCAAACCGTACATTCAGTTTTCCCGAATACGGCTTTCCAATCATCTTCTTCCAAAGGCTTTCACAGCTTGAGTCCATGGAGCTGTGGTTGGTATCTTGTATAGACCAAGGTTCCCATACAGGTATCGGTAAGGATAGGCTTTATATCCTCTGCTCTTAAGCCCATGCTTCCGTCTCAGGTATATTCTCACCCTTTCATCAAGGAATCCCTTCACTCTGGATAGATCTCTGCTGCAGTGTCCATAGTAGAAATAGTTCGTCCATCCCCTGACTACCTCATTTAGCTTATTGACCACAACCTCTTTAGGTAGAGCAAGGTTCTTCCTGCAGGTGAGTTCTCTTATCTCTGCCTTGATATGCTCAGTGGCCTTTTTGGAGGGTCTAACTAAGGGGAAATCCTTCCCGGTCCTTGAGCTCTTCTTCACCTCTATGGCGAACCCAAGAAAGGTAAAACTCTCCTCTCTTGCATCTACCAGTTTTGTCTTTTCCTCATTGAGGCTGAGCTCTAAATACCCAAGCGCTCCTTCTATCCCCTTTAGCACCCTGTGTGTATTTCCCTTGCACAGCACCACCACATCATCGGCATACCTGATCAGCCTTGCCCCAAATCTCTGTTGTACTTTCTTAATCTTCCATGTTCTGTCCAGCACATTGAGATAGATGTTGGCAAGCAGGGGGGATATAACCCCTCCCTGTGGGGTGCCCTTCTCACTCCTCTTGTATCGCTTCTTTCCGTCTTGACCTTCTTCCACTACCGGGGCTTTCAACCACATCCTTATCAGGCGCAGTATGTTTTTATCCACAATCCGCTTTGCCACCAGCTTCAGGAGCTTGCCATGAGCTATGGTATCAAAATACTTCGAGATGTCAGCATCTATTACCTGAGTGTTTCCCTTTCTGAGTTGGAGCGTTATATCATCCATCGCCTGGTGGGCGTCTCTTTATGGCCTGAATCCGTATGAGTTTTCCTGAAAGTCCGCTTCAAATATCGGCTCAATCACTACCTTCACCGCCATCTGCACTATCCTGTCTTTAATCGTGGGTATCCCTAATGGCCTCTTTCCCCCACCTGGCTTTGGAATGTATACCCTCCTCACCGGCATAGGCTTATAAGTCTTTTCGTTTAGTTCCTTTGCTATATTCTCAAGATACCTCTTCACCCCTCCTTCCATCCCCTCTATGGCCTCAAAGGTGATCCCATCTACTCCAGGAGCCCCTTTATTAGCCTTGACAACCCTATAGGCATGAGTCAGGATGTCCGCCCGATAGAGCTTGTCATAGACTGCTTGGCCTTCTGGTATAGCTTCCTCTGAAGTTCCCGAATCTTTTCAGGAGTTTTTAGCATCCCGTGCAATCTCCCTCTCCTTCCTTTCTTCAGAAGCATGATGAAGGCATTGCCCCTTCCCTCTCCCAAGGTTATGTTGTCCTTGAGATATTATCGGTACTATGGGCAACTCCGACTCCCTTACAGACCCGCTGGAACTTCGGTCTCCCTTATATCCACCGGTTGCCCCGATACTTCGGGACATCTGTAAGGGTCTCCCGTGCTACCCCACATGGCTTCCTCTGCGTGTCACCCCTGCTACCCCGGGAGTCCATTTATCTGGCTATGGCAGTTTTGTCCGGATAAATATTTCAGCCTTCCCCTCTTGACCACAGGGTCGGCAACTCCATCTTTAAGTCACGAGGCTACCTATAGGTTCGCTTTCGCTGCAACCCGCAGGTTTGCTCGACTCACTCAAATGAGCCTTTGTCAGAGAACTTAGCGCTTCAGGTTACCCTTAACACCTCCCTCAAGCTACATGGGTGAACTGCCTAATTCCCATGGTCGGACTCTAACCGACAAGTCATGCGTCCTACACGGCATACGGGCAA
>JAFDDT010000072.1 GCA_019310725.1 Deltaproteobacteria bacterium | reverse complement strand
CCAATTATCCTTTGCACCTTAGTGATGTTACAAAAACCCTGGCCCAGACCTGGCTTATCGGCTTAATGCTCTGTTCCAAGCACATAGCTCATAATAGACCTAGCAGGGCGATTATAGCATATAGCGCCAGGGCAGGCTTGATACAAATGTTAAGATCTTGCTCTATATTGACGGCTAGTTGCTCCAGGAAAGGGTACCCAGGGGCATAACCAAAAAAAAACACCCATACCCTGGACTTTGACGTTACCTTGAAATGGTGGCTTCCTTTCTTGACAATATAGCCGGAGCACAGTAAAGTTGTAAGGAGTTCTGGTAGCAAGCGCAAAAAATATCGGATCTCTCTTTCAAAACACATTCTGCTGAAAAGGCTCCGAATATCTTCTCGTCCGTGCCTGAAAAAAGGGCATTTGTCCTTTGATAAAATGGAGGCTCCGGGATGGAGATCACCCGCCGGGATTTCATAAAAAGCTCATTCTTGTTGAGCGGCTCACTTCTCATCTCTTCTGTCCCCCTCTATGCCGCACAGAAAAAGGGACAGCAATGGCATCCTGCCTATGAGAAATTGGAAAGCGAGGGTAAACTGGCTGAGAGAGTGGAGCAAGCCTACGCGATCTTCGAGAATTGCCAACTCTGTCCCCGCCAGTGTGGAGTGAATCGGCAAAAGGGCGAAAAGGGGTTCTGCCGGGCGCCAGTTAAAACCGTGATTTTCGGCGCTCATCCCCATTTTGGCGAAGAGATGTCGTTGGTAGGTCACCATGGGTCGGGCACCATTTTCTTCTCCAACTGCAATCTCCGGTGTGTCTTCTGCCAGAACTGGCCCATCTCCCACGAAGGAAGAGGAAAAGAAGTGCAAGATGAAGACCTGGCGGACATGATGATCAGCCTCCAGAAGACCGGTTGCCATAACATCAATGTAGTCACGCCCACCCACGTCATGCCCAACATCCTCAATGCCACGCGGATTGCCCTGAAGAAAGGGCTGCACATTCCCCTGGTTTACAACACGAGTGGCTACGAGCGCCTAGAGATAGTGAAACTCTTAGACGGCATCGTGGATATCTATTTGCCAGATATGAAATATATGGATGCTGATCAGGCAGAGAGATATTCAGCCGGAGCTTCAGACTATCCCGAATTGGCACAGAAAGCGATCATAGAGATGAACCGGCAGGTTGGATCACACCTGACCGATAAGCGAGGAGTTGCCTTGCGCGGGCTGATGATCCGGCACTTAGTCATGCCGAATCGGGTGGCCGGGTCAGAGAAATTCGTCAGGTGGGTGGCTGAGGCCCTTCCCAAATCTACCTATGTGAACATCATGCCTCAATACCGCGTGGAATACAAAGCTTTTGACTATCCAAAAATCTCACGGGGGATAACCGTTCAAGAATTCCTGGAAGCAATGGAGTGGGCTGAACAATACGGCTTGACCAACCTCGATCCTCATTCTGTAGCAGTCAAAAACTTTTACTCTCAGCGCCTCTCAGGCTGAATCGAGAGAGAGGTTGTTGGAAAACCTCTTTATTGCCCAATCGTGCCCTGTTTTGAATCCTTTGTGCTTACGCCCAGATGCCAGGGATAGGCTTTCCACAATACCCGCAGTTGCCACCCTTCAGATGTATCTCTTGAATCATGTATCCCGTCCGTTGGATTATCATCTTGTTACACTCCGGACAGAAGGTATTCCAACTTTCGTGACCCGGCACCTTCCCAATATACGCATATTCAAGACCCGTAGACAAAGCGAGCGCCCGGGCCTTCTCCAGGGTCTTAACCGCCGTCGCGGGAAGACGCTTAAGCTTGTGTAAAGGATAGAACCGAGAGAAATGGATCGGAGTATCTGCACCCAATTCTCTCTTCACCCAGAGACACATTTCTCTTACCGTCGACATCTCATCATTCTTTGTAGGAATCATGAGGTTGGTTACCTCCAGATGTATCTTTTTCTGCTTCAGTATCTTTAGGGTCTCGAGCACTGGAGCCAATTGTCCACTACACAATTCACGATAAAATGTCTCGGAAAATCCTTTGAGATCAATTTGTGCTGCATCCAATACCTTGCACAGGTTTTGAAGTGGACCTTGATTGATGAATCCATTTGAGTGGATGACATTCAGGAGGCCTGCCTGCCTTGCAGCATAGGCAACGTCTACCATATATTCATAAAAGATGGTCGGCTCCGCATAGGTGTAAGCTATAGAATGGGCTCCCATTTCTTTGGCCTTCTTCACCAAAATTCCAGGCGGGATCCCGTAGCTGTAAACCTCCTCTGGAAAAGCTTGTGAGATTTCCCAATTCTCGCAGAACTTGCACTGAAGATTGCATCCCGCCGTTGATACCGATAAAGACATGGTGCCAGGAAGGACATGGAAAAAAGGTTCTTTCTCTATGGGGTACCAATCAATGACACAAGGATTCCCATACACCAGACTGTAGAACCGCCCCTCCCGATTTTCACGCACTCTACAAAAACCCCTCCCCCCTTCAGGGACACGGCAGCGCCTGGGACACAGCTCACACTGGATCTCTCCTCCATCCAAGGCAGTAAAATAGGGGGACAGCTTTGTCTTAATCAGACCTTTTTGGGCCATTTGTGCCTGCACGGTCTCAGGAAAACTGAAAAGGGGAGCGAGGTAGAGAGCACAAAAACCCATTCCACAAAACTGCAAAAACTCCCGTTTCGTCATGCCAGGATTCGAGATGCCTTCAGCCCTCCGAAGGCCCTCGGTGTCTAATACAAGGACATTATTTGTAGGGCATTCACTCATGTGCTTTATTCATCAAAGCATGACATGTTGATGGGTCAGTTTTTGGTATCGTTCAAAAGTGTTGGTATGAACCATAGTGAGTAGTCGTTCACGTTCTAAAGGAGGTCATGACTGTTTTTGAAAGGCGATATCTCAAAAAAATTCCACTGGGTCTTCCAGTGGTCACATATGTGGGGTTTACACCTCTGAAGCCCTAGGAGCCTTTACCTGGTTCATCTAAACCCCACATATTTGACCACATCCCGTGAGGCCAATAGATAGCGCCTTGAGAAAATTGGCATGACCGGATAGAGGTAAGTATGCCCATGTTCCCTGATCAATATACTATTATGCCAATACTCTTGAACGATACTGGTTGTTTATTTCAATACCTTTACTTAACCGTGCAACTTTTTTGCAAGCTCAGCCACCCTCCGGCCAAGCTTGATTGCGTTCTCCCCAGTCTCCTTGTCCGGAGCCCCGACACAGGCAACCCCATAATGTCCGGTAGCCGACATCGGATCACCAACCACGACCATCCCGTAAATCAACAATGCCTGAATCATAGACATCATGGTGGTCTCCTTCCCCCCAGTGGCATCGCCTGAGGTGGCAAAGGCCGCTCCGACTTTGCCTTCCATCTTCTTTCGCACCCCGACGAATTCATCGAAAACTCTTTTCAGCTCGGCAGCCATCACCCCAAAATAGACTGGAGATCCGGCTATGACCCCATGGGAGTCCACAAAATCCTCCTTGGTTACCTCATTCGTGTATTTTAGCACGGCCTTTACACCAGCTACCTCTTGCACCCCTTGGGCGATTTTCTCTGCAAGCTTTTTGGTATTACCACCTTTTGAAAAATAGAGAATCAATATCTGCATCATAAGATCTCCTCACACAAATACAATACGGTTTTTTTCTTTATCTCAATTATGCTGATAATAGATTAATGGTAAGAAATCAAGCAATTTAGTCTTTAGCTCTAATCTCTGGTAAAGATAGGACGCCTCGTGTTTTGCTCCCACCCGGATCTCGCGAGCTCGGGTATCCTCAACCCTCACTGATTACCGGAAAAGATAAAGGCGGTTCAAGAAAAGATCTTGAACCGCCTTCCAATCTCTCCAGAATACACACACCAGCCCTTTTTCAATTTCACATACTCAACAACATCCCCATTCTTCTTGAATTGTTAAGAGAGTTCCTTTGCCAAGTCCTCCTGCACGTGGTCAAATTCAATTCCGATAATCCAATGCCCATTGGGCTGTGCCTGAGAGTGGATCACCTTTCCCTGCACGGCAACGATACGTTCTTTGATGGCAATCTCCATCTCTATACGCGAATCGGCTTCCACAGCCTGGTAAACTTCCACTCCTGCTCCAGCTGCGCTGATGTTAGTGGTTTTTGCCATTGCGACGCCACTCTTTTGGACTTCGCCTTCTTTGTTGATATAGGATACCAGATTAAGGGATTGCAGCCTGGGATAATGCCTTCTTTCCTTTTTACCCCTTTTTTCCTTGCCCATAGGACTCCCTCCAGCAAGACAATTGTATGATTTGTGCTGGGAGTTTAGGATAAAGGCTGTGTGGGTGTCAAGCGGAACAGGTTCCCGAGCAGGGTAACGTCAAAGTCCAGGGCATGGTGGCTGTGGCATAAATGCCCGCAAACCATTTAACCAAAACGTGCTGTTTTTTTTGATTTCAAGCCAGACCGCGATATAAGATGTCTGGACGTCCGGTTACGCCGTTGATGCGAAATGCATAGGGGCCCTTTGTTTGCCCGGGCAGAAAAAGAGGCGGTTAAAGAAAAAATCCTTAACCACCTAACTCGCTGCAAACGGTCAATGGGTGACCCTTTTTATTTGTCTGATTTCTTGTAAGTTTCCGTAATTTTATCCTCAGGAGTGCCCAACTGGCAACTATTACTCAGTCAGGTAGAAATACCGAATTTAGGCAAGATGTATGCCTGAAGCAAGAACCAGATTGCAATTATCACCAGAATCCACCAGCCACTCATGCGCTTCTCCTTTTCTTTTTCTTCCCTCTGCATAAAAGAGCTCTTGTATTACCCCCATAAGATCAACTCTCACTGCCAGACGATAGTCACAGCTCACGGCTGCGAAGATCAACCTGCTCATGAAAACCCGCTTGAAGACGAGGAACAGGTCGATGACAGCCCGGTGCTAGAGCCCTTGCCTGAGGACCCGCATGAAAAGGCTGACATAAGCCTTGAGGTATCGTTTTCACTACAGGAAGGGCAGCCAGGTTTTTCCTCTCCATCAGAGGAAAAAATCAACTGCTCAAAGATAGTCCCACACTTGTTACATTTAAACTCATAAATGGGCATAATGTTTGTCCTCAATGCTCGAATTTGTCTTTATCTCAAAAATAGCGGATTTACCAAAGACTATACTCTTTCGCCTTAAGTCAATCAATATAGTAAGTCTTTCCAAAAAAAATTCAAGCATTCAGCAACAGTTTTCTCTGAGCAAGGCGTGGGGCCGGCAATCCACATTTGAAGGTCGACCTTTCATATGGTAACTTTTTCTTTAAGGCAAATGCCTGATACTAGACACCAGGGTACACATTGTCTTAGAACCGATATCGTTTTCCCCTATGGCCTCGTCCTTATGCACCTTATGGCTGGCCCGACGTAAAGCCTGATCTCCTTTTGATTTTTGAATATCTCCCCATCAATTTGAATATCGGCCGGCTTCTCCAGTTTGATAACGGATCTCCTTACCATACAATCGACAAGCCTCTCACCCCTTAACTGCATGCCCAGAAACACCCTAAGCGCATTCAATCCACTCTTCTTGGCACCCGTACCAAGGCAAAGGGCTTGAAACTGGCCCTCCTTTTCCCTGGCTCGACGGGTCGGTTTAAATCCGAGTCCAACCTCCTCCACTGTCGCCCCTAACAGAGCCGTATATCTCCAGTGGGGCAACCTTTTCCCGTCGAGCCAGATCTCTGCCTTGAACGGACGGAAAAAACTGCCGTCTGTATCCCCCTTTTCCAACATCGATAGCAAGACCCTGAACAAAACCCTGATGGCTTTCGCCGGACCCCTGCCCTCGCCCTGGTAGTAAGCCTTCAACAAATTTACGGGAAAGCCAAGCCCAAAGATGAAGCCATATCGATCGTTCACCTTAAGGGTATTTGTCCGCACAATTTCAAAGGGAACCTGCTCCCTGACGTTGCTTACGATTCGCTGAAGGATTGCCTCCGATGCGCCCCTTATCCCAAGGGAGTTAGCGATGGTATTCATGGTTCCGCCCCTTAGAAGCGCAACCGGTGGGAGATCCGTGCCATCGTAGATTGGGATGAAGGCGCTGAGGGCGTGGTGGAGCGTACCGTCTCCGCCGTCAATGGCCAAGATATCGATTCCCCCGCGGCGAAATTCTCGGGCGATATCCAACATCTCCTCGGAGCTTTGGGCCTCACGAACAACTCCGTCACTGCCGAGAATTTGCCTCAGCCTCTCTGTCCGAGTTGGATTACCGGCATTTTTTCCCGCCCCTGGATTGCTAATAACTCCAATCATTCTAAGAGATCACCTCTTAATTCTTGAGGGTCCATGCTATCTCATCAATGAACAAGGCACGATTGAGCTTCTCATGTACCCCCAAGTGTGCATTTTTGAAGATGGCAAATTTTTAGCAAGCAGGAATTCTGCTTCCGTTGAACGGCGGAAAGGCATATGGATGCTTTCCTGTTAACCTTCCTGGTTTTTCGGTGCCGAATCCCCGAAAAATGCTCTGACATCTTCAAGGATCTGGATGAGTGCCGGAAGCAATACGAGGATTCCAATAGTACCGGTCATAAGGCCAAAGGCGATTGTTATCGCCATGGGAATGAGAAATTGCGCTTGAATGCTCGTTTCGAGCAGCATAGGCAACAGGCCTGCAACGGTAGTGATGGTAGTCATCACGATCGGGCGAAACCTCCGCTTAACTGCGAGAACAAGAGCCTCCCCAGTGTCTCCGGCATGCGTACATGTATTCTCATAATAATCCATGAGAATAATGGCATCGTTTATGACTACTCCCCCGAGCGCTATTCCCGCCATCACACTGAGCATAATCAGCTTGTGACCCATCAGGATGTGACCCCAAATCATCCCCACGAAACCCATGGGAACGATTGAGAGCACAATCAGTGGGGCCACCCAACTGTCCATTACCAGAATGAGGACACTGAAAACGATCAAGAGCCCGACAAAGGCACCAAATTTCAAACTTGCGAAGGTCTCCCTTTGAGTGGCCCGCTGACCCTCGAGGCGGACGCTCACTCCGGAAAATTTCTCAGGGACCTGTTTCATCAGAATAGGGCGCACACCTCTGAGCACCTCCCCTGCCGTGGCAATGCGCTCGTCTATCTCCCCTGTGAGGGCAACAGAGCGCCTCCGGTCCAAATGCTTCAATTCAGCCCATCCCCTCAGGCGCTGTAGGTTCGCCACCTGAAGCAGAGGTATGCGCAGTCTTTGCCCGCTTGAAGAAGGAATGACAATGGTCAGGCTTCGCAAGTCTTCGAGGCTCATTCGCTGTCGCCCGGGGTATACGGCTCGCACCTTGACGTCCTCACGCCCTTCCTGGAAGCTTTGCGCAACAGCACCGAAAAACGAATTCCGCACCTGTGAAGCAAGGGACGCGGGTGTCAGGCCAAGCCGTTGCCCTTCTTTATTGACTACGAGGTAAATCTCTTGCTTCCCCGGACGGAGATCAGATTCAAGGTTTGATACGCCGGGAATGCCACTTAATTGTTCGATAAGAAAATTAGCTGCGACTTCGAGTTTTTCCCACGAGTCGCCGACCAGGCGAATGTCAAGCTCTTTACCGCCAACGCCGCGCTCAAGGCGAGCAAACTTGACTGAGCTAACGCCGGGAAGCATCTTCGTACGCTTTCGCCAAACCGAGAGGATCTTGTCGCTGGTTACGCTCCTCAGTTCCGCGTCCCGAAGCTCGACCTGCACCTGAGCCAAGTGCCCGCCACGGTCAGTGTCTATAGAGGTCTCCCCAAAGCGGACCAAAACTCGCTCAATAAGCCGTTCGTCCCTGCGGTTGGGCTCTCCGAGTTTTGTCTCCACTTTCTTGAGACCCTCCTCCAGCTCCAAAACCATCTTTGCGGTGGTTTCAGGCTTCGTTCCGAGAGGATATCGAACGCGTGCCACAATGCTGTTCGTATCAGGCATAGGAAAAAAGGTAAAAGGAAGTCGGCCACTGAGCGGCATACCAATACTCAGAAGCACACTAGCAATCGCGGCACCAACGATCCAGTACCGCGCCCTGAGGAGCCAGCTTCCCAAAGGCCCAATGGCTTTTTCAATAACGGATTCCACAAAACCCTCGATCTTACTTCGGAGCCAGAACCTTTTTTTGCCGAAACTGTCGACCTGCTTCATGCCCCGCTCGAGGTGTCTTGGGAGTGAGAAAAACACCTCGATCAGGCTTATCACAAGGGCGGCGACAACAACCCATGGAAGGGCGCCCATGGTCCTACCCATCTTCCCTGACACAAACATCAGAGGGACAAACGCCCCGATTGTCGTCATACTTGAAGCCACAACAGGCCAAAACACCCCGGTTGTCCCCCCGTAAGCGGCATCGAATTTAGTGTCTCCCTTTTTGAACCGGGTAAAAATATTTTCTGAAACCACAACCGCATCGTCAACGATCATGCCGAGTACGATGATTAGGCCAAACATGGTAATCATGTTCAGTGTCATACCGAACACGTACATCACGAAAATTGTGCCCAGAAAAGCCACCGGAATCCCCCATGCAACCCAGAATGCGACCTTGATCTCGGTGAAAAACCACAAAACCAGGAAAACAAGCACCAGCCCCATGATTCCGTTTTTTACTAGGATATTCAAACGGTCCTTTATACGCCGCGAGTGGTCCGTAAATATATCGACATCTACTTTCCCAGGGAGCGTCTTCCGAAAGCTCATTAGGTAAATTTGCATCGCCTCGGCTATGACTGCCGTATCCTGAACCTCGGTCTTGTCTACCCGGACGACCACGGCTCTCTTCCCGTTGTATCGGGCTCCCACCTGCACGTCTTCCCACCCGCGGGATACTTCTGCCAGGGCTCCTATGGTGATTTCTCCTCCATCTGCTCCATGCTTGACAGGGATATTCAGAAATTCTCTGGGGCTCCGCTTAGCTTCACGAATCCTCAAAAGATAATCTCCTCTCTCCCCGTGAATGGTGCCCAAAGGAAGATCGATGCTGAAAGCAGCAACGGCCTCGGCAACTTGGTCCATGGTGATTCCGTATGCCTGGAGGCGGGCCTCAGGCACGGTAATGAGGATTTCAGGACTGCGAACAGATTCGATGGCGAGCTCTGTTGCTATACGATTAATGATAAGCTCATCTCTAAGGCGCTCTGCATGCAACTTGAGAGCCTCCTCCGGGACGTCACCATAGAGAACCAGGGTTGCTACGGGGTCCCTACGCTTCACCTTACTGACAATAACATCCTCAACAGCAGCAGGGAAATTGGTGATTTTGCCGACCCGATCTCTAAGGTCAATGAGTACAGAGTCTATGTCCGTCCCCTGAACGAGCTCTACCGTTGCCGCGGCGAATCCCTCACTCGCGCTTCCGGACACGGATTTGAACCCGTCTATTCCAATGCACTCCTCCTCAATAGGTCGGAGAACAGCCCGTTCCACCTCGTCGGGGGAAGCACCCTCGTACCGGGCAGTCACCTTCACCATATCAACATCTGAAGATGGGAAGGTTTCCATGCGGATGCGCGCGGCTGCAAGGAGGCCGAGACCAATGATGAGGAGCATGAGAACAGTAGCTGCCGTCCTGCTCTTCAAGAAGTATGCTACTGATTTCATCTTGTTTTCGCCTTTTTCTCCAGGATGCGGACCATTGTACCCTCAAAGGCTCCAGGTACTTCGGTCAACACCACCTTGGAGCCTGAGGGTAGGCTCAGAGTCATTGGAAGTATCACATCGGTTTTAAGAATGAGTAAGGGCTCTATCCTCACCTCTTTGAGCTTTCCATCCTTGACGACAAAGATGCTGTGATCGGTTACCAGCGCCCTCTCCGGTATGACCATAACATTCTCGTACCGTCTGCCGTGAATGGCTACTCTCACAAAGGTACCGGGAAGGAGCCCTCGTGAGCTCTGTCTCACGGTGCGCTCCATCGGCCCAGGAAGTTCGATAATGGCGTTCATTGTCCGTATATTGGGATCACGCTGGGCTCCAATCCGGCTCAAATACCCTGAAAGCTTTTGCTCTTTGCCGAAGATTTGCCAGAAAACATCGGCCTTGAGCTTGACCTGTTTCCACGGGGGCCGACCACGCTCTAGCTTATCAAAGTCAAAAAGCGCCGACAAATGGCGCGATTCTATGGGCACCGATACCTCTGTAGGCGAGTCCACCGGGTAGATTGTCGCCAGCACTGTACCCGGCTGCACGGCTTGGTAAAGCCGGGCATCCACATTTAGAACGCGGCATTTATAGGGAGTGCGGAGGACGGTCTTGGTAAGCAGTATCTTCTTTACCTTACCGGTGGCAACGGCTGCCCGTCGGTTTGCCTTGAAAACGGCCAACTTATGGGCGTTTGCGAATATGGCTGAGCGCCGTTTCTCAAGGGACAGAAGCTGTTCGTTCTTGCGGGCCTCAGTTGCCTGAAGCGCCTGTTCGGAAATAAGCTTTTTCTTAAAGAGACTAAGCGACCTCTCGTAATCTCTTTTTATCACCTCAAAAACCTTTTTTTCGAGTTCCAGCAGGTTACGGTCGCTTTCACTCTGAACCCCTATCTCAGCAATCTGCGCGTCAATGGCTGCTATTTGTGCCTCCAACTGCTCAATTTCAGCAACGATCGATGAATTGTCGATTCGAACGAGAAGTGAGCCCTTTTCAAGGAGGCTTCCCTCTGCAACGTCCTTACCCTGCTCAATGATCATGCCACCTACCTCTGAAACGACCTTAAGTGTTCCAGAGGGGCGGATGGTTCCGAAACCCTCAATAATAGCCTCATATTTTTGTTCGGATACTGTGATTACTTCTGCTAAGGGACGTAAGTCGGGTGGCCTTCTTCTCTTCGGTTCACGGCTGGTTGAAATCAACACATAGAGCAATCCCACGCCAACCGCTATACCAACCAGAAGGCCCAAGGCATTCAAAAGTTTACCTTTCATGAACTCCTCCCTGTCCAAACCCAAGACTTTTACTTGCCGCATTCTTGGCCTTATCAGACAAACATGTAGTCTTATTCAACCGCCCGACCAGAATCCAATCTTCAAGGGTGGAGTGCAATTCTTCTTCACACTCCTGTAATGTTTTGCCAAAAGCGATGACTCCTTTGCAGGATGGAATACGACCAGAAAATGTTCCGTCTTCTAGTTTGTCAAGCTCTGCCTGAGACAAGGCATTTTCAATGTAACCTGTGAGAATAAATCGCAACATTTACCTTTACTCTCCACTAATGAACTTTGTGTCTGATGAGTTGGTTGGTATAAGGCCGGTGACATTTTATTGTGATTATATCACATAATCAAAACAGGTTCGATTTATTGGTTTTATCAACTCCTTTGACAATTCTAGGCTCAAAAGCTGGCCGCCGATCCCCGGGTAAAAAAGGCCTACCTAGGAAGCTAGTGTTGAGGGGGTCACAATCTCCCTGTCCGATTATCTTTCCTTTATCTCTTCCAAGATTTGGATAAGTTTATTCTTTTGATTACATTCCGGTTTTTCGATGACTGCGTCAAGGAGCTGGTTTAGGATTTGCCCAACTCTGGGACCAGATTGTATCCCTAACACATCCATTACATCACGACCATTGACTGCGAGGTCCGAGACGCCGAGTGGTGGTGATTTCTTCATGATAGCATCAATTCTCTCTTCAAAGGCGTTGATATGTTTTTCAAAACCCCTTCCCCACCCATGGGCCAGATCATCTGCCTTTCTGAGCTTGATAAGGTTGTCAATATTATCAACACCTATCCGTTTGATAAAACGCTTCATTGTCCTGTCACTCAGGTCCTGCTTATAGTCAAACATGTGATGGGCAACAAGGCTTGTCACTCGATCGGTCCACTCGTTGCTAAATCGCAACCTCATCATGATCTCTTTGGTGAGCTCTGCACTCGCAGTGGCATGACCAAGGAATCTCCACCTCCCTTTGATTTTCGCCCTTACCCGTGGCTTGGCAATATCGTGAAACAGGGCAGAGAGCCGCAGTACAGGATCGGGCTCAACAGAATCAACGGTCTCCATGGTGTGCCGGTAAATGGTATACCTGTGGTAATTGTTTTGTCGTTTTCTGTATCCTTCAACAAGCTCCGGCAAGATCCTCTGGAGTAGGCCTGTTTTCCTCATAAGGTTAAGGCCTCTTGAAGGTTTTTCCACCATCACAATTCTCAGAAGCTCATCCCGTATCCTTTCTTGAGCCACGGTATCAATAGCGGATGCCATAGAGGTCATGGCCATGAGGGTTTCAGGCTCAATAGAATATTTGAGCTCTAAAGAGAACCGTATAGCCCTCATCATCCTCAACGGATCCTCTTGAAAACGCTCAAGGGGGTCCAGCACTGCCCTCACAACCTTGTTTGCCATGTCTTTCTTCCCGCCAAAGGGGTCGATGATCCTCCTGTGGATAATGTCATATGCTAGAGCATTAAAGGTAAAATCCCTGTGGGCAAGATCCTCCTCAATGCTGTATCCAAACCCCTTTTTGCCTCGAAAGGCCGTTACCTCAAAATTCTTCCCCCTATAAACCAGGGTAACGGTTCCGTGCTTTAAATGAAATCTCGTCATACAGGGGAAAAGATCATAGATCTTCTCTGGCATTGCATTTGTAGCTACATCCCAATCCTTCACCTCTAAAGCAAGCAAAGAATCCCTTATTGCCCCTCCCACAATAAATGCCTGGTAGCCATTTTTCATAAGCTTCTCTGAAATATCAAGGACGATGCCTGGAATCCTTTCCCTGTTTATTGTCAAATGCATCTTATTATAGATTATTTAAAGGTGGGGTAATGTTAGCTGAAATTTGAGATAGAAAAATCATACAAAAAGCTTGTGTCTCACTTCTTCCTCTCGCTCTTCCCTTTCATCCATTATCCTCAAAAAGAGCATCCAGGTAAGCTCGGGGGCATACTGAAGTGCACACCCGCCCTACCGGACCGCTGCGCAATATCGCAGATGCCTTCAATATAGGCATGAAGCGATTGTGGAGTTGTGAGTTTACGAGACTTTTGTTTTTTCTCACAACTCACCCCTCAATGCCTTTTTTAGGGTTGCCTGGGGTAATGCGTTTATGGCCTCTAATTGCTTTTCAATGCCAGTGCGAAGCTTTTCCATCTGTGCCATTTTTCCTTTGGGTTCAACGGCGATGCGCTGCTGGACAGGAAGATGACCGTCTTTTTTCAACAATTCTTGAAACTGGCCAATTTCTTAGCATCAATGGCAATTATTTCTCGGACATCGTTCACATTTTGCATCAGCACATTTGTCACCCTTACTGAAAGATCAGAATCCTTTATTAAGGAAGGAAACGTTGATCCATCTGTTAGTGTTTCTTGTTCTGCCACAACGTCGTTTGTGGCTACCGAGGGGGATGTCTTAACTGTTGCCAGTTCATTGTATTCTTTAGATTTCAGCGCTAGAACCTTTTCTTTATCAAAGACTATAAATATGTCAGAATCCATATTAGGTATGTGTTGCAAGTGCTTGTGCTTATCTCTTAAAATTTTTCATTCTCATTCTCGTCTCTCAGACTCCGTCTGTCCTTGCTGTAACATTACATTTGTTCCTACATGATAATGGTCTATTTGCACATTGACCCGCAGATTGCATTGTCGCAAAAAAATGGCCCTTGGCAGAAACTGTAGGATCAAAAACGGAATAGTCTTTACTGCTTGTTTAATTTTCTCATACCTTATTGCCTCTCTTAAGGCTCAATAAATTTAGATTATATTCCTCAATCAGTCCCTCGTCTGCAAAGCTGAAATATTCGTTGTCGCCTATAATGATATGATCTAATACCTTAATCTGCATAGTATTCGAGGCATCAATCAAGTCCTTTGTGATTTCTTTATCACTCGGGGAAGGATCCGGACTGCCTGATGGGTGATTGTGAACAAAGATAAGAGAGGCGGCGTTGTGTTTGATGGCGCTCTTT
>JAFDDT010000071.1 GCA_019310725.1 Deltaproteobacteria bacterium | reverse complement strand
CCATGTCATAGGCCTGCCCTGGCGTGACACGATCGGAATATACAACCGTGTTTACTGCTTATGCATGGATTGCTTTTTATAACCGCAACCTAGCATACCAGGTCTGGGCCAGGGGCATAACCAAAGAAAAGACACCCATACCCTGCAAGAAGCTTAAGAATATTAGGTTTCACTATGACGTGACCCTGTGTTCGCTCCGTTGGAGCGTTCCTATCTCAAGGAGCGAAAGACTAAGTGAGAAGGCGCTTAAGGAACGCTCAACGATTGCCGTTGCGATAGTGTACAAGGCACGAGAGCGAGCAGAGAGGTCTTGGGGTTGGTCAGTGGCAAGGCCACCTTTCTGTGTAACCGTGCAGGGATTCAGGGAAAAGAAAATTTTGACTACTCCCCGTGTTGTGTAGTATGAAAATACTCCTTATACTGTATTGGTGGGGGGGCACAGAGAATGCGTACATTTCCAAGGATAGACCGGCTACCACCCTATGTATTCGCTACTGTTGATGAGTTGAAGATGGAGGCGAGACGAAAGGGTGAAGATATTATTGATTTGGGAATGGGCAACCCGGATTTGCCCACACCCAAACATATCGTAGACAAGATGATTGATGCAGTTCAGAAGAGCAAGAACCATAGGTATTCTGCCTCGAGGGGCATCACCAGACTCCGGGACGCCATCTCTGATTGGTATAGGGCTCATTTTGGGGTTGAGATAGACCCGGACGAGGAGGCTATTGTGACGATTGGGGCAAAAGAAGGAATCTCCCATCTGGTTTTAGCCACCATATGCCCCGGTGATGTCGTGTTTGCGCCTGACCCCACGTATCCCATTCATCCCTATTCGGTGGTTATTGCAGGAGGTGACCTGAGAGGGATACCGATTGGGCCTGATAGAGATTTTTTTGAAGATCTCTTGACAGCAACAAAGCAGACCTGGCCGAGACCAAAGATGTTGATCATCTCTTATCCCCATAACCCGACCACTGGTGTTGTGAGCATAGGCTTTTTCAAGAAGATAGTGGAGTTCTGCAAAGACCATGAGATGATGGTCATTCATGACTTTGCCTATGCGGATCTCACCTTTGACGGGTACAAGCCCCCAAGTTTTCTCCAGGTGCCAGGGGCCAAGGAGATAGGCGTGGAGTTTTATTCTCTCACCAAGAGTTTCTCCATGCCTGGCTGGCGGGTAGGTTTTTGCGTTGGCAACAGGGAGATAGTGGCAGCCCTGAGGCGGATAAAGAGCTATTTGGATTATGGTATTTTCCAGCCCATACAGATTGCTGCTATTATTGCCTTAACAGGATCTTATGACTGCGTGAGTGAGATAGTAGAGGTTTACCAGAAGAGGCGGGATACCTTGATCAATGGCTTGGAAAGGATCGGCTGGAATATAGAGAAACCGAAAGGAACCATGTTCGTGTGGGCAAAAATACCCGAAGGTTTTTCAAAGATGGGATCTGTCGAGTTTTCAAAATTGCTGGTAAAAGAGGGTAGGGTAGCTGTTTCGCCAGGCATAGGTTTTGGACAATATGGTGAGGGATATGTCCGTTTTGCACTGGTTGAAAATAACCATAGGATTAACCAGGCAGTGAGAGGGATTAGGAAGCTACTATAGGAGGGCATAAAGATGCCTCAGGTAAAGGTCGGCTTGATTGGCTTCGGAACAGTGGGGGCCGGCATGGTGGAGGTGCTGGTTCGTAACCGGGAATTGATAGAAGATAGGGTTGGTGCGGCGATTGTTCTAAAAAAGATCGCAGATCTCGATATTCACTCGGATCGCGGAGTAAAGGTAGACCCCACATTGCTTACCACTGATGTAATGGAGATAATCGATGATCCGGAGATAGATGTAGTTGTTGAGCTGATTGGGGGCTGTGATCAGGCCAAGGAATTTATCTTAATGGCCATGGAGAGAGGCAAACACGTGGTTACTGCCAACAAGGCACTCATTGCCTTACACGGCAAGCAATTGTTTGAGGCAGCCGAACGGTGCGGGGTTGACATTGCCTTTGAGGCGAGTGTAGCCGGAGGTATCCCTATCATTAGGACCTTGAGAGAGGGCCTGGCTGCAAACCAGATTGAGGCAGTACTGGCTATCTTGAATGGAACATCAAATTATATTCTAACCCGGATGACAGAGGAAGGAATTTCTTTTGATGAGGCACTGTCACTCGCACAGAAGCTGGGCTATGCAGAGACAGATCCCAGTCTGGATATTGACGGAAGTGATGCTGCCCACAAACTGACCATTATTGTTTCTCTGGGTTTTTGTTACCCTTGTATGTATGAGGATGTGTATAAGGAAGGGATTGACAAGATCTCTCCTGAGGACATAAGGTTTGCCGGTGAGTTTGGCTACTGCGTGAAATTGTTGGCAATTGCAAGAAAGGTGGATGGTCAAGTTGAGGCCAGGTTGCACCCAGCTTTTGTTCCTTTGGACCATATCCTGGCAAACGTTAAAGAGGCGTATAATGCCGTGTATATCGAAGGTGATTTTGTCGGGCCCACCCTCTTCTACGGGCTTGGTGCCGGTAAGAGACCAACAGGGAGTGCCGTTGTGTCTGATGTAATGGATATAGCCAGAAATCAAGTAAAGGGCATTTCACGGCGGGTTTCACCGCTCTCTCTTGCACGCTCTCCCGCTACAGGTCTATCTCTGAGACCTATGGATCAGGTAAGTACCGATTACTATTTTCGATTTTCGGCAGTAGACAGACCTGGGGTACTCTCTAAGATATCTGGAGTTCTGGGTGCCAACAATATCAGCATCGCCTCTGTTATTCAAAAAGCGAGAGAGGCACATGGGTCTGTGCCTGTGGTAATGCTCACGCACGAGGCAAAGGAGAGGGATGTCAGAAAATCCCTGGAGATCATAGATCAACTGGATATAGTAACTGAAAAGACAGTACTCTTCAGGGTGGAAAGAAAGACAGGTATCTGAATGTATGTAGTGTGTCCGGATCTCGAAGGGATTCTGGTGCCTGAAATCTGGATCAGTGTGGCAGAAAAGACTGGAATCGAGGAACTCCACTTGACTACCAGGGATGTCCCTGACTACGATCAGTTAATGAGAGGGAGGATCGAGATCTTAAAAAGAGTTAACCTGAAGATCGGAGATATCCAAGAGATAATTCAATCCATGGAACCTCTCGATGGGGCACTTGAGTTTTTGGAATGGACAAGAGAGGGATTCCAGATCATTCTTGTTTCCGATACATTTGTTGAATTTGCTGACCCCCTCTTGGAGAAACTGAACAGACCCACCCTCTTCTGCAATTCCCTTATCATTGATGCCGACGGTACCATAGCCGATTATCAGCTTCGACAAAGGGATGGCAAGCGGCACGTAGTAGAGGCACTCAGGGGCTTGGGCTTTGAGGTAATTGGCATTGGAGATAGCTACAATGATAGCACCATGCTCGAGGCGGCAAATCACGGGATACTGTTTCGGCCACCTCAGAACATAAAAGATGAGTTCCGCCATTTCCCTGTTATTGAAACCTATGAGGAGCTGAAATTGGTGCTGGAGGGGTATTTGCGGAGAGGCTATTAGATGAAAGATAGAAGATGTATTACGAGGTACCGGGTGATCTATGGTGACTGCGACTCGATGGCTATTGTTTACTATTCGAACTATCTCAGGCTTTTCGAGATAGGCAGGACAGAATGGCTGAGAGAGCAGGGCATAACATATCGGGAGGTTGAGAGCAGGGGGTTTTTCTTGCCGGCAACAGAGGCCTATCTGAAGTACTTGAAGCCTGCAGTATATGATGACCTATTGACCATTGAGACGAGTATTGGATTTTTAAAACGGGCAAGCACAAGTTTTGATTATACTATTTATAGGCAGCAGGAGGTCATTGTAAAGGGGTACACGGTACATGCCTGCCTGGATAGAGACGAGCAGATAGCCCGGTTTCCTGATTTTCTGCTTACTATATTGAAAGGGGCGTGAGTAATGAACGTGCTTTTTTTTGGACCCAACGGGAGTGGAAAGGGAACTCAGGGAGCAATCATAAAAGAGAAATATGGTGTACCCCATATTGAAACAGGAGCGATATTTAGGGAGAACATATCAAAGGGAACGGAACTCGGGAACAAGGCCAAGGTTTCCATAGATAAGGGAGAACTGGTGCCTGACGATGTAACCATCCCCATGGTTCTTGATCGGCTTAAGGAGGCAGATTGCGCTTCAGGGTGGCTTTTGGATGGTTTTCCCCGAAATCTTAATCAGGCTGTCAAGTTGAATGAAGCCCTGGCCAAGGAGGGTATCAGGGTAGATGTGCTCATTGAAATCATCCTGGAGCGCGAAATCGCAAAAAAGAGGATCATGGGTCGCAGGCTCTGTGTTAACGATAACAATCATCCGAACAACGTAAATATTGAGGCTATTAAACCAGATGGTGATAAATGCAGAATATGTGGCGGAGAATTGAGGAAACGGGATGATGACCAGGACGAGACGGCAATTGATCAGAGACATGGTATTTACTACGACTACAAAAGCGGCACTCGCGCTGCAATAAAATACTTCAAGGACTTGTCAAAGAGGAACGGTATCCCGGCTGTTGTTGAAGTGGATGGAAGAGGGAGCGTTGAAGAGGTCACCAAGGAGCTGATGGAGAAATTAGGCAATTTAAGTCTGAAGTGAACTAGAGTGACTATAGTGAGCTAAAGTTATGTGTCAGCAACGGGGTGGCCGTAGGAGCCATCTACGTCATAGCTGTGGAACCCGGACGTTGCTGCAGGCCAGCATTTGAACCTTAGGCGGTTATAACCTTAGGCACTTACATAAAGGAGTTATTGTGGAGTATTCAATTAGTCCAGGCGGAGAGAAGTTCGCCCTCCCCCAGCAAGATGATTACGAGAGAGAATATAAGAGGGTCTCTGAGATCACAAAAAGAGAGCGGGAAAAGGGAAGGGAAATAGTTGTTGTTATGGGCCTCGGCTTTGTTGGCGCGGTTATGGCGGCAGTTGTGGCAGATAGTGTGGACAGAGACACAGGAGAGCCTAATAGGTTCGTGATCGGCATGCAGAGACCGAGTACCCGAAGCTTTTGGAAAATTCCTTTGTTTAATAAGGGCATTTCCCCGGTGAGTGCTGAAGATCCGACTGTGCAGCAATTGATAGAGCGTGGTGTTAGAGAGAGAAAAACCTTAACAGCTACCTATTCATACGATGCCTTAAAATTGGCAGACGTTCTGATACTTGATGTCCAGTGTGATTTTATAAAAGAGGAGCTCGGAAATCTTGATAGTGGCCACGCTGAAATAGGAGCTATTGAGGAAAGTTTCAAGATCATCGGTAACCTTATTGAACCCACGTGTCTTGTGCTGATCGAGACAACGGTGCCTCCGGGAACAACCGAGTATATCGCCTATCCCATGATCAAGATGGCTTTCAAGAAAAGAGGAATCGAAACTGAACCCCTTATCGCCCACTCTTTTGAGCGGGTGATGCCGGGGCGTGATTATGTAAGATCCATTCGCAATTTTTGGCGGGTCTGTAGTGGTATCAATAAAGAGAGTGAGCAGAGGGTAGTCAGGTTTTTGAACGAGATTATCGATGTTGAAAACTATCCGCTAACGGTTCTCGACAGACCTATTGAGAGCGAGGCATGTAAGATTGTAGAAAATAGCTATAGGGCTACACTGCTTGCCTTTTTAGATGAGTGGAGCCTTTTTGCTGAAACTAACGGAATTGATCTGATTAAGGTTATCAATGCCATTAAAGTGAGGCCCACCCACAGCAATATAATATTCCCCGGACCGGGCATTGGCGGGTACTGTCTTCCAAAGGATGGTGGTCTCGGGCTTTGGGCTTACAAGCACCTGCTTGGTTTTGAGACCGAGATATTTAAAATCACGCCCAAGGCCATAGATATCAATGATACCAGAGCCCTCCACGCTGCTCGGTTGGTGAGGGATGCCCTCCGGAACATGGGCAAAATTGTTGCTGCCTCCCAGATAACAATCCTGGGAGCTTCCTACAGGGAGGACGTTGGAGATACCAGATATAGCGGTTCAGAGCTGATTGTCAGGAAGCTCACCGAGATGGGCGCAGAAATCAAGGTCCATGATCCCTATGTGGAGCACTGGTGGGAATTTGAAAGCCAGGATACATATCCGGCAGTTGGGGAGAGTCGCTCACGGTTTTTCAGGAATCAGAAACATCTCAAAGACCTTAGGGTTTTTCCAACCCTGGCTGAGGCCCTGAAAGGCTCTGATGCGGTTGTTCTGGCTGTCAGGCACCAGGAATATCTCCAACTCAACCCAGATGATATTGTCACCATGGGAGGCGAGCCCCTGGCAGTGGTAGACTGTTTTGGTATTCTGGATGATAGAAAGATAGAACGGTTTTTTGACTTGGGCTGTGAGGTCAAGGGGCTGGGCAGAGGGCATATCCAGCGGATAAAGGAAAGGGTCAGGAAGACATAGCAGTAAGAAGTGCCTAAAGTTGTAAGTGCCTAAAGTGAATTCACCAAACAACACGTCTTTGTATTTGTTGACAGCTGAGAAGAACTCATTTTTTGTAGGAAGGAGTATAGGGGTTGCATGGGTGGCATGAAGCCTGCATAGCCACGATATTTTGAGTGAGGGCTTTTAACCAAATGCATCAAGGGGTAATGTGAAAGAGCTTATCAAGAAAGTTTCATAGGTATTGGTGCTGGCAAACAGATTATAATAAGGGTAGCTGTTAACAGGGGTAAAGACCAACTGAACCCCGCCTGCCCGCCATCCATAGTATTACGGCGGACGGGCCGTCCGACGGGCAGGCTTTGAACAGGGAACCATTGAACCTGTGAACGGGTACCAATAGGGGATATGAAGTGAAATTACTTATGATCTACACGGATAAATTTGGTTATAAAACGAGCGTAAAGAATCTCGAATCAGCATCTGATATTGATGAGGGGAAAGTCGTTGAAGATGTGCTGGTGGGATTCATTCACATCGAGCCAAAGGACGAAGAAGACCCAGCTTCGATAGAGACAAAGCTCATCAAGAATTTGAAATGGGCGGCCAGGAAGAATGAAACAGATAAGGTGGTTTTACACTCTTTTGCCCATCTGGCAGAAGGTAAAGCTCATCCGGAGGTCACGAAGCGGCTTCTGGATAATGCCGAATCTCGTCTTAAAAATGCCGGATATGTAACCTACCAAACACCTTTTGGCTATTTCCTCGATCTCGACATCAAGGCACCCGGACATTCATTTACCAGGTTATTCAAAGAGATTTAGCAGGCGTTCACGGGTTCAAAGCTCCATTCTCGTCCCCGGGCTGCATTTGGGATTCATATTTACGAGAAAAGCGTCAGCTTCTTCAGGTGTAATCCAAAATTTGGTGCCAAATTGGCAATTACTTGGAAAAATGAGCCTTTTTAACGAGGCCTTAGGGTCCTCACAATGCCTTCTTTTTCTTTAACCCTGAACGTTGAACTCTGAACTCGTGAACGGTTACGAGATTTAACGTGGTGCTCATGTGCAAACTGGCGGCAAAGGCAATTAGAAATGCAAATCGATTTTTCGTTTTTACAGGAACTGGTATCTCAGCAGAAAGCAGGATCACATCTTTCCGCGGGAAGGATGGGGTTGGGGGGAAAGCTACGTTGCCTTTACCGTGCGTTTTGTAAGCTATTGAGATCCCAGTCGTAATGGAGATACCTGATCTCGTAGTTTCCCGAGCGCAGGTATTTACGGTCCTCTTCATTTTCTATAAAACAGATGGCATCCTTTGCCCCATTAGGAAAGGTCTTCTTGTCAAATTCAAAGATCTGCGAAAAAAGCACCTGCCCCTGTTCTCTGCGTATGTGAAGACCTTTGCTTTTGTTCCGCAAGAACTGGTAGGCCTGCTTTTCCAATTGCTCGATTAGGTGATCCCCTTCGTATACCTGTTTACTGAGGTCTGGGCAGCTTAGCGAGGCGCACACAATGGCAAAGTGGATCAGGGGATCTCCGAACTTTTTTATCAGTAGCTCATGTTCAATTTGACCTAGGCTGTATGTGTTGTTCCCGATTTTCAGTGTTTTTTATTCCAGGGATTTTTCAACCAATTGATCTTCGAGCTGCGGATGCTATCAACTGGGTAATGGTCTATGATCATCTTGATAGCCCCGATATTGTAAGCATTAATCCAAAAGGCAATCTGATCTTCCCTATCCTGAATGGTGCTCGGGTCAAAAGCGGCTAACTGCTCCAAGATCTTCTCGTAGATGGAATCAGGCTTTTCCCTGTTTTTCTGGATCGAATCGTAGTCCACCACATTGACCGTAAAGCCCTTGATCTGCTTCTGAGGGACCACGTACCTGCCCAAGAACTCCGCATATCGCGAATAGGCAAAGGTTTCAGCAATGGCATCGGTGAGAATCCCCGGGCATATACCTGACAACAGCATGGAAAAGATACCCATGCAGGCAACAGATTTCAGGTATTTTTCTCGTATCTTTGATGCAACCATTATTAAGCCCTCCGTAATCTGTTTCAAACCTCGCTCAGTTTCGAACTTAAAGCAGGCAATGATCCCGCGGTGTAAACTCCGCAGAATTGTACTAGGTGTCTATATAAGCTAAGATCTTAACATTTATTCGCGTGGGGCGGATTAGTGTCAAGTGTTTTGCTGGTTTATTTGGGCAACGGTTAGGGTAACGAAGCCCGTATCGATAACGGTCAAGGTAACGTAGAAATAAAAAGACCAATGACGTTACCGAAAAACGAAACGGGCATCCCCGATAGTATAGTCGGGACAGGCTCCACCGCAACCCATAAACGTTACCCAGTATTTCGTATTTTCTTACTGACATCGTGCCTTGTCAGTTTGAGGCGGAGCTTCGCTAGGTATAGCTCGCTTTCTCAGAGATAGCATGCACTTATGCCATCACGAAACGTTGAAAGCAACTATGGAGTCATCTCGATCATTCATCTCCACCTGGCAGTGTGCAGGCCCTCCCCTTAAGGTGGAAAAGAAGACGAAGCACACTTTTAGTTCGATCACTGAAGAGCTTTTCGGCAAAGTGGGCTCCAGCTGCCCGTTTTGAAATCTCCGACAGGGTGGGATAAACATGGATAGCCCCTGCCATGGTGGAAAGCTTTACCCCTCCCCATGTAGCTGCCACCCATTCATGGATGAGTTCACCCGCGTGAGGACCGATTATCTGGCAGCCGAGCAGCTTTCCTTTTTTGTCAATCAGTACCTTGATCTTCCCCAAGTATTCACCCTCGGCGAGAGCCCTGTCATTCTCCTGGAAATTTTCTTCAAGAGTAGTGTACTCTATGTTGGCTTGCTTAGCTCTCTTTTCATTGAGACCTATGCTGGCCACCTCCGGCTCGGTGTAAGTGCACCAGGCGACTTTGGTATAGTCCGACTTCCTAGGAAGTTTCAGAACTATGTTGGTGAGGGCGGTGCTGGCTTCATACCCGGCCACGTGTGTGAAGGGAAACTGGCCATTCACATCCCCACATGCATAGATATGCCGGACATTGGTTCGCATTCGGGCGTCAGTTGGTATCCCGCGGGGAGTAAACTCCACACCAGCTGCCTCGAGCCCGAGGTCTGCTATATTGGGTTTCCGCCCGGTTGCAACAAGAAGGGCATTTGCCTCAAGAACGCGTGTTTCTCCCTGCCCGCGAGCTGGGGAAACAGTGAGCCGAACGCCAGAACCGTTCGATTCCGCTCTGGTGGCCTTGGTACTTGAGAGTATCTCTAAGCCCTCTGCCTCGATGCGACCTCTTAGAATCTCGGCTACATCAGAATCCTCTGGCCCCAGAATTTGGTCCAAAAACTCAACCACAGTGACTTGGGACCCAAGCCGCTGGAAGGCCTGTGCCAGCTCAAGCCCGATTGGTCCGCCTCCCAAAACAAGAATACGAGAGGGAAGGGTTCTTTGTGAAAAAACTGTTTCGTTAGTCCAGTACGGCACGTCTGCGAGACCATCAACAGGAGGAAGGGCAGGGCTTGATCCTGTAGACACGATCCAGGCCTTTGCCGAAATGCGGTTGCCATCGAGCTCAACAACGTGATCGTCAACAAATTTTGGATGCCCGAAGTGCACCTCAGCCCCCAGGCCACAAAACCGCTCTGTTGAGTCGTGCTCCTGGATCTTATTGATCACTGAGTGAATCCGGTCCATAACTGCGCCGAGGTCTACAGGAGGGAATGTCAGATCGGGAAGGCCGAATTCTTTTGCCCTGTGCGCAAGGGACCAGACTCCTGCTGTGCGGATTAGAGTCTTAGATGGCACACACCCGAAGTGCAGGCAGTCACCACCCAGTTCTTTGTACTTCTCGATTAGGATCGTCTTGGCCCCGAACTGGGCCCCTCCGGCCGCAGCAGTGAGGCCAGCAGCTCCCCCTCCGAGAATACCAAGATCGTAATCAAATGTTGCCATGGATAGTCTCCTCTTTCTTAATGGTGTAACGGTTTCTTCGGTTTGCAAACTATGGTCACCAGATACCCAGCTGCCGCTTGATGGAGTGCAGAGGCCGGTATTATGGTCTGGCTACTGTCAAGTGACGTCGCCACCGGTATCTTCCACCTCTTCGCCTTCCTCTCGAAGTCGCTTCCGAGCCAGCTTCACAAGCAGCACCAGAAGGATACCGACCCCGATGATTACCCCTATCAATGTCCATGGCACCCTCTTCTGTATTATGGCCTGTGAAATCGCATCGGTTCCCACCACATAAAGCACGGTTCCAGGCAGCATGCAAAGCCAGGACCAGAACACGTACGTCCAGAAGCGGACTCTGGTCAGCCCAAATCCATAGTTGACAAAATTGAAAGGAAAGATAGGGACAATACGCACGAGAGCTACCATGATGGCCCCATGCTTTTCTGTAAGAACATCAAGCTTCTTGAACTTCTCTCTCTTGGAAAGCCACTTGGCTGTAGCATCCCGGGCAAAGTACCTGCCAATCAAAAACGCCAGGCTTGCCCCAAGGGTTGATGCTATGCTGACAACAATAACTCCCAAGACAGACCCAAAAATAGCCCCCGCGATAATAGTGATTGCCGATCCCGGCAGAGCGGCAACCACTGCCCCCGTATAAATGAGTATGAAAACTGCCGGACCCAGTGCACCGAGTGCTTGAATCCAATCGCGGAGCGCAACCAGCCTCTCACCTATGCCGAATACATAGGAAAGAACAAGAATCGCAATAACGACACCAAGTAACAATATTGGACGCCACATGTGATTTTCCCCTATTTTCGGTTAACCAAGAATTGATAGAAAGATATTTCATACCCTATTTGCTCTGCCAAATGCCGCACCGGGGAGCTTGCCAGAGGAATGAGTGCGTCTGTAGTTAACAGGCCGTTGCCCAAACCGTAATCCTTTTTCGCTTGGTCTAAAACGTTTTAGACAGAGTGAAAAGGGATTTCGGTAACAGGCTGTTAAAACCTAAACCTTAGTTCGCCTGTAGGTATCCTTATAGAAAGATGCCAGTTTTTCAGGCGAAACACCAAGTATGTACATCGTGAAGAGCGCAGCATTTCTCAGGTTGACATAAGCAAAACCCTCTTGTTCCCACCTCCGAGGTGATGTCGTCACACGGTCACGTAATATGCAGATTCTATCCCCTCTGCTCTTTATTCTCCTCATTAATTGAACATCTTCCATGAGGGGTATGTCTCTATAACCGCCGATTGTATTGAAATAATCCCTCTTGATAAATATCGCCTGATCCCCGTAAGGAATTCTCGTGAGGCGACATCTTTTGGAAGCCCAGCGCGACAATAGTTTGAATCTAAATCTCTCTGACTTGATGTCAAGTTCGAAAGCGCCTCCAACGTAATGAGTTTGGGTCATAGCGGTGTCGATCTTTGTTAGGGCATCACGAGGCAACTCGGTATCTGCATGGAGAAAGATGAGAATCTCCCCTTTCGCCATAGATGCCCCTGCATTCATCTGCCGTCCCCGGCCCTTTGGGGCCACGATTTTTATCACGCTTTTCCTGCCGATGGCCTGTATGGTGTCCTTGGTCGGGCTTCCATCAGCAACGATTATTTCATGGCCTGCGTTGTACTCTAATCTCTCAAGATGCTCAATGAGTGAATTGATAGTATATGATTCGTGAAGGACCGGCACGATGATTGAGAATTTTATTTTTTCCATGGTAAGATATGATCTCGACAGTTTAAGATAAGGTCCAGGGCTATGTCACAGGGCATAACCAAAAAAAAGACACCCATGCCCTGGACTTTGACGTTACCCTGAAATAAGGTCATAGTGGATAGAAAACTTCATTATACATACTGAATGCTTTTCTGAAAAAAGTAAAAAGGATTTATTCAAAATTTGCCTATTTCTCCGGAGGTAAACGTATCCGAATTTCTTATAAGGCTCCAAATGGGTACTTGGTATACAGAATCGTTCCGATTCATTTTAGGGATCTTGGAATTTAAACAAATGGGATCGAGAAGCTCGCACTAGCCAAAATACAAAAAAACGGAATGCCTTGAGTTGCGGGATTTTTGCCTTATTTTTTCTTATACTGTCTCTTAGAAGGTAGGTGCCTAGGAATTAGTCTGTTTGGTTGAGCAGGAAATCAACGAATGGGGGGTAAATCATGAAAGGGCAAACCAATGACTACTCTGCTGCAGCAAGCAAATTCTTGCAAACCTGTGAGGCCCTCACGAGCGATATCAAAATCGAACCGTTTACCATAGTCATCTTTGGGGGCACGGGTGACTTGAGCAAAAGGATGCTTCTGCCGTCGCTGTATCACCTAAAAAAAGACGGAAGACTACCAGAGGATTTCTCTATCGTAGGATTTGGTCTACCCAAAAAATTCGATGAGGAATTCCGTAAATTCGCACGAGAGTCAGTTGAAACGTTTTTTCCAGAATCATTCAATCAAAGTCTTTGGGATGAATTTAGCCAACACCTCTCCCACATTTCTGCGGATTTTAACGATGATCAGGGCTACACGAACCTGTATAATCGAATTAATGAATTATGCATTCCAACACCAGAGAATAGAAGGGAGGTAGTTTTCTATCTGGCCGTTCCTCCAGCCGTCGCCCCTGTCATCATTGCTAAGTTGGGCAAACGCAAATTCTGCGATGAGACGTTTGAGCCGAAAATCATCATGGAAAAACCCTTTGGAAGAGACAGGGCTTCCGCATCCGAACTCAATCGAACTGTGTTAAATGTATTTGATGAGAGCCAGGTTTACCGAGTTGATCATTACCTAGGCAAGGAAACAGTTCAAAATGTCATTTTTTTCCGCTTTGCTAATAGTATTTTTGAACCACTCTGGAACAGGCGCTATATAGATCACGTGCAGATTACGGTTGCTGAGCAGGTAGGTGTAGAGCAACGGGGTCTTTTTTATGAACAGACTGGCGTTGTGCGGGATATTGTCCAGAATCATATAATGCAGCTTGTGGCTTTGGTGGCGATGGAGCCCCCTGTTGGCTTTGAGGCAGATTTGATTCGTGATGAGAAGGTAAAGGTTTTTCGTACTATTCGTCCTATGGATGAAGAGTATATTGGTAAGTTTACAGTGCGGGGACAGTATGGTCCGGGAAGTATAAATGATGCACAGGTTCCCGGGTATCGGGTGGAAAGGGACGTGGCCCCTGATTCAAATACACCGACTTTTTTTGCAGCAAAGCTCTATATAGATAGCTGGCGTTGGGCAGGCGTACCCTTCTACGTGCGGACAGGGAAGCGCCTGGCAGAGCGCATCACAGAGATTTCGGTACAATTTAAGCAGCCACCGCTCAGGCTCTTTGGGCGGACTTGTGATGTCATAGAGCCTAACCGTCTTATTTTTTCCGTCCAGCCGCAAGAAGAAATATCCTTGTCATTGAGTGTAAAATTTCCGGGTGTGGACAATCAACCACACAACGTAACTATGGATTTTAATTATGAAGACTCTTTTGCCGTGGAGCGGCACCATGCTTACGAGCGTTTGCTTATTGACTG
>JAFDDT010000279.1 GCA_019310725.1 Deltaproteobacteria bacterium | reverse complement strand
TTTCCTAATTCTCTTATTTGATTTCTGATTTTGGATATCCTTAACCATCACAATCCCTCGATAGAAATCAGGAAACAGATCAAATATTTCGTCCCTTATGATGATTTTTTTCATGGCAATAGTCTACCCCTCCCAGTTCAGCTATTAGCCCTGTTTCATACTGTTTTATCCGGCCTTCAGCGGTTCATCAGCATTGAATCCCTGAAAATCTGTCCTGCCTCAGACAGACACCCGTGGCAATCAATACTTTCAGGCTTAATGTCTACCTTAAATTACTCTGACCATCCTTGGGCAACCTCTGCCCTCTTTGCATCATCATCATCTTGTGTTGCCAACAACGCCCCACATTCGTGACAGGCCAATCCGCAGAATGCTATCATTTGTTTCATCTTTAGCTACTTTTAAGTAGTTGGTTTGTCGCATAGTGAACCGGATTTAACCCCCCCTAAAAGTGCGATTTCATCAGTCACCATATAACCCCCTTTCTCCCACAGCGTCCAACGGGCGCGAGACGACATTGAGTTTTTATGCCTTGTCAGCTTCCAGAGCTATTTCGCAGAACCTATTGAGTATCGCCTCTCCAAACAGAGAAGGTCTTACCGCTGACATCAATTGGTCAATATCGTAGCCCTGTGCCAGAAGCAAGTCCTTCTGCTCCATAATATAACATTTCATAATATCTTGGTTGAATTCCGGATGGAATTGTACGCCCCATGCATGTTTTTGCAGAACAAAGGCTTGGTGTGGTTCAAATGTATTTGATGCTAAAATTTTTGCTTCGGGTGGAAGCTTCAACACAGATTGACTGTGATTTACCTGTACTTCGAGGCTTGCCGGCAGATCGGCAAACAGGAGGTCATCTTTGGCAAAGCGAGTTTTGCTCACTTTCACTGTGCCTATTTCAAATCCATTTGGATGAAAGCCAGCTCTTCCACCCATTGCGTGGGCAAGCAATTGATGCCCATAGCAGATTCCCAAGATCGCAATACCTATTTCAAGAGCCTTGGGCACCCATTTTGCTATATTCTCGCTCCATGTTTCGTACTCAGTTATCATGGAGTGTGAACCGGTGATAATAATACCGGCGAAGTTATCTTGTTCTGGAAGCGGTTGGCCCATAAAGGGTGACACAATAGAGAATTTATTTCGAGGGATTTTCGTGCCCGAAATTATCCAGTCCTCAAAATCTCCATATTTCTTAGCTATCGCCGGAAATGTGCTTCCTGTCTTAATGATTAAAATAGATTTCATAGTCTTATCCAAAAGAACAGGCGGGTCAATTCCGAAACAACTTATTTGAAAGAGGGACAAGAAACTCACGAGCAGTATGCCACGACTCAACCGCCACAGGCAAGTTGCTTAAGACCACTTTCTCCCTGCTCTCCTCCACACGACTAAAAAGCCCCTCTATTCTGCCTCAATGCAATCATAGAGGGACTTTGTCCGTATGATTTTGCTATATGCAATAATCCGTTTAGTGAAATTGGCTAAAGGCCCATCGTTTGAGATCAAGCCTCTTGGGCCGTGGCCCTGGCCCTGTCTTCATGGGACATTGGTGCCAGCTTCTCAACCTCTTTGAGGTCCAGACCCAGCCCCTCCGTCACTCGGCGGGCGTAATCAGGATCGGCCTTGTAAAACAATGCAGTCTGGCGCATTTGGATTCGTTTCTGAGCACCGCCCAGATGGTCCACAATATTACCGATGAGGTGATCCCGATCCTCGTCAGTCATAACCCTTCGGTAAAGCTCCCCAGGTTGAAAGAAATCGTCGTTGGGATGGGTATAAGGCTTTCGTGCGACCTTTCCAGACACCTCGAAAGGGGGTTCAGCTGCAGTGGGACTAGGCTCAGGCCCACCAAAGCTGTTTGGATAGTAGTTGGGACTTCCGCCTCCATTGGCATCAATGCGCATGAACGCGTCACGCTGGTAATTCTTCGTGGGACATGCTTTCGCTGAGTTCACTGGGATCAGGTGGTAGTTCGGTCCCAATCTGTGGCGATGGGTGTCCTGGTAGCTAAAGAGGCGTCCCTGGAGCATTTTGTCGGGCGATGCAGCAATACCGGGAACGAAGTTGGCAGGAGAGAAGGCGGCCTGCTCCACATCGGCAAAGTAGTTCTCAGGGTTACGGTTAAGAACAATGCGGCCAACCGGAATCAGCGGAAAATCGCTATGGAACCAGACTTTGGTGATGTCAAAGGGGTCGAAACGGTATTCCCTGGCCTGTTCCGGGGTCATGATTTGTACGTAGACTTTCCAGGCCGGATACTCGCCACGCACAATCGTCTCGAACAGGTCACGGGTGGCGTGATCGGGGTCCTCACTTTTCATGCAGGCCGCCTCCTCACGGGTGAAGTTCTTAATACCCTGTTCGGTCTCCATCTGATAATTTACCCAGCAGTGTTCACCTTTGTCATTATACCACTTGAAGGTGTGACTGCTGTAGCCGTTCATGTTGCGATAGGTTCTTGGAGTGCCCCGGTCGGAAAAGAGTATAGTTACTTGGTGGATGGACTCGGGCGTAAGAGAGAGAAAGTCCCAAAACATATCCGGGTCCTTCAGGTTTGTTGCCGGGTGGCGCTTCTGTGTATGGATAAAATCGGCGAACTTGAGTGGATCTCGGATGAAGAATACCGGGGTGTTGTTTCCCACCAGATCGTAATTGCCCTCCTCCGTGTAAAACTTGATAGCGAATCCTCGTGGATCGCGCTCTGCGTCGGCTGATCCCTTTTCGCCCCCTACAGTGGAAAAACGGATGAACAGTTCGGTACGTTTTCCGGTTTCGGAGAGAAACTTGGCCTTGGTGTATTGAGTTACATCATTGGTTACCTCAAAATAGCCATAGGCTCCTGCGCCTTTGGCGTGAACCACCCGCTCTGGTATGCGCTCACGGTCAAAATGGGCCAATTTCTCAAGCAAGTGTACGTCTTGGATCAGTACAGGACCGGGATCTCCCGCATTCATGCTGTTTTGGTCATCGTCAACCGGTGTGCCGAAGTTGGTAGTTAGAGTTTTTGAATCACTCATTTTGAAATCCTCCTTTCTTGACAAATTATTATTTACTTTCGAATGAATTAGAAATGGAAACGACTAAATACGTTTCAGCAAAATAGGCTTGCACCTATAGTTGCCCTTTTACCAGCGAAGCTTTGCCTCAAACCGACAAGATACGATGTCAGTAGGAAAATACGAAATACTGGGTAACGTTTATGGGTTACGGTGGAGCCTGTCCCGACTATACTGTCGGGGATGCCCGTTTCGTTTTTCGGTAACGTCATTCGTCTTTTTGCTTCCACGTTACCTTGACCGTTACCGATACGGGCTTCGTTACCCTAACCGTTGCCCAGATAAACCAGCAAAAAAATTGACACTAATCCGCCCGAAGTCTGGCGGATAAATTTTAGGATCTTGGCTTATATAGACACCTAAAGGGAGTGCAAAAACCAAATGATTGTCTTTTGGAAATACTTGTTTGAAAACAATTATTATGCGCCTGTAAAAGGTGGTTTTTACAGGCAATTGCGAATTTAGGGATTCAGGAATTGTAAATTATTGCCAGTAGTTAGCCCTAAGAGCATTACCCCAAATCATGATCTTTTTGACTTCCAAGTAACTCAAATTTGCAAAGTAATTGTAACTAG
>JAFDDT010000070.1 GCA_019310725.1 Deltaproteobacteria bacterium | reverse complement strand
AGTTGATACCATAGCCCATGAGGATTCCCTTTAACTTAATGACCTTCTTGTCCTCAAGCTGTCTCTTGTGCCTTACAAAATCAATGCAGTCGACAATGGAACCTAGTTCCTGTTCGGTAAGCTGTGTCAACTTATTATAGATCTCATGCTTTTTTAGAGCAATTTTGTTCATTTTAATCCTTCCTCATTAAAATTAGGTGACGACGTTTCCCATTTCCAAGGGTGTAGTTTAACAACTACTATAGCATCAAGAAGAGTTTTCATGAAGGATAAAGGTGAGATCAAGGCTCAAAACTTAACTATTGACTAAAGGCGGTTAAGATATTCTCTTAACGCCTTTTTCATTTTTGGTGGAGGTCTGCGGGAGGTGGCCCTTCGACTATGCTCTGGATAAATTCCAGGGACGGAGGGAATGAGCAAAGAGGTACGTTGGTGCAGAATTTGCGCGACTTAAGCACGCTCTGCACCAACATTCCCAATTCCACAATTCTAAACCTGGATACAATTGGTTGGCCCTGAGCTGCTATTTAGTATGAGCTTTGAGTACGTAAATCCCCATGCTTGCTTGCTTGATGTAGGGATAGGTACCTGGGTTAGCTCCATACTTTTTTTGTTTCTTGTTGTAGGTTTTTCTTGACATTTGAAATCTGTATAATATAGAGGTTAGGTAGACAGTTATACAGAATCAAAAAAGCTAAAATCACACATCCTAAAAATGATCCCTGACACTTCCTCAAAGATTATTTTCACCCCTATTAAAAATAAGAGAACCTTCGAAGAAATATCTCTTGAAATAAAGAGATTGATTTTTAAAGGTATCTTGAAACCCAATGACAAACTACCTTCGGAAATTGAACTGGCTCGTCAGTTCAATGTAGGTCGTCAGACTCTTCGCGAGGCACTACGCCTTCTGGAACTATCGGGTTTCATTGCTATACAAAAAGGAAGTACTGGTGGGCCAATAATTGAAGATACGATCTTCAATACAATAAGCAATTCATTTTTAGATGCATTCCTAATGAAAAAAATTACAACAGAAGAGCTGACTATTGCTAGACTCGAGACAGAGAAGGGAATGTTAAAGTATGTGATTGATAATGCTAAAGATTCAGACATCAGGAGTCTTAAGGAGAATATAGTTCAAGCTAAAAAGCATGCGAAAGCCAACATTCGGCCATTTAGAGACAATATTGAGTTCCATAGATTGTTAGCAAAGGCGTCTAAAAACCAAATGTTTGTTATCATGGTAGAATCAATTATGGCCATCGTTGCTGATTTTTTCAGCCGGCTCGAGCCGGAATTTGATGTTTCGAAAAGGGTCATCGAGAAGCATGAGGCTCTTCTCAATGCGATCATAAGGAGAGACCGTGATAAAGCTATGTCCCTGCTTGAAGACCATATACTAAAAGTAGGAAAACGGTTTCAAAAGATTATCGATGAGGTCAGAAAGTAGGGAAGATTTATGATTATTGATATACACAACCATTATTATGCACCCGACTCTAGACAGTGATTTGGGGAAACATGAAGCAAGTACCCTTTTTCGGGAAAATAGCTAAGGTAGACCTAACTAATAAGTCGGTATTAACCCAGGCTATTAACAAAAATGTATACACTAAAATAATTGGTGGCAAAGGGCTAGGTGCCTATCTCCTGTTACACAATCTCACGTCTGGTGCTGACCCTCTATCCCCAGAAAACCTACTTATTATCGCTAATGGGCCATTGACTGGTTCTTACTTTCCCAATACATCGAGAGTGGAGCTGGTGACTAAGTCACCTCAAACAGGAACTTTCTCTGATTCAAACGCTGGCGGTTATTTAGGTAGAGAGACCAAAGCTACTGGGTGGGATGCTATTCTTGTCGGTGGGAGATCAGAAAGCCTTGTCTATCTGTCTATTCGAAACGAAAAGATTGAATTCAAAGAAGCTTCCCATTTGGCTGGGATGGATCCAATGTCAACTGAGGATATCATCAGACAGGAACTTGGAGATAACCGAGTTCAAGTACTATCTATTGGACCTGCTGGTGAGAACATGGTCCTCCTTGCAAATGTGGCAACAGGGGGGCGACATTTCGGTCGAGGTGGCGCAGGTGCAGTTATGGGGTCAAAAAACTTGAAAGCCATAGCTGTTCGTGGCACACATTCTCTGCCGTGGAACAAAAACCCTGGTTTTAGGGATATTGCTAAAAGGGCATATGCAAAAATAGAACAAAACCCAACAACCAAGAAGGGGGGTAAGTTCCCTAGCTTGGGTACTCACTTCACCATAGACGTTGTCAATAGTTTTGGCGTTTTTCCCACTCTGAATTGGCAAAAGTCCACCTTCCCAGAGATAGAAGAAATTTGGCCGCAGGACTTTTCCAACTTAAAAATCAAACAATTAGGTTGCTACCGGTGTCCAATCTCTTGTCGACGTTTATCGAAGGTTACTGATAATGGTATTAACGTATTACATGATGGCCCAGAATATGAGAGCATTTATGCCTTAGGGGCTAATTGTGGGATAGCCAGCGCCCATTCGATAGTTAAGCTAGATCACCTTTGTTCCAAATATGGGCTGGATTCAATCTCAACTGGGGTTACCCTTTCATTTATTACCGAGTGCTATGAAAAAGGACTGATCAGCAAAAGTGACCTTGGTGGTATACAGCCAGCTTTTGGCGACGAAGACGGGATGGGTAAACTAATTGAGAAGATTGCTTTTAGAGAAGGTATTGGTAACTTACTAAGCAAAGGGACTTCTCGAGCTGCCGAGGAGATTGGAGGTGGATCTGTCGCTTTCGCAATGGGAGTAAAAGGCTTGGAACTGCCTGGTTATGATCCTCGAGGAATGAAAGCAATGGCGCTACTATACGCCACAGCCGACAGAGGCGGGTGTCACGTAAGAGGCTCATCATTAAGGTCAGAGTTACTAGGCTTACCACAACCGATCGACCGTCTTAGTTATGAGGGAAAGCCACATCTCGTTGCTGAACTGCAAAAGGAATATGCACTTCTCAATTCGTTTTCAATTTGTCTATTTGCTAATTTTGGCCTAACTTTCGAAGATTACACCGAAGCCATAAATAATGTTTTTTCCCGTAAATGGACTTTAGATGAATTAAAGGATGCCGGATCTCGAGTTTGGAACCTCACTAGGCTATTTAATTGTAGAGAGGGGTTTAGAAAAAAAGATGATACCCTGCCAGCTCGTCTATTCTTCGAACCCCTACCTGACGGGTCAAGCCAGGGTGAAGTGGTCCATCGGGAAAAGTTTGATCAAATGTTGATTGAATACTACCATATTCAAGGTTGGGACGAAGATGGTGTCCCCAGGGCAAGCACGTTAGAACGTCTTGGTATGGACGGACTTATTTAGCAAAGTCTTGCCACAATGCAAAAGGGTCAGCAAGAAACATGAGCTCTTGCAGAACTACAGATGCTTGTAGAAATAACGATTACTGCAGCAATAGCGTAGGTAATTTGGCTGCTTCAGCGAGAATTTTGTTCCTCGAGGTTTTATTACAGTAGATAAGTTAGTATTACTGGGCAAGGGAGATATTGAAAAGCTCCTTAATTGACATGGGTGAAGCGTTAAGAGCCTAAATGAAAATTCGATACATCTCAATGAAAAAAAACGAAGGAAAAAATTTCTTGTTCCATCACGGTCTCTTTCTTTTTGGTTTTTGCTGCTATCTATAACCATAGAGAGAGCTCGTTATTTAACCAAAATCTTTTTAGGCGTAAACTTTTGCACGTTACCAAAAAATTAGAAAGGGGAAAGATTATGAAGACGCGAGAAAGGAATTGGCATGAATCGATATCGCAACCTAAGTATGACATTACACTTGAAGAGGATGTATGGGTGACCATGCGCGATGGTACGAGGTTATGTGTGGACATATACAGGCCAAAAGCACAAGGTAAGTTTCCGGCTTTGGTTTCGTGCTCTTGGTATGGCAAGGATTCAGAAAAGCTCCCCACCAACCCCCAGTATCAGCCCTCAGACTACATCAGGGGAACAGGAGGCCACGAATGTGGTGAGCAGTGGTATTTTGTGCCGCGAGGCTACGCCCAGGTTATCCCCGACATGAGAGGGGCGGGCAAGTCAGAAGGGGAATTAATGATGGATTGGTCGAAAGATGGATATGATCTTATTGAATGGATAGCCGAACAACCTTGGTGCAACGGCAACGTTGGTATGGCAGGCATGTCCGCATTTGCCATGTCCCAATATGCCATTGCCGCCGCACAGCCCCCTCACCTCAAAGCAATATTTCCGTTTGAGGGTGTAACTGACCAATATCGCCATTTTTATTATCATGGGGGCCTCCTTTGCTATCTTTTCCCCCTTCATCTATGGGGTCTTACGCCAGTGGCAAGTAAGCCACAGCCTGTAAGCTTGAAGGAATTTTCCGAGCAAGAGCTCCGAGCGAAAATTAGGGAGTTACAGAATAATCCTGACATAAGGTGTACCCCGTATCTTTATCTAATAACTGTCTGTCCGCAGATGAATCCCATAATGTTTGATCTGATGGCACACCCATACGACGGACCATACTACCAGCAGGCCTCACCCTACACCAAGTTTAAAGATATAAAGATACCAAGCTATTTGGGTTCTCGATGGAATGGCTGGGTCCTTCATCTGCCGGGTGACATCGATGCTTACGAAAACATAGCTACACCCAGAGAAAATAAAAAGTTGTTGCTGGTACCCTCCGATAACTATGGTGGCATGGACCGTCCATTTCACGAAGTCCAGGATGTATGCCTGAGGTGGTATGATCACTGGCTAAAAGGCATGGATACCGGCGTTATGGATGAACCACCGATAACAATATTTGTTCAAGGTGTAAACAAATGGCGATTCGAAAATGAATGGCCCCTTGAGGCAACTGAGTGGACTAAATTCTATCTGAGAGAGGGAGGCAGGTTGTCGGACAATGCACCCAGTGGTTCCGAACTACCGCAGGTGTTTACGAGCGATCCCTGGGCCAATCCTACTCAAGGCTTCCGCCGTGCTGACGTGCTTGCCAAAGCTGATCCGGTGCCTAAGGTTATCTATGAAACGGAGCCGCTCAAGGAGAACGTAGAGGTAACGGGCCCTATTGCGCTCTATTGGTATGCCTCAATAGAAAGTGAGGGTATTGAAGCGAGAACCTGGAAGGCAGCGGAGATAGAAGTCTTGGAACCAGTGACTAACGATACAGACTGGTATCTAAGGCTTATCGATGTAGACGTCGACGGCTCAGAGAGATGTGTAGCAGAGGGCTGGCTCAAGGCCTCGCACTACGAGCTTGATGAGAGCAAATCAAAACCCTACGCGCCTTTTCATCCACACACTAGGAGTGTGCCAATTGACCCCGGCCAAGTAATTCTTTATGTCAGTGACTTAAGGATGACCTCCAATGTGTTTCTGATGGGCCATAAAATAAGGCTAGAGATTGCCGCTCAAGATCAGGTGCAAGCATTGTGGTATCATCTGCCACATATGGCAAAGGTAAAACACACGATATATAGCTATGGGAAACAACCCTCGTACCTCTTGTTGCCAGTAATCCCGAAGGGCTACGAGGGAGCAGGCGAGCCGTCATATCCTCCAGCTGGGCCGTTTCGAATAGCGAAGTACAGGAGGAAAGGCTAAATCAAATGTGGGTTTAGAGCGGGGGCCTGACTGTGGGGGGAGCTGTATAGAGTCATAGTGTTTCCATGATTGTCTTGGTAATAGGACGTCCTTTTTTTCAAATACTTTCTGTATAGGGTCTTTATGACGCATGCTAAGGAAGATTTGGCGAGTGTACTCGATTTTTGCAACTCGAGCTTAAAACTAAATAGCCTATAAATGAGATCGTTTTCGATGCTCGTAGATTAAAGGAAATCAAGCATGAAAAATAACCCCTTTGTATCAGACAGGATATGCCATTTCTTTTCACCTAGCAAAATTATACTCGGAGTTGCAGCAGCTGAACAAGTAGGCAATGAGGCTAAATCCCTTGGCGGCCAAAAGGTACTCATTATTACCGATCCAGGAGTGGCGAGAGTCGGTTTAGTTGAGAAGATCCAAGAAGCACTAATCTCTGAAAAGTTAATAGTCGGCATTTTTGACAGGGTAGAACTTGAGCCGCCGGCTCGGGTGATAGACGAGTGTGCGGATCTCGTTCGAAAAGAAGGATATGATCTAGTCGTTGGACTTGGTGGAGGGAGTTCATTAGACACAGCCAAAGGGGTTTCTGTTGTGGGAACCAATGAAGGCAAGGTGCTGGATTATGTCGGGATTGATGTTGTTCCCAATAAAGGGCTTCCTAAGATTTTGCTTCCTACCACAGGTGGAAGTGGGGCAGAGGTGACCCGGGTTTTCGCCATAACAGATGAAATAGACAAGGCAAAAAAAGTGGTTTACAGCAATTATAATTTGGCCGATGTCGCCATTCTTGACCCATTGCTTACAATATCTCTTCCCCCTGAAGTAACCGCAGAAACCGGAATAGATGCTTTAGCACATGCCATAGAAAGCTATGTTTCTGTTAGTTCTACTCCATTCTCAGACATTCTATCAATTGAAGCCATTCGCCTAATCAGTGAAAATCTGCCTGTGGCCTATGCTAAGGGTGAGAATATAGAAGCAAGGTCAAATATGATTTTTGCGGCTGCGCTAGCAGGTCTTGCCTGGGCTAGTGGGGGATTAGGAGCTGTTCATGGCTTATCCTATGTGTTAGAAACGGAGTTCAACGTGGGACACGCAAAAGCAAGTAGCATTATGTTACCCCATGTGATGGCTTTCAATAAGATAGGGAACCTATATAAATACGGCCAAATTGCTCGAGTGATGGGAGAGAGCATCGAAGGCCTATCTGCTTATGATGCTGCGGAAAAATCTATCAGTGCTGTGAAAAGGTTGCTCTGGAGCGTTAACATATCTTTCAGGCTCACTGACTATGGCGGTTCCAAGGAATTTTTGCCCAAGCTCGTAGAAGGGGGTATGAAACAAGCACGACTTTTTGTCCCGAATCCGAGGAACTTAACTGAAGAAGATGTGGCCAATATTTATTTGAAGGCTTTAGAATGAAATGGTTTTGTAATGAATATGTGGAAGAATTGACAGAGAAAAATCAATCGAATATTAGTGAAGGTTCCTGCCTGGAGGAGGGATACCTTTAGGGGCGAGGAGGGGGACCGCATGCCCCTTTACCCCTGGTAAGCATTCATCTCAGCCCAAAGAGCTGAGTTTTCTGCATGATTTCCATAAAGACAACCTTACAGGAAAGGAGGTGAATACACTTAAGGATTGTAACTAGTAATGGATTTTCAGTCTTAATAAACAAAGGAGATGAATCATGAAGAAAAAAATTGTCTTTATTTTATTGGTATTTATGTTTGGAGTCTTGTTCGGCTTCTCAAACCAAGCTTTATCGAAGAATGAACCCATAGAACTCACATATAGTAATTTCCTTCCTGCTCGATATGGCGCCACCAAGCCACTTGTAGAATGGGGAAAAGAAATAGAGAAACGCACTAATGGAAGGGTCAAGATTGCTTTCTTTCATGGGGGAGCTTTAACATCAGCAAGGGACTGCTATGAAGGGGTGGTTATGGGTGCCTCTGACATCGGACATTCGTGTCTCGCCTATACCCGGGGTCGCTTCCCTTTGATGGAAGCTGTTGACCTCCCTGGCTATACTTTCAATGCTATCGTTACTTGCAAAGTCGCTGATGGCATCTACAGGAGATTTAAACCAAAAGAGCTTGCCGACACACATATACTTTACGTTCATGCCCACTTTCCAGGTGTTATTTTTACGCGAGACAAGCCTGTCAAAAAGCTAGAAGATCTCAAGGGCTTGAGAATAAGATGCACAGGGTTGTCTTCCAAGATTGTCGAAGCGTTGGGGGGGACTCCTGTGGCCATGCCTAAGGGTGATCAATACGATGCCCTATACAAAGGAGTGGTTGATGGTACGACAGGCAGTGTTAATGAGCTTAAGGGTTGGAGAGTTGCAGAGGTAGCAGATTATAGCGTTGCATGGCCCAAGGTTGGTTATGTTACCGCGTTTTTTGTTACAATGAATCTACAAAAGTGGAATTCTCTACCTCCGGACATACAAAGGATTTTTACAGAGGTTAGTAGGGAGTGGGTGGAATATGAAGGTGAAACGTGGAACAGCATGGAAGTCGAAGGGTATCACTTCGGAAAGGGAAAGGGACACAAGCTTATCTATTTATCACCGGAGGAGGGTGCCCGCTGGGAGAAAGCGGTTAAACCCCTTGCTGATGATTATATAAGAGCTATGGAAGCTAAAGGATTGCCGGGAAGAGAGGTTCTGGATTATAAGAAGCAACTTATTGAAAAATATAACAAAATTTATCCAGAGATAGTATTTGAGTAAGATACAATATGATAAATATGCTGCTGATAGGGGGTGTCTGACATAGTTGATTTAAGTTAGACACCTTCTTTTATGCTTGAGGTGCAAAGATGACCCATATTAGAAACGTTGTACATGCTCTAAGTCGATGGGCTTGCTGGATGGCAATCCCAGGTCTTTCGATAATGATGTTTCTTACTTGTGCAGATGTTGTTCTGCGCTATTTCGGCTACCCTATTAAAGGCACTTTTGATGTTGTAGGCCTTTTAGGGGCCGCTGTCATTGCCTTACCGATTGCTTATACCCAAATTCTGCGGGGTCATATAACTATAGAATTCATCTCGTCTCGTTATCCGAGACGGGTTGGAAGGGTTGTTGATAGTGTTAATTGCTTACTTAATATAGTGATTTACTCATTACTTGTATGGCAGTGCAGCCTATATGGCAACAAACTGCACAACCTTGGTCGAGTTTCTGAAACACTTCAGATCCCGATTTACCCTTTTGCATATATATTAGCTTTTGGCTGTGCCATGATGTGTTTAGTGCTTTTGGTAGAACTCACTGACATTATAATTCAACCGGAGGGATCATGAGTCCTATTACGGTAGGCATTATCGGCATTGTGGTTCTAGTTTTGATAATGTTACTGAAGATTATGCCAATTGGTACTGCAATGGCCTTACTTGGCTTCATTGGCTTTAGCTATTTAGTTTCAATAAAAGGAGCATATCATACCACTGTGGTAGATTTCTTTAGTGTATTCACTTCTTATAATCTAACTGTAATCCCGTTGTTTATCTTTATGGGGCAAATTCTATTTAATGCGGGGATAGGCAAAAGACTTTATCATGTTGCCTATAAGTGGCTTGGACATCTGCCAGGAGGCTTGGCAATAGCTACTATTGGCGCTTGTGCTGGCTTTGCTGCTATCTCTGGTTCAGCTATAGCCACAGCGGCTACCATAGGTACAGTCTCATTAGCAGAGATGCGGAGATATAAATACAGCCAAGCGTTGGCTAGTGGTAGCGTTGCTGCCGGTGGCACTTTGGGGGTCCTTATTCCTCCTAGCGTAACTTTTATTATTTACGGGATACTCGTCGAAGAGTCTATTGGAAAACTATTTATTGCTGGTATTTTGCCAGGATTGCTTCTTGCCAGCCTTTTTACGTGCACGATTTATGTTATGGTAAAAATTAACCCCAGCATTAGTCCTACGCCAGGAATCATGCCCAGCTGGAAGGAGAGGGTAAGTGTGTTAACAGGGGTTCTAGAGACGCTAGCTTTATTTGTTCTGGTCATGGGAGGTTTATTTGCTGGTTTTTTTACTCCTACTGAAGCCGCTGCAATTGGTGCCTGTGGTGCTTTGATTCTTGCTTCACTGAGACGACAGCTAAACTGGCAGGGAATTGCTCGCTCCTTTTTTGAAGCATTACGCACATCGTGTATGGTCATGGTCATTATTGCCGGAGCGACTGTTTTCAACCATTTTCTGGCCATTACTAGAATTCCCTATGGACTGGCAAGTTGGATAAGTGGACTCCCGATTTCTCCCATGGCTATCTTGGCAGTTATAGCATTGATGTATTTAATTGGTGGCTGTGTCGTGGAGGCCCTGCCACTAATTATTATTACAGTCCCGATTTTTTTCCCAGTGGTCCAAACCCTTGGGTTCGATCCAATATGGTTTGGAGTAATGATTGTATTACTAGGACAGGTCGGCATGATTAGCCCACCAGTGGGGATAAATGTCTTTGTCATTGCTGGAGTCGCGAAGGACATACCTCTTCAAACTATTTTCCGAGGCGTGGTACCTTTCGTTCTGGCAATGATAATATGCATCATTATCCTGATGATCTTTCCAAAAATCACACTTTTCTTGCCGAACCTAATGAGGTAGTGGATCTAAACCAAAAAATAGATCGTAAGGTGAAGATTTAAAAAATCAGTACAAATATAAAAGGGATACTTGCTTAAAAGGTCTATTTCATATCAACATAGTAGAACATTCTTTAGAATGCTCTTAATTAAGAATATTGAGGAGAAAGATGGATCCCGAAAAGCTAAAAAGAAAAATTAGCCGCGAACAGACTGCACTTTTGATTATTGATATGCAAAGGGACTATTGCTGTGAAGGGGGCATTTTTCACAAAATGGGTTTCGACCTAGAACCCCCAAAAGACTTAGCACTCAGATTGAATGATTTCGTAAAAAAGGTGCGAAAAGTTCTTAAATTTGTTGTTCACCTCAAAATGACATTGACGCCCTATTTGAGGTCGCCGTCAATGGTGGAGCACTATGAGCGTGTGGGATTACAAAGGGAATATGACCCTTCATATTCAGAGTTTTACGAAGTTACTCCAATTGAAGGTGAGGTAATCATACCGAAATACAGATATTCCGGATTTGTTTCAACGCACTTAGATCAATTTCTTAGATCGAATGGAATTAAAACTTTAGTACTAACCGGATTGGCGACAAATGTTTGTATTGAATCTACCGCCAGAGACGGGTTTATGAGAGATTATAGTGTTGTTATTCCTAGGGATATGACGGAGGGGACAAGTCCGGAAGCCAAGAAATGCTCTTTATTCAACATAGGTACCTTTTTTGGTGAGGTTGTAGACTCGAAAGACTTATTGGCTTGTTGGGAGTTAAAAGATTAATCATTTGTTTATAAAATATTTGTAATTTCAAACATAAAATAGCGAGTGGGAAAGTTGGAACTAAATAAATTAATTTTGGAGTGGACTCTGAAAGAGGGAGTTCTGATAAACTCGTTTGATACTACAAAGTAAAGCAAATAAGTAGAAATGTTGCTAGAAGGACGAAAAGTTGATGAAAAAATCTCATGAGGCTCAATGTCTTAGGAAATAAGTTCCTTCATATGAAAGAGTAAGAGTGAACCACAAAATTTCGCGAACAATATCTAATAAATATGAATCATATCACTACAAATTTCGTATTCCAGTAGACAATCGAAATACATAAAAAAGAAGAGGAAATGGATGATCGTAATAGCAAGTCCAGATGCCTGTACTGGGTGTTTAATATGTGAAATGGTTTGTTCTTTTCACCATATCGGTAAATATTCAATAAGCCAGTCTAGCATAAAAGTGAATAAATCCATATTAAACCGAGAAAAAGGGCCTAAAATTACCATATTTTATGAGAAAGACAAATGGAGTCCTGTTTGTGACATGTGCAATTTGGAGGATTCTCCTTTATGTATGCGATTTTGTCCTGAAAATGTGTTTAAATTAGAAAAAGGGATGGAATGAGAAAATCAAGATATGGATATGCTGGGAATATTTTACGAGTAGATCTTACTTCTTCAAGAATTCACACAGAACCCATAGAGAAATATATTCCTAAATTCTTAGGAGGCCGGGGTATCAATCAATGGATCCTTTGTAAAGAGTTAGAACCAATGGTTAGCCCATTTCAACCAACAAATATTATATGCTTTGGGGCAGGGGCGCTGGTGGGAACCATTGTGCCTGGGGCAGCAAGACTGAATATTGATTCAAAGAACGCTTTTACGGCTGGAATTGGATCAGGAAATTCCGGAGGATGGTTTGCGGCAGAACTTAAGTTTGCAGGGTATGACAATGTCGTAATACAAGGGAAAGCTAAAGAGCCTGTATATTTATGGATAGAGGATGATAAAATTCTTATTAAACCAGCTACAGCGCTGTGGGGGAAAACTACCCGGGAAACAGAAAAATTAATAAGAGAGGATGTTGGTCAAGCTGACATCCAGGTTTTATGTATTGGCCCAGCAGGAGAAAATATAACTAGACCAGCTTGTATAATTGTTAGTGGAGCTCGAGCCGTAGGACGATGTGGTTTGGGTGCCATTATGGGATCGAAAAACCTTAAAGCGATCGCAGTAAAAGGAACTGGAGCCATCGGAATTGAACAGCCTGAGGAATTCATGACCTTAGTTGAGGGAGTTACCAAAAGACTTCTAAGATTGAGTGGGGCTAAAGCCAGAAGAGAGTTTGGAACCTTACGATCATCTATTCTGTATAATAATTTATCAGCATTGCCCTACAAAAATTATCAAGACGACTACATTCCAAACGAGAGTTTTGCAAAAATATCACCTGAAGTATTTAGAGATGACTATGAGGTAAATCATTATGCATGTACGGCATGCCCAACCCCTTGCGGTCATGTATATTTCATTGATCGAGGCAGCTATTCTGGAACAAAATGCTTAAAAGCAGAATCTAATACTGTATGGAATTTCGGTGGAAGATTAGCAATAGATGATGCCGGCGCAATTTTAAAAGCTCAAGAGGAATGCTGCCAACTTGGGTTAGATATTGATAACACAGCCAGCGTCATTGCATGGGCCATTGACTGCTTTCAGAATCACATAATATCTGAAAAAGATACAGATGGACTAGAATTAAGCTGGGGAGATCATAGTGTCGTATTAAAGCTGTTACGAAAAATTGCCCATCGAGAAGGATTTGGAAATATTTTGGCAGAGGGTTCTTTTAGGGCATCACAAACAGTGAGTAAGGGATCGGAAAAATATTCTTTTCATATTAAGGGTCAAGATCTTATTGAAGGAATTCGGTCCATGAAGGGTTGGGCGCTGGGCGTTGTTGTTTCAGCAAGGGGTGGTACACATACCAGGGGAGCTTTGGCTACTGAATGCATGAAATATTCACCGAAAGACAGTCAAAGGATCTTTGGAGTTGAGACAGCAGGAGACGCAAGAGCTTATAAAGGTAAACCAAAAATAGTCAATTATTTCGAATATGTTATCTCTCTTCTAGATTCACTTGGAGTTTGTTTCTTTACGGGGAATTGGGCATCCCCTGAAGGAATAACTCCAGAGGAATTAGCCCAATTCTACTCTTTGGCCACGGGTATCGAAACATCAGAGGCTGAATTGATGAAAACTGGAGAAAGAATTCATAATGTGGAAAAAATGTTTAATGTCTTTCATGCAGGATTTACGAGAAACGATGATTATCCACCTGAAAGATTTATGGAGGAACCAACTAAATCTGGTCCACTGGAAGGGGAAATATTAGAAAGAAATGATTGGGATAAAATGCTCGATGAATACTATCGCCTTCATGGATGGGATCAAAAAACAAGTTGGCCCACAAAGAAGAAATTAAAAGAATTGGATTTACACGAATGTATCAAGAGGCTTGATAAAATACTTTGAGCACATTAATTGATTAATTGACAATTAAGCACTCTAAATGGGGAACTATGTGCAAGAGGATGCTCAAAAGTCATTGCTGTCCAAAATAATCTGATATTCTAATTTGGAGCTTAAGATTACAATTACTTATCGTTCCCAAATTGTATTCTTCAATGTCAGGTTATCGGTGTTTAAGAAAGCTGTCTAATAACTGGAAGTGAAGACATATATTGGACAGATGCTCGCACCAAAGGCAATACATCGAATGAGGTTATTAAGTTATTCCCATAAATCACGGCATAAAGAAAGATTTTACCTGAGAAATGAAGCGAATTAAAATCGAAGCCATCTGAACTTGGACTTGAACTGGAGGAATTTTGCAATCAGCATGGCATTATAAGAGATATCAGAAAGGAGACATGAATGAAAATTGATATCCACAACCATTTCTATCCCACCGAATTTCTGAAACAACTGGAAAAAATTGGATCAACGGTTGGCATCTCTGTGGAGAAAGAT
>JAFDDT010000278.1 GCA_019310725.1 Deltaproteobacteria bacterium | reverse complement strand
ACACATTCTTGAATGCCTTGCTCATGAGATCCCCTCCCTATATGTCAAAAATTTTCAAGCCTCTCCAGTAAAAACCTGCCGCCAGGGTTTTTATAATAAAATCACGAAAACACGTAAATAACAACCGAAAATTTAGCCCCAAACCCATCAGAAAAACGCCTTGGCCGGCTCAGCCAAGACAGGATGGAGGATATTGATAGAGCTATTAAATTGAATTTGGCATTATCGTGATAGGGTATCGGTCTCCCCACCAATAGAATGTCCGAGACTTTTTTCGAGAGGTTGGGAAGTATGGGGGTTAGGTCCTGTTCATCCAGAAATTGTCCTTGAATTTTGAGAAAGACACCCACCGATTAATGTGCCTTCTTCATACCAATATCCTGAGTGAGCTGATTAAAAAGCGTCTGAATCCGCATCTGCTATCCCAATTGCGGTCATCGATTTTGTGATCTTTGGCGCCTCACTGCATTTTGCGCTTCCATCCAATGGCCATCCCCAAAAACACTTTGTGCTATACAATCAGTCCGGAAAAAATTATTATTGACTTTAATAAATCTCGGGCTATAATACAACCATGATTAAAAGAAAGCTTTTTATAGACTTGGTTAGCCATCTCTCTCAAAAAGAGATAAGTGTTATCATAGGGCCTCGACAATCCGGCAAAACGACTCTCATGGAAATGCTGAGGGAACACCTTGATAAAAAAGGTGAGCGAACGCTGTATCTAAATTTGGACATTGAATGGGACAGGCCTCACTTTGATTCGCAATCGGCGTTGCTCCGGAAGATAGAATTAGAATTGAGCAAGCAGCAGGGTTACGTTTTTATTGATGAAATACAGCGGAAAGAAAATGCCGGTCTTTTCCTTAAGGGCCTCTTTGATCTGCGGTTGCCCTATAAATTCATTGTGTCCGGCTCCGGAAGCCTCGAATTAAAAGAAAAAATTCATGAATCTCTTGTAGGCAGAAAACGGCTATTTGAACTGTCCACAATTACGTTTGATGAGTTCATAAACCATAAAACAGATTACAAGTATAAAGAAAACCTTGCCGGATTCCTTGAAGTAGAAAAGGATAAAACCCAACAATTATTAATGGAATATATGAATTTCGGGGGATACCCACGAGTGGTGCTGTCGTCTGAGCAAACCGAAAAAGTTCAGATAATTGACGAAATTTATCGCAGTGTCCTCGAAAAGGACATCGCCTATCTTCTAAAAGTAGATAAAACGGATGCATTCAGCGCCCTGATAAAGATCCTCTCCAGCCAAATCGGGAATCTTATTAGCTACTCAGAACTGTCATCAACACTCAATATATCATATCAGACAGTGAAGAAGTATTTGTGGTATTCCCAGAAAATATTCCTTTTAGATCTCATTTCGCCGTATGCTCGAAACGTGAGAAAGGAAATCACAAAATCGCCGGTTCCCTACTTTTGGGATTTGGGTCTGAGGAATTATGCTTTAGGTATTTTTGGTCACGTAGGCAGCCAATCAGAAGGCGGATTCATTTTCGAAAATCTTGTCTTTCTGCTGCTCAAAGAACATGTAAAACTCGGGACAACTAAGGTGAATTTTTGGCGAACAAGGGATAAGGCTGAAGTCGATTTCATACTGGAAAGTGGCAGAAAAGCCGTGCCAGTTGAAGTTAAGTATAAGTCTTTAAGGAAAGAGGAAATTCCACGTTCATTGCGTAGTTTTATTGAAAAGTATTCCCCTGACGAAGCCTATATCATAAATCTTGATTATAAAAATAAACTTAAGATCAATAAGACCACGCTTTTCTTTCTTCCGTATTATGAATTGCTCTACAAAAAATTAGTCCCGAAAGTCTGAAATTCGCGCTTTCGGTGGCAAAATGCAAAAAACCTACGTAATCCACAATCTCATCCTATTTCTCATCCTCTTTCTTGTACCCCGCCCCAGCTGTGTGCAGAAGGTGTGCTTTCACATGCAGGCACCAGGTATACCACACGGATCGATTTTCAGCTTGCTGCAAAGCAGCCCCAAGCCATTAAGAAGGCTCTGGCCAAATTATTACCCAACCTTGAAAATGAACTTGAGGCAAATTATCGGGCCCTAGAGAAAGATTTGATGGCCCTAGATAACCGGATTAGAGAAATTGTTGCAAAAGAATGGAAATCGGCCATTGCTGACGTCGCATCCTGCGTATGATTACTTTGCCAGATGTTATTCCCTGAATCTGAAAAGTGTTCACTGGGCACCCAAGATTATACCCGATTTAGATCAGTGGAAGGGACTTGAAAATATCTTGGCTAGACATCCGGCGAAATGGATGATATGGGAGGGAGGTCCAATCAAAGAGTCTGTAGAAAGGCTGAGATCCATGGGATCAACAGCGTGTTTTTTTATCGCTGTGGGAATACTTCGAGGGCAGGGGGTTTTATCAGTATGATGCAACAGAATGTGGATAACCTTCGTATGGCGTTTCAATAAAATAGGTTTGGGTCAAGTATGCTCTTGACTCTTGAATAACAGAGAAGTAAGCTCCCTATCTCTTTCACTCAGTTTTGGTTTCTTAGTGACCAACGGTTTCATTATTTTGTATGTGTTATTCGCAAGGGATTGGAAGTAACTGTATTTATGTAGTAAATCGACATTAGAAGTCAAAAGCAGATTGACCCCTGTCCGAATGGTACCGCCGTCAGGGGTGGTTGTAGCCATGCCATCCACCACCGTCAAAACCTCTTCAAGCGAAGCTTCAGCTTTGCAGCCGGCTCAGAATTACCAGTTCATCGACTACGCCACACAGTCCTACCTTGGGGTGGTGGGGCTACTGATCCTTTTCTTCCGTAGTGAGCGCGTACCTTTCTGGCAGTTCCTGCTCGGTGGTCATGCCGCAGGCATGATCGCCATCCACCTCCTCATCCGCGCTCGCGCCGCCCACCCGAACAATCTCGCTCTAGAGTTCCTGCGGTATTTTTATCCCATCATCCTCTTTGGGCCGCTTTATTGTGAGAGTGTGGCGCTGAATCTCATGTTCGTGGGCAACTACTTGGACGGTATCTTCATTGAGCTGGAACAGCGCCTGTTCGGCTTTCAGCCCAGCGTCCGCTTCATGGCTGCGTTGCCCCATTTGTTCGTGAGCGAATTCTTTCACATGTCATATTTCTCATATTATGTCTTGATCCCCGGGATAGGCTTTGCACTTTATTTTCAGGAAAAGGGGCCATTCTTTCACTATGTGTCCGTCATCTCCTTCGTCTTTTATGTCTGCTTGCTGGCGTTCATTTTCCTGCCCGTCATAGGGCCCTTTGTCTTTTATACAGAGGTTCCTGGCTTCCCTGATCAGGGAAATCTCCCCTTCTATCCCCTGCCCTATCCGCCTGCGGTGAAGGCAGGCCCTTTTTTCCACATCATGAAGCTATTCTACCGGTATTTTGAGGGGCATGGCGGCGCCTTTCCAAGCAGCCATGTGGCCGTCGCTATCTGCACCCTCTATTTCTCGTGGCGCTACCTCCCCCGCTTCCGCTATCTGCATATAGTCGCAGTCATCCTCATATGCTTTTCCACCGTGTACTGCCGGTACCACTATGCAGTGGACGTGCTTGCCGGCCTGGTGACCGCAGCCCTTATGCTGCCGCTGGGGGAGTTTCTTTACCGCAGGCTGCAGTAGATCACGGAACCAGAGCCAGGTTGAAATTCC
>JAFDDT010000069.1 GCA_019310725.1 Deltaproteobacteria bacterium | reverse complement strand
GGCGGTTACCACCCAAAATTGCCTTGCAGCAAATTCAGGGAGCATGGTATAAGGCTTCTCAAAGTTGGACCAAGATCAAAAACGCGGTGAGCAGAGAATCCATACGAGCAAAAGACCACCATAATGGTCTGCAAACATCTGGAGGGTTGAATAGTGGAAGAAGAAAGAGAAATCATGGAAGTAGACGTGCTCTTTGTTGGTGGAGGTGTAGCCTGCCTTTGCGGGGCTCTTCATCTTTCGAATCTCATAAGGGAACACAACCAAAGGGTTGAGAAACAAGGAAAAGGGGAAAAACTCGATGAAGTCATGATCGCCCTCTTGGAAAAAGGGACTGATATAGGTTCACATAGCCTTTCTGGGGCCATCATGGATCCTGTTGCGCTCAAAGAGATCATTCCGGAGTTTCTGGAAAAAGAAGTCCCTATTGAAGCTGAGGTTATAAAGGAGGAGATCTGCCTTTTGACCAAAAACGGCCGGATCAGATCTCCCATCACGCCTCCTCCCCTTAATAATCATGGCAATTATATCGTCTCACTTTCCAAGCTGACTACCTGGCTCGGTACGTTGGTTGAGGAAAATGGAGTTGATATCTTTCCCGGTTTTGCCGGAACAGAGATACTCTATGAAGGCAATACCGTTATTGGCGTTAGGACCGGGGACAAGGGAATAGACGCACAGGGTAACAAGAAGTCAAATTTTGAACCAGGAATCGATTTGCATGCAAAGGCCACTGTATTTGGTGAGGGCACAAGAGGGAGTTTAGTAAAGGAGCTTATCAAAAAATTAGGCCTGGGCAAAGGGAAAAACCCTCAGACCTATGTGGCCGGAGTCAAGGAAGTCTGGGAGGTCCCTGACGGAGTGTTGCAGCCAGGCCACGTTGTGCATACCATGGGCTATCCCCTTAAGACCAACACCTATGGCGGCGGGTTTATCTATGGCATGAAAAACAACATGATCTCAGTTGGCTTGTTAACCGGCCTGGATTGTGAGGACCCATTTCTGGATCCCCATCTCGAATTCCAAAAATTCAAACTCCATCCTTTCGTTGCAGAGATATTAAGAGATGGTAAGATAACCCAGTACGGTGCAAAAACTGCGCCTGTGGGGGGATATTTCTCCATTCCAAAAATCGCCTTTGACGGGGGGGTCATTGTTGGCGACTCAGCCAGCCTCTTTATCAGCCAAAAGATCAAAGGAATCCATATAGCTATGAAGTCCGGGATACTTGCTGCAGAAACGATTTTTCAGGCCCTTGTTAAAGGTGATTTCTCTGCATCCCAGCTTGAGAACTATGAAATATCCCTTTATAGCAGTTACATAGGCAAAGAACTTTATAAGGTGCGCAATTTTCACCAGGCATTTCAAAAAGGCTTATGGCTTGGACTCATGAAGGCAGGGTTCCAATATATCCTGGGCGGCAGGATCTTGAAAGCAAGGCTCTCTGCTGAACCTGATTTTGTCCACCAGAAAAAGGTAACGGATCTCTACGGCACTGGTTCGCCTACCGACGAGCAGAAAGGGCTTATTAAATTCGACGGGATCAGAACCTTTGATAAAGAATCGGACGTATACTATTCAGGCACAATCCATGAGGAGCAACAGCCGGCCCATCTCAAGATACCGGACCTTAACATCTGTTATACTACGTGCAAGGAACACTACCAAAACCCCTGCACAAGATTTTGTCCTGCCAATGTCTATGAAATGGAAATCGATGAGCAAACAGGAAAGCCCTCAATGAAATTGAATTTTTCCAACTGCGTCCATTGCAAGACCTGCGACATAAAAGATCCTTTCGAGAATATCACATGGGTACCGCCAGAGGGGGGAGGAGGCCCAAAATACACCATAGTGTAGAAGCACAACAGACTCCACTTTTAACTTGACACACAAGTGTGGCCTTATTTATAGTTATTTTGTAGCTAAAAAGTAGCTACATTTTTAACCAAATTTGAGAGGTGCAACTGATGGAAATAATTAGTGAATTAGAAAAGATTGTAGGAAAGGAAAATGTATTTTCTGACCGCGTGGAGTGTATCTGTAATTCACGTGACATGTCGGTTCATGTAGGTGTGCCTGATGCTGTTGTTTACGCACAAACAACCGAGCAGATAGGCGCCATTATGCGACTGGCCAATCAGAAAAAGATCCCTGTGACGATCCAGGGCTCAGGTACGAGTGTAACTGGCGCCTCCCTCCCGGTAGAAGGGGGAATACTCTTGGATGTCCACAAAATGAACAATATTTTGGAAATAAATAGGGATAATTTTTACGCCCGGGTGGAACCTGGTGTCATCTGTATGGACCTGAATAAAGAGCTGGCCAAACAAAATCTTATGTTCCCACCTAACCCCGGCAGCGAGCTCATTGCGTCAATAGGTGGGATGATGTCTACCAACTCAAGCGGACACAGGGCAGTTAAATATGGAACTGCCAGGGACTATGTAAAGGCTCTTAAGGTAGTTCTTGCCGATGGGACTATCATTAATACCGGGTATAAAACTCCTAAATCATCCATGGGCTATGATCTGAACCATGTCTTTGCCAGCTCTGAGGGGACTCTCGGGGTAATCACAGAGATAACAGTAAAAATACAAACCCTCCCGGAATATACTGCCCTGGCCCTGGCAATGTTTCGGGATCTTGACGCTGGTGGAAAGGCAGTGAGGGATATCATAGCCTCGGGAATAAAACTCACCGCATGCGAGATACTGGATAAGTACAGCCTAAAGATTGTAGAAAAGCACATTGACAGGGATGTGAGCAAGGTAGAGGCCATGCTTATCCTTGAACTAGACGGCGCCAAGGAAATAGTAGCCAGGGATATGGAAATGATTGGCGAGATATGCAAGAGATATAATGTTGAAGATTTCACCTGGAGTGATGATCCAGCAAAGGCTGAAGAAATAATGGAGGCACGAGGAAAACTGGTGCCAACGCTTTCAAGGATTAAACCTGGTTACAGGCTTGTTGCAATATCAGAAGATCTTGGCGTTCTGTCATCAAAAATCCCTGAGACTATTAGAAAAGCGCAAGCCATAGCGGATAAATACAACCTGCTGCTTACCACCTTTGGCCATATTGGAGATGGGAATGTGCACACCACCTTTGTAACTGATATGCGAAGCCAGGATGAATGGAACAGGCTCAAACCGGCTGCTGATGAGCTTGCTGAAATTGCCCTTGAAATGGGAGGCACCATTACCGCTGAACACGGCACTGGTCTTGCCAGGGCACCATATATAGAAAAACAGTTGGGGCCTGCATTGGAGGTTATGAGATCTATTAAGAAGGCCCTTGATCCTAATGGTATACTGAATCCAGGCAAGATGGGATTAGACAAAAAGAAACATGATAGCTATGACTACTTTGCATTCAAATCCCTTTTGGAGCATCCGGAGGGGCTCAACTCCTTTGGGTATGATGCAGACAATGAGATTCTTGCATGTATAAACTGCGGTTTCTGTCGCTTAGGATGTCCTACCTATGACGTTACCCAACTCGAGTCAAGAAATGCCAGAGGCAGGAACATTCTTGCATTCAATTTAATGACCGGAGAAATTGGGCCCTCCAAGGAACTGGCAAACTCATTCTATACCTGCACTACCTGTAATGCTTGCACATTTTTCTGCCCTGCACAGATCAAGGTAGACCAAATTATTCAAAAAGGCCGTGAAAAACTCTTTGCCTCTGGTTTTGCTCCTGAACCGGTTATGGCACTGAGAGACAGCATCTTAAATACAGATAATGTCTATGCAGCCACAAGGGAAGACAGAATTGCCATCTATCCACCACCAATCAAGAAAAAGGTTGAAGCCGGTGAGTTAAAGAAAAAGGCGGATACTCTTCTATTTATGGGGTGTGTCTCAAGTTACTTAGACATGAAAATAGTTCCAAGCTTCTTCAAGATCATGGATGCCGCTGGTGTTGATTATACAATGCTTGGAAAAAATGAGATCTGTTGCGGGTTTCCCTTGCATCTCATGGGGGATCAAGAAAAATTTGAGGAAACTGCAAGAAATCTTATTGCTCGTATCAAGGCAACTGGGGCAAAAGAGCTGGTAACTCCCTGTGCTGGTTGTTATAAAACATTTAGAAAATACTATCCCGAAGCAGGGGACCTGGGAGTTAAACTATTCCATTCTGTTCATTATATTCAAAAACTAATAGAGGAGAAAAAGATACAATTGGGTGGTGATCTCGGCAAAAAGATCACCTACCATGATCCGTGTGATCTTGGCAGGACGTTTGAGATATTTGATGAGCCGAGGGAGATACTGAAGGCCATCCCTGATATTGATTTCGTTGAGATGAACAGAAACCGCTTAATGGCCAGGTGCTGCGGAGGTGGTGGGAGTGTCATAGCGCTGGAGCCGGAACTCGCAGCAGACATGGCGGCGGTCAGGGTAAAAGACGCTGTGGAAGTGGATGCAGAGATAATAGTGTCTGGTTGTTCTGCATGCAAGGATAACCTCAGGAAAGGGGTAAAGACCATTCCCAAAGAAGAACGACCAAAGATCAAGGTGATGGATATTACCGAAGTAGTCGCTAACTCTATCATTTAATGCTTATTGGGTCTATTGTGTTTATTCGCCTTCGCCAGAATATCCTGCAGCGCCTCGACTAAGCTCGCCGAAGTCTTGCTGCGGGGAGCCTCATTGAGCTTATATGCTTTTTAGAATTCACCCTGTGAAATTCCCCGATCCGTCCAGAGCCCTCTAAGGGAATTCAACAGGGCAACCCAAAAAACTCAAGAGACCACTAAAAAAGGAGGTTAAAATGACAACAAGTAAATGGATGCATGCGGGCACTGTTGTCAAGATGAACGCCATCAATTATCCGGATAAGTTAGGATGGCAGGATAAAAATAGACAGTTTACCTTTAAGCAATGGAATGAGAGGGCCTGTAGGGTTGCCCACGCATTGCCCAATCTAGGTGTCGGCTTTCAGGAGAGATTTGCCGTACTTGCATATAACCGGGGTGAGTGGATGGACATATATGCCGGGTGTGCTAAAGGCGGGCAGATCATAGTTCCCCTCATGTTTCGGCTGGCACCACCAGATATTGAATATATCGTGAATCATGCCGAATGCAAGGCCTTCATTGTTGAAGAGCCCTTTGTGGAGATGGTAAACGGCATAAAAGAGAAGCTCCCTGTTCGTAAGGATGCCTATATCTATCTGGGAGAAGGCCCTGTTCCAGATGGTTATACAGGCTATGAGGACTGGCTCTCCCAATCATCCGCAGAAGAACCTGACATAATGGTAGATGGCGATGATACATGGACCTTTATGTATACCTCGGGAACAACAGGAAGACCAAAAGGTGTGGTCAAAACCCATGAAAGCTACCATGCGCAATATGTGCTCAACAACATAAATCAGGGCGTGAGGCCAACTGACAAGGTAATGCTGGTTATGCCGATGTGTCATGTGAATTCCATATTCTACTCGTTTCCCTATACTTTGGTTACTGCCCCGGTGTTTGTGTACAATATGGTAAGCTTTGACCCTGAAGACCTGCTCAAAACCATTGAGGAATACAAGATCACCTTTACCTCTCTGGTGCCTACACACTACATCATGATGCTCAGTCTCCCATATGAGGTTAAAAACAATATAGATGTGTCTTCCATCCGGCAATTATTAATATCCTCGGCTCCGGCCAGAAAGGACCTCAAGCTGGCCATCATGGATTATTTCAAAAATGCGGAGCTTTGGGAGGCCTACGGCACGACAGAAGGCGGTCTGGTAACCCTCTTAAGGCCAGAAGATCAGTTTGAAAAACTCGGCTCTATAGGCAAAGAGATCTTCGGCACCGACAGAATCAAGCTGCTTGATGAGAACAGAACGCCTGTGCCCGACGGTGAGGTAGGAGAGCTCTTCTACCGAACTCCCATGATGTTCAAGGATTATTGGAAAGAGCCAGAAAAGGCCAAGGCTGCATTTGAGGGTGAATGGTCCTCTGCTGGAGATATGGCTAGAAGGGATAAAGATGGCTACTATACCCTGGTCGATAGAAAAGCGAATATGATCATAACTGGTGGGGAAAACGTGTTTCCGTCGGAGGTCGAAGGTGCAGTCGGAGCCCACCCTGCTGTCAGGGATCTCGCAGTAATAGGTGTGCCTGACGAAAAATGGGGCGAGGCAATAAAGGCCGTTGTTATCTTGCATGATAATTATGAGCCAAGCGATGAGCTTGCAAAGGAGATTATTGATTTTACCAAAGGCAAGATTGCAGGTTTCAAGAGACCAAAAACTGTTGACTTCATCAAGGAAGAGGACATGCCACGCACAGGTACTGGCAAGATTTTGCACAGGATCTTGAGAGAGCGGTATGGCAAGTGGAGTGACAACTAGAAAAGTAGGGAGTAAGCAGTAAAAAGTAGGCAGTAAACACAGCAAACCCAATTGGAGGAGAAATGACATGTTGACAAAAGCGTTTATACCATACAAGGGCTACTACTCAACCCCGTTTTGCCGCTGGCAGGGCACCATGGCAAACGAAAACTCTATCGCCTTAGGGGCAACTACTGCCCACAAGTGGCTTACCAAGAACAACTTCGACCCCACCATGTTTGACTATATGTACCTGGGAATAACCATAGCTCAGCACCACCTTTTCTATGGCCATACCTGGGCAGCTGCCATGCTCGTCAATGGTGCCAAGGATTTGCCCGCACTCCTGGTCAACCAGGCATGCACGACCTCAACCACATGTATATATCTTGCCGCTACAAATATAGAGATCGGAGCCTATGAGACAGGATTTGCCCTTATGACAGATCGCTGTTCCAATGGCCCGCACACAATCTGGCCCAACCCCCTCGGTCCGGGTGGAGAGGTGGAGTCAGAAAACTGGATGATGGATAATTTCAACAGAGATCCCTGGGCAGGGCAGAAGATGATTCAAACAGCCGAAAATGTGGCTAAAGAGCTCGGAACTACCAAGGAGGAGTGTGATGCTGTCACCTTAAGGAGATATGAACAGTACCAAGATGCCCTTGCCAATGACAGGGCATTTCAGAAAAGATATATGTTCCCTCCAGAGGTTAGGATCTCCAGGAAAAAGACCGTCATAGTGGAACAAGATGAGGGTGTAACACCAACGTCAGCGGAAGGCTTAGCCAGGCTCAAGCCAGTAGAACCAGGTGGGGTCCACACCTTTGGTGCGCAGACATTTCCTGCAGATGGCAATTGTGGTTTTATCGTCACCACCAGGGATAAGGCCAAAGAGATAAGCGCGGATCCAGGTATTGAGATCCAGATTGTTGCATACGGTTTCTCAAGGGCCAAAAAAGGTTACATGGCCCAGGGCCCTGTTCCTGCATCAGAGATGGCACTAAAAGGAGCTGGGATCAAGGTAGGAGATCTAAAGGCTGTGAAAACACATCAACCCTTTGCTATAAACGACATCTATATGGCCGCCAAGATGGGAATGGATGTTAATTGGATGAACAACTACGGAAACTCTCTAATCTACGGGCACCCTCAAGGCCCCACAGCTGGAAGGAACATTGCCGAGTTACTGGAAGAAGTCGTTATGCTCGGCGGTGGCTATGGTCTGTGGGCAGGTTGCGCCGCTGGGGATACAGCAGCAGCTCTGATTTTCAAGATAGGCTGACCGAAATCGTAAGTGTCTAAAATCAAAAGCTAAAACTACTTTATCCGGTTTCCTAACATTGGCTCATTCTAAACCCTGGCCCAGTCCTGGCATGTAGGCCTATCAGGCTGATTTGATTACGTACTGGATTATAGATTTAGCGGGTTGATTAGACTGCATAGCGCCAGGGCGGGTTTAGGCACCTTTAACTTTTTCTCCGGCTATGACAGCCGCCCCAAGGGCGGCTGTCAGGTGGGGCTCAGGTGGTACCACAATATCAAAACCCGTAATCTCTTCAACCGCCTTGACGAGACCGATATCTCTGGCCCCGCCCCCAACCAGGGAAAAATCTCTTTCAATTCCCACCCTCTCGGCCAGGCTATGAAGCTGTGCTGCCAAGGCTCGATGAATCCCGGCCAGAAGGTCTTCCTTTGCTACCCCCTCCGCTACCCGTGACACCGCCTCAGTCTCTGCAAAAACAGCACAGCCAGTATTAAAATCGACCCTCTTCTGCGATATCAGGGATAATTCGCCCATATCCTCCAGCCTTATCTGCAACACCTTAGCAATTACCTCCAAAACCCTTGCAGACCCTCCAGCACATCTGCCGCTCAACAAAAACCTTAGGGAGTTTCCTCTTTCATCAATTCGAAAGGCCTTACTGAAGAGATCGCCAATATCAACTGCTGTTCTCACCGATGGGGAAAGATAAAAGATCCCCTTGCTGTGGCATGATATGTCAGTCACAACCTCATCTGCAAAGGTCACACTCTGTGCACCGTACCCAGTGGCAATGGTGTAAACCATGCGATTTGACGATTGATCCGCCCTGGCCAATAACGCTTTGTTAACCCTATCAGCGCTGAGCTCATAATTGCCCCCAGAGGGAACCACGTAGGATCCGCCGATCTCATTATCCAGCATGATCACGCCTTTTGAATAGGCAGAACCAATATCAATTCCCACAGAACACTGCATAACATCTTTCACCCATGTCAAGTTTATCTCATACGACCGTCTTAATCCAGCCTCTTTCTAAACCTTTTGACCGCGCTTGCAAACACAATCAATCCGAGAACCATCAACGATAGGAATTCAGGCCAGAGCACACCCAGGCCTACCCCCTTGAGGAAAATCCCCCTAATAATGATCAGGATATACCTCAAAGGATTCAAATAGGTGAGCCACTGAAACACCGTTGGCATGCTGGCAATGGGGAACACAAAACCGCTGAGCATGAAGAATGGAATAAAGAAAAAAAAGGTGGTCATCATGGCCTGTTGTTGGGTAGAGGAAACTGTAGATATGAAAAGCCCTATACCTAGTGTGCTCAAGAGAAAAAGACATATGGCAAAAAAGAGAAGAAAAGCACTCCCCACCATCGGAATGTGAAACCAAAAAATGGCAAATAAGGTCACTGCAATCATGTGAGCGAGAGCAATTATGATATATGGAATCGTCTTTCCCAATATTAACTCATAGGGTTTCATAGGGGTAACGATCAATTGTTCCATGGTACCCACTTCCTTTTCCCTAATAATGGCTATAGAGGTTAATAGTAAGGTAAGAAGCATGACTAAAAATGCCACAATACCTGGCACATAAAAGTTCCTGCTTTCCAGGTTTGGGTTATACCACGTTCGTATTCGAGCATCTATTTTCCCGTAATCCATCTTTTGATGATAGAGTTCCCTGATTAGGTTCTGGTTCAATTTGTCCAGAACAAGCGAAGTATATGCGATTTTCACAGAAGCCATGTTGCTCATGCTCCCGTCGGCCAGGATCTGAATAGGTGAGGAATCTCCTCTCCTGATACGCTCGCTGAAATCAGGCCCAATCTTAACGGCCAGATCAACCTTTCTCCTCAGCAATATCTCTTCAAGCTCCTTGGGATGATCCTTATAGTGGGTTATACGGAATGTCTGGTTTGCCTCAAGGGAATCCCTGAGCATACGGCTCTCTCGTGTGCGGGACTGGTCAATAATCCCAACCCTGACATCTCGCACGTCTGTGCTGAGCACATACCCGAAAACAAGCAATTGAACGAATGGAGCAATAATTAAAAGTGGCCTGTTTTTTTTGTCCCTGAAAAGCTGGATAAATTCCTTTCGAGCCAGCTCCCGAATCCTGATCCAGCTCATTTCACATTCCCTCTTTCTTCAAAATCGCAAAACCAATATTTGAAAGGACCACCAGCATACCAACCAGCACAAGGTAGCTCGGCCATAGATGATCAAGACCCAGACCTCGGAGATACAGTCCATTGAGTATATCTATGAAATAGGTTGCCGGGACGATATACGTGAGCAGTTGAAACACCTTGGGCATATTCTCCACAGGAAATACGAAATTCGAAAGCAGCATCGAAGGCAGAAAAGTGACCAGTATGGCTATCTGGTTCGCTACAAGCTGGGATTTCGTGGCAATGGAGATGAGAAGCCCCAGGCTCAAGGCTACCGATATGTAGATCGTGGAGGCAAGAACCATCAACCAAAAGCTGGATTTCATGACAACACCAAAGAGCACCTGTCCCATAAAAACTGCCACAAGCACATCAGTCAGTGCAATGAGGAAGTAAGGAATGGCCTTGCCTATCAAAAATTCCCCCCCGCGGATAGGCAAGGAGCGCACGGTTTCCATTGTTCCGTTTTCATACTCACGGGCGATCACCAGGGAGGTGAGCATTGCCCCCACGATCATGATAATTATGGCAATGATGCCAGGAACGATGAAATTTTGGCTCTCCAGATCCTCGTTGAACCAGACTCGTATCCTTCCATCCACAGGGGGCTCTATCCTCTCCTTTCCACTACGGTTGAGAAAATCGATGAAGCGATCACGGTTGTAAGCCTCCACGAATGCTGTGATGTAACCCCTCGAAAGGCTTGCAAAATTGGGATCGCTGCCGTCAAGCAACACCTGCATCTGCGCCTCACGATCTGCCTTGATATCCTCGGTCCAGCCCGGTGGGATGACTACGGCCATGGTTGTTGACCCTTGGTCAAGATATCTAATAGCAGCAACAGTATCCCTGAGATGATAAATGACCTTAAAATAAGAGGAGGCATCGAGTTTCCGAATAAAGTCACGACTCAGCTCGGTTCGATCATGATCTACCACCATGGTTTTAACATTATCAACATCCAGGCTCAGGGCATAACCAAACATGAGAATCAGAAGCAGCGGAATAATAAAGGCCAAATACATACTCCTGAAGTCCCTGATCAAGTGGTAAAATTCCTTACGGGAAACGGCCTTGATATTTATCAGATTCAACTATCTCTCCCGGACATCAATTCTATAAAGACATCATTGAGGTCAGAGTCAGGGGTGTCGGGAAATACCTCACTAATGATCTCTGAAGGGCTGCCCGTGACCACTATCTTTCCCTCGTTGATCATAACAATCCGCTCACAGCTTCGAGCCTCATCCATGTAATGTGTGGTCACAAACACCGTCACTCCTTCCCCGGCCAGATGATCGATAAATCCCCAGAAATGCCGTCGGGTGATAGGATCTACCCCTGAAGTGGGTTCATCCAGGAAAAGGATTTCAGGCCGGTGAAGCAAGGCACAGCCCAGGGCTAAACGCTGTCGCGATCCAGGAGGCAATTCACGCGTAATGCGATCTCTCACATCATGCAATCGCGTCATATCAAGCACCCATTCAATTCTATCCTTCCACTGCTCTGGCGGCACCTCGTAGACTCCCAGATAAAAGCGGATATTTTCAAAGGGGGTTAGATCTTCGTACAGGGAAAATTTTTGTGACATATATCCTATGGAGTGCTTGATTCCCTCTGCCTCATAGAAGATATCATGATCTGCAACCCTGCCATAACCGGAGGTAGGGGTTATAATGCCGCAGAGCATTCGGATGGTGGTGGATTTTCCTGCACCGTTTGGGCCCAAAAGCCCAAAGACCTCCCCTTTCTTGACAGAGAAGGAGATCTTGTCGACTGCCACAAATCGGCCAAACCTCTTTTCAAGGTCCTTCACATAAACCACATCAGAGCCCAAACCGGTCATAAATAAGCCCCTCATCTACTTCCTTAATGCGATGAATCATGGCCTCTTCCAGATTGGGATAGTGGGAGCGAAATTCCTCCGGATTTGCTATCCCTAGAATACGGGATTTGTGCATGAGGCCCATGTGATCGCATTTTTCCCCCTCATCCAGGTAGGCAGTAGAAATCAGGATGGTCATACCCCCCTGCCTCATTTCGCCAAGAATGTCCCAAAATTCCTGCCGCGATACAGGGTCAACGCCATTAGTAGGTTCATCCAGAATCAGTACCTTTGGCTGATGGACCAGAACGCAGGCAAGACCCAGCTTCTGTTTCATGCCACCAGAAAGGGCTCCGGCCAGCCTATCAACAAAAGGCAGAAGATTGGAAAAACCCAGATACCGCTCTCTCCTTTTCCCCCTCTCGGCACCAAAGATGCCAAAAATATCCATGAAAAAATCGATATTTTCCCCTACAGTCAGATCCTGGTAAAGCCCGAAACGCTGCGGCATATAACCAATCAGGGGCTTTACCCTCATTTTTTGACTCATCACATCAAGGCCATCTATCACGATTTTTCCGGAGGATGGCTTGATCATGGTTGCCACCATCCGAAGCAGCGTTGATTTTCCCGCACCATCAGAGCCCACAAGGCCAAATATGCTCCCCGATTCCACCTGAAGGCTCACATGGCTTACTGCCTCAATTAAACCAAAGTGCTTGGAAACATCTTCTAATTGAACGAGGGGGGTTCCTAGCAGTGGGGAATCTGTGTTTCCGGAACAGTCATTACCGTAACCAGGCATCGGCAGGCATCCCTGATTTCAATTCAAGGTTCGGATTGGGAATGGCAACCTTTACCAGGTATACAAGCTTGACCCGCTCTTTATGGGTCTGTATGATTTTTGGTGTGAATTCCCCCTCAGGAGAGATAAATGAAACCTTTCCCTGGTAGACCTTGTCAGGAAAGGTATCTACCCTTACCTCGACATTCTGGCCTGGTTTAACCTTCCCAATTTCTGTCTCATCAACAAATATTTTGAGATCAACCGATGATAGGTCAGCGAGAGAAAACACCTCCCTTCCAGGCAAAACCACTTCACCCAACTCGACGTTGCGACTGGTTATTATTCCCTTGAAAGGTGCCTTCAGATACGTGTATCTCAACTGAGTTTCTACCACCTTAAGCGCTGATTGGGCTGCCTTCACCTGAGCTAATGCTGCCTCAACTTCCATTTCTGCTGCATCAATCCTCTTCAGATTACCACGTGCCTGCTTCAACATGGCCCTCCCTTCAGCGACTCTGGCCCGCGCAGTCTGAATAGTCTCTTTCCTCACCCCTTCTGTTAACAATCCGAGGGTTTCCTTGGCCCTCTCAAACTCCTTTGAAGCGGTTTCATATTTGAGTTTTACCGCATCCCATTGCTTTTCTGAAACAAGTGCTTTCTCAAAGAGTTTCCCAAACCTTTCTTTGTCTTTCTTGGCTTCTTCCATGATGTCTTTTGCATTCAAAAATGCGAGACGAGCCCGTTCTATCTCCTGCTCACGAGAACCGGCCTCGAGCTCTTGTAATTGCGAGAGGAGCACCTTTACCCCTGCCTCTGCCCGTGCCACATCATCTGGAAGCGTCTCCTTATACATCTCCAAAACCGTCTCTATTCTTTGCAAATTTTTAACAGAGTTCTGCACAAGAGCCTCTGCCTGCTCATACCTCGCCTGGCATTCTGATTTATCAAGCACTGCCAGGGTCTGATCTCTTTCAACAAGCTGCCCCTCATCTACGAGAACCTCAACAACGCGCCCGCTTATCTGAAAGGCCAATTGTGCATTTCTCGCCTCAATAGTGCCGGAATAATATAATTCTGTGACTTGAGCATCCCGCTGTCCGAGGTATACAAAAACCCCTACTCCAAAAAACAGGACAAAGAAGATTATGATGACCAGTCGTTTCCTCACGCCCATTCCCCCAAAGGTCATGTCTATACCATTTCACCCGCTTACTATGCAATTCCAAAAATCCCTCAGCGCCACCGTGCTTCAGGCCAGGATACCTTGCCTTCCATCCGGTGCCTAAAGCGCCATATTATTCCCCGACTTAAACCTGGCGGAAGGAAGAAACTTAGTGACGGGCTCGAAGCCCAAGACACAAACCTTCTCTTCCGACATTTTGATGGTTTTACCGAATAAAGAAAGCTTTTATTCAATTTCAAATAAGTTTTTTATTTAACTTTAACCATACAAGTCACAAAGGGAAGAATAAATGATATTTCCCTATTAACAGGGCAAGATTCGATCGCAAAAGATAGTAGATGGGGCGTATGCTATACATATACAATAATTTTAATAAAAAATCTTAGTGACTTCGTGTCTTGTGGCAGAAAAGTAACTGGTCATCTAAAATTATCCCCTGATCTTCTTATAAACATAGCGTTGGCTACCAAAAGATACCAGATCCCTTGATTCAAAAGGTAGTTTTTCATGAGTGCCTATGATCAAAAATCCACCATTGCTTAGATTATCTATCACTTTCTGGAAGGCAGCCC
>JAFDDT010000277.1 GCA_019310725.1 Deltaproteobacteria bacterium | reverse complement strand
CGGAGCATCTACTGCTGACGGGGGGATTTTAGGAGTGTCCGCGGTGTTGGGAAGGAATATCCTTCAGAGAAACATCCTCCTGCCGTTGGAACGGAGAAGAAAAGAAGCCGAGAGAGGTGTGGGCCGAGAATTAACCGATGAACAGGCCAAGATCATTTCTGACCGCAAGCTTCTCGTAGCCGCCAGGGCCATGGCCATACCGGTGGTTGCTGTGGCAATTTTTATCGCCGTTGTGAAGCCTGAGCCGGGAATTCTGCTGGTTCTTGCTTTTGACGTGGTGTTTGCCGGGTGTCTTGTTCCACTGACACTGGGAATCTACTGGAAAAAGGCCAATACACCCGGGGCCTTGACAGCGGTGTTTGTTGGTTCCATCCTTCGCTTAATCCTGTTCTATCAGATCCCCGAGCACCTGGCCGGTTTGGATACGTTGATTCCTCCGGTTGTCTCTCTGATTGTCATGGTACCGGTTAGCCTGTTGCTCGCAGCCAGGGCCTAACGTCCTACGTTGCAAGATGAATTCATCTGATGATTGCTTTAACAATCCGTAACAGTTCAGCCACCACTCGGGGCTGAACTGTTACGGTAATTTTTGTCGCATCCATTTTACTGAAAACGCCGGAATACCCTGCCCGATAGGGCGGGGATGACTGGCGTTTTTCGGAATACGCTGATCCTGTGTTTCGTCAAGCTGAGGTCTTATGCGTCACTTTGGCATACAGACATAACCCATTGTAAACAGAATGGACTATCCTACAAGCCAGGGTGGTATGCTATTTTGCCGCAGCGCTTCAATCAATTATGGTAAGCCGCCGGCTATTACAAGGACCCCGGAGTTTTACTCTCTTTTCACCGTTTTCTTTGATAACTGTTTCAGGATGTTCTCCAGTTGCTCCAATTCTCTTCCGTATCCTGCCAAATCCCCTTCACGTAAATAATCTCTAGCTTTGTGATAATGCTTCAGGGCCAGGACTCCGAGATCAGGGGTTTCTCCTGTTTCCGGCACAAGAGGGGATACCTCTTCTCGATAGGCTATCTCACCCTGCAAGACGCGGTTCAATGCCTTTTCAAGGTTCTCTTCCATGGTTACGCGATTCCCTAAGGCCACAATCACCCTTTTCAGTTCGGGGAGGGCGATGGTCCTTGCGTTTCTCAGCCTGGAAGGTCCCATGGTTTGTCCTTTCGTGGGTTTACCAAAAGGGCCTCCTGATGGAGGCGGAGCCGCCGGAGCAGATCTCTGTCTCTCCTGCCTCGCTTCCAGGTAGATAGGCTCCACATAGATAAATGAGTTACTCACCGGAATGGCCAGGAGATTACCCCTGATGACCCTGGAACCCCTCTGGCCCCACAGGCTCAGTTCACGGGAGATATCTGTCTGCTGATCCACCCTGGCTTCAATCTGCATCGGCCCATACACCAATTTTTCCTTGGGCAGTTTATAGACGAGCAGGTTGCCGTAGTGACGTAGATCGCTCCTGGCCGCCAGCCAGCCGATCATGTTATCCTTCTTGGAGGGGGTAAAAGGCAGCATCAGAAGAAACTCCTCCTTGTCCTCTTCCGGCAGTTTTATGATGATATAATATGGCTTCATCCTCTGGCGGTTGTCCCCGTACATCTCATCCGGAGGCTCCCAGAGATCTTCCTGGTTGTAGAATACCTGGACATCCTGCATGTGATAGATGGTGTATGTGTTTGCCTGGATCTCAAAAAGATCATAGGGGTACCGGATGTGCTTTTTCAGATCAGCGGGCATCTCATCAAATGGCCTGAAGAGATCTGGAAATATCTTTGAGTAAGTCTTAAGTATGGGGTCTTTCTCGTCAATCATGTAGTATGATACATCACCGTTATAGGCGTCGATGATCACTTTGACTGAATTCCTGATGTAGTTGAGCCTCCTGTTCCCAAAGCGGCTCTTGGATCGGAGGGAGTAAGGATACATGTTTGAGATGGTATAAGCATCCTGTATCCAGAAGAGCCTCCCTCCCGAGACAACCATATAAGGATCAGTATCATACGCCAGGAACGGGGCGATCGTGTTTACACGCCTATCGATCCGGCGGTTATACATGATCGTGCTCTCGGGGCCCAGATAGGTGGTGAACAGTATCTGGGGATCCAGGAATTCAAAGGCAAATAGAAGCCTCCTAAAAAAAGATCTGATGAGAACACCGCCCTTTCCCTGATAATTTGTATAGACGTTCTTGTCGCCTTTTGGAAAATCAAATTCCTTAGTACTGGTCCTTACCAGGACATACTCATCCGTCTTTTCACCGTAATAGATCTCCGGGCGATCTACCTTCAGGTCAATATCTACTGAAGGGGGGAGGTCCTTTATCATGAGGCGGGGAAGACCTTCACTGGTGACTTCATTGACGGGACTCAAGGCCAATCCGTAACCGTGTGTATAGATCAGATGCCTGTTTACCCAGGTCTTTGCCTGGGGCGGAAGCTGGTTTACCACCAGTTCCCGTGCGGCCAGCATAACCTGACGATACCGGTTGTTTATCATATAGCGGTCCACATCCACATTATTGAAATCGTAATAGAGCCGTATGGATTGAATCTGCCTGTAGGTCTGAAGCAGGGGACGTTCGTCCCATACCCTGATGTTCTGGATGGTTACGTCATGATCCTTGATCTCTTCCAGGCTCAGCCTGTCATTGACCTCAAAATTGACCTCCTTAATATTGTTCAGGTTATAGGCCTTGCCGGTATGATCGATATTATAGGCTATGAAAGGGGATTCCTTGGCAAGCTCGTTAGGTCTGACCACAAACTGCTGTACCACGGTAGGGAGACCGGAGGCCAGGATCAGGATAGCGCCGAACCACGCCACTCCACTGAACAAGAGCTGTTTTTTCTTGAAGTTGAATGCATTGTATATGAGGAACAGACCCCAGATGAAGGATAGCACCATTAAAATCCTGAAGGCTGGAATCTTGACGTGAATGTCCGTGTAGCTCGCACCAAAGGCGGGTCCCTGAGTGGAATAGAGAAGACCGTAGACCTTTAGATGATAGCCCCACCCGATAAGGAGGACGATGATCCCACAGAGCACGAGAAGGTGATTGCCGACTCTTTTCGGAATGTTGATCTTGGGCATAGAGGTCGGCCTGTCCTCCCCCAGAAGGACTTCGCCGATTAACTGAAGTCCGGTGTCTTTTAGGTACCATATGACGGTCACTATTCCGGCAAAGAGAAACAGGACAAACAACTCTTCCCGGACAAACATGTAAAACGGAAGTGAGAACACGTAGAAACCGATGTCCTTGTTAAAGACGGGATCATTGCTGCCGAATGGTTGCTGGTTCAGATAACTCAGCACCATGTCCCACTGCGCAGAAGCTCTTGATGCAATGACAACACTAACGATCATGATAGCGGCCAGGATGATGATGTTCGTAGTCCAGCCAGAGACGGGCATCTCACCTATAGAGGCTGGCTTCTGCTCACTTGCAGGATGAAAACGCTGGGCAGCGTAAAGGTTAACGAAAAGGATGATGATCATAAAAAGCCAGATCACCGTGGCAAGCCCAAATTTACCTATTAGCATTGTCCAAAACACGGGCGCGAAGTTCAGATTTTGGAACCATAGCCAGTTAGGGTATAGTGAGATAACTGCCCAGAGCAGGATAAACACCAGAATCCCTAATAAGATCATTAATCTCTTAATATTCATAATCCTAGACTCCGGGAAAATAACGTTAATAAATGCTTTTCAATAATGTTTCTTTCGGGCAACGATAATAAGGCTTACCTCTATCTATTGCAAGGATTTATTGGCCCGCCTTATTTAGCTTGGCTGGAGGGCGGGCAGGTCAAGGAGGTATTAAGGCATCTTGGTTTGTGGGACATCCGAAGTCAAAAACTCTATTCAAAAGATTGGTATCGTTCAAAAGTGTTGGCATAAACAAGATTGAGTGATCATTCACGTTCTAATCGGGTCATGGCTTTTTTTGAAAGGCGATATCTCAAAAAAATTCCACCGGGTTTTGCAGTGGTCAAAACATGTGGGGTTTACACCTCTGAAGGCCCTGGACATATTTGACCACATCCCTTGAGGCCAATAGATAGCGCCTTGAGAAAATAGGCATGACCTGATAGAGGTAACTGTGTACACATTCTCTGACCAATATACCATTGAGTAAACACGTTTGAACGGTACTAAAAGATTGAGTCTTTCATTGCCTATTCAGATTAACGCAGAAACCGAGATTACGCTTGACAAAATATGGCATAAAGGTAGTATTGAAATCTTATGGTGGGTGATGGCGCGCATGGGCGATGGCATCGCCACTTGAACTCTTCGATCTGATTACTTCGAAGAGGATACAGTAAAAGAAATATTATAAGAATTAGATAGTGGGCCATCGA
>JAFDDT010000276.1 GCA_019310725.1 Deltaproteobacteria bacterium | reverse complement strand
CCTGCCCTAAGTGCGAGTTTTGATATCGCCTGGAGCGAGCCTTTAATGGCTTGGAGGGGTACTTATCTGCCCTTGATGTCAGGCATCTCAAGCCTGCTTCAGCCTCCGGCATCCTTCATGCAATACGAAATATTGATGCGGTTTTGCGCGTCATTTTCTAGCCCATCAGAAGAGGAAATCACCTTCGCTTCTGGCAACAAGAAACATGGGCCTCAAAAATAATAAAAAGAGAGGAGATTCCTGTGGACTTAACAGAGCTCTACGAAAAAGGCGAAGGCCTGCTGAGGCAAAAGGATATTGGATTATTACTGGATGGGGTGGAAACCGGATTCATCCTTGATCATGACCGCCGTGTTCTGGATCGTTATACATTCAACCAGCGTTGTATTGATGCTGTGGAGGCAAACACAGGTTGTCACGTTCTCGGAGTTGAACTCGCCACCCCGATCATCATGTCAGCCATGACATCCCCCATTCCTGCCATTGCCGGCAATGGCCTCATGCAAGTAGCGTTAGGTCTTAAAGAGGCCGGGAGCCTGATGTGGACCGGTACCCCCATCCCTCAGAACCTTAAGGAGATTACTGAAACAGGGATCCCGGTGGCAGCCAACGTAAAGCCCTTCGAAGATCGGAAAAAAATGTTCCGCAGCATTGAGGAAAATCAGGAAGCTGGGGTTCGATGGGTTGGCATCGAAATCGACTCTGGGCAGGGCACCAAGATCAGAGATCAAATAAGGGCCACAGGTTGCGCCCCGCTTTCAGTCAAGGAGCTCCGGGAAATCCGTAAAAAGGTCTCCCTTCCTCTGGTCTTCAAGGGGGTTTTGAGTCGAGTGGATGCAATGAAATCCGTGGATGCCGGTGCCGATGGCATTGTAGTTTCCAATCACGGAGCCCATACTCTTGATTATCTACCACACCCACTTCAGGTAATGGATGAAATCCTCGCAACTGTAAAAGGGAGGACAGTGGTAATGGTAGATGGTGGGTTCCGTCGAGGAAGTGATGTGCTCAAAGGCCTGGCGTTTGGGGCCTCGCTCATAGGTCTCGGCAGACCAATTCTCTTTGGGTTGGCAGCGGCAGGCAGACAAGGGGTCAGGGACGTTATCGATGGGATTACTCAGGAACTCAAACGAATCATGAGCATGGTTGGAATATCCACACCGGGTAATGCTTATCGAGATATCTTGGTAGAGGACTGATTGAAGGCGAGATACCCGCGAGTCATGGTAAAGGCCACCAGAGTGTTTATGAATTCCTTGCTGCCCGCCAAATCAGGGTAACGGCAGCTATCCCCAGGACCATATCCGGTATCCACATCGCCACGGCTGGGTTTATAGTGCCCGTCTCCACGAGGCTGGTCACGAGATTCGGAATCATCTCCTTAAAGATATAGATATCGATAATCTTTTTCATGTCTTTGCTATATGTGTTCTCCCGGTTTCGTAGGGCCTGCTCTTTTACTTATATCGACACAGTCTAGGGCATATAACCACTAGAAAACGAATGATCTCTTTGCCATAGATACGCTGAGCGAAACGAAGACATGCTGAAAAGGTAAATGAAAAGCACTGCAATGCCAACACATGGCTTGATGGACTGCTCAAACTTCCTTGCAAACTCTCCGGATTACCCTGTAGCATCCTCCTGGGCCTTAAAAACAGTCAACTTCCCCAGTGTTCACCATTCATTACTGTTATTTCATGATCATGGGCCAAAATAGGGTATGTCTCACGACACAAAATATGGTTCACCTGATTCTATGATCGCAGTGACTATACTATTGCTTTTCCACAGAGGCACGGAAGAGATCGCAGGCACCGAAACACGGTAGGTAGCAAGACATTGCCAAGAGGCTGTGTCTTGATGGTTATCTTCTATGAATTGAGTGTGCGGAGCGATGACAATCAGGGTATCTTACAAAAAGTTGCAAAAATGGCGATTTTTTGCCAAATATCTTAACAAAACGAAGCAAAGATTATTGAATTCCTGTGAAGTATTTGCGATTAATCGACAAAAAAATACAAAAAATAACTTTTTGCTAGACTGATCAGGAAAAGTAGGGTATCATTAATAAAAACAAATGATTTCTCGCGCCAGCGTATTAGATAGATCATAGGTAGATACAATAATCTCAAAGGGGAAAAGAGCTATGTATGTGAAACCGGAGAAAATTATCAATCAACTTCCCAGAAAAATGGGAGAGAACAAGAGGCATGCCAAGGCTAATCTGTATTGGCTTCAAAAAAGCTTTCATCCCTATTTCTTCATTACCTTTGGCCCTGAAAACGATGCCCTCCTCAACCTTTGCATGACCCTGCACACCCTGGGGGATAATCACCAGCTTGTCTTGAGGGATACCGATGAAAAATTCATTATCGCCACCCTAAACAGACCGGGCACGCTTTTCAGAACTCTGAGCACCCAGAAAGGCAAAGAAATTATCTACGCTGAGATGCTCCACTCCAATACGCCTCTTCCTGGATACAAGGAAGAGTTAGAGCTAATGAAGTTCCACTTCCGGACCGGTAAAGAGGACCAAGAATATCCACACGTTTTTCGGGGCAAGAGCGTGATCAACAAAAACCTTCGAGAGCATTACCCAGGCTTCGATTTCAAGGATTTTGACGCTATTCTCAACTGCTTCCTCAAAAACAACCGGGACTACGTGCTGCTTTCCCCTGCCATCAGAGTGGCCCGGGCAATGTGGCTGTACCAGTCGGCGATCCGTCAGGAAGGTGCCTTCTTGGACATTGAGCCCACCGTCGATGAATTGGGCAAAGAGGAGTCGAGGCTTATTTTCTCAATTATTAATCCCCTGCTTGAGGGATACATAGGGCAGCTCATTGAGGTGTTTTACCGGCTCAATGTCGCTACCCGAAGAAACTACATCCTAGAAATAGATGATGGCGAACGGCGGGTGACTATTTTGACCGCCTACATCACCACGAGGGCAGGGGAAGCTATCCACAAAGCTATGCCAATCTTCTCCTCGCTCGAATCTGAACTGTATAATACCAAGGTTATCAATATACAGGACAGGGCCTACCATGAACTGGTCGCCGGCAAGGTTCTCACAGGGCCTGAAGGAAGCCTCCTCAGTGCGATCAACACCTTCGTACACACCAATATGGCCCACAGCTCTCCCTATAGGTTTGATTGGCATGAAACACAAGATGCGTTTTTTAGCCACCTGCAGCTGACCCAGGAGCTATTGCACTTATTCCAAGACAAATTTAACCCTGATCCTGAAAAACGCATGTCGGCAGAGATGTTGGAGAAAGAATATCAGAGACTACAGTCTTTGATTGACGAATACAACACCGGGCACGCAGTCCTGGATGAAACCAGAAGGATTATGTTCAGAGTCGCTCTGCTCTTTGTCCGGTATACACTCAAAACAAACTTCTTTGTCACCCACAAGGATGCCCTTTCATTCCGGCTAGACCCCCATTATATGGAACAGTTACACGAAGATATCGGGGTGAACCTGCCCCATGACCTGCCCTTCAGGGTCACATTTTTCTACCACCGCCAAGGATCCGGTTATCATTTTGGATTCTCAGACATTGCCCGGGGAGGATTTCGGACCATCATTACGAGGAACAAGGATGACTTTGAGTCTGCTATGAATACCATTTTCAAAGAGGCAATGGTGCTTGCCCACACCCAGCACTTGAAAAACAAAGATATATACCAAGGGGGATC
>JAFDDT010000068.1 GCA_019310725.1 Deltaproteobacteria bacterium | reverse complement strand
GCCCTAAAGGCGAGTTTTGACATCGCCTGGAGCAAGCCTTAGATTTATCAGAAAACGTTTTAGGCCAAGTGAAAAGGGATTACGGCAACAGCCTGTTCTAAGTCCTGACGACTGGCCTCTGATAGGTGTGTGCATTATATTTTGTCGTCAGTTTGCCCTAGCTGAAACCTAACGAACCTCTTAATAATAATATTTTCACCGGTTTTTGCTTTAAGTTCATTGAGAATATCCTGGATAGTCAAATCAGGATCTCTTATATAGGGTTGATGGAGCAGACAGACATCCGTGAAGAATTTCTTTAATTTCCCTTCAATAATTTTCTCCACAATCTTTTCCGGTTTACCCGATTCAATAGCCTGGGCACGGTATATCTCTTTCTCTCTTTGTATTGTATCTGCAGGGAGCTTCTCCGGAGAGATAGCTATTGGACTTGTTGCTGCTATGTGCATGGCCAGATTCTTGGTAAAACTGGTAAAATCGTCTGTTTTGGCGCTGAAATCGGTTTCGCAATTCACCTCCACAAGGACACCAATTTTTCCGCCCATATGCACGTAGGCCTGGACCTGGCCCTCAGAGGCGCTTCTGCCTTCTCTTTTTTGGGCCTTTGCTATACCCTTTTTTCGTAAGATGTCAACGGCCGCGTTAATATCATTGCCTGCTTCCTGAAGGGCATTTTTGCAAGCCATGATCCCCACACCAGTCTTTTCTCTCAGTTCCTTTACCAGTTCGCTCGATATTTTCAATGTGTCTTCTCCTTTTTATGGTTCGCCCCGATATTCCTCTAGATCATTCACCTCAGCGGATTTCTTAGTCTTCGGTTTTTTCGTAACAACGACAACGGGGGATTCTTCCTTTTGCTCTTCTGTTGGTCTGACCCCCTCTTCCTTAATTTCTTCCATCTCTTTTTCTTTGGTTTCCAGCTCTTCCTCAGCCCTCAGTTTTGCTTCTCTCTCATTGTGTCCCTCAATGCATGCATCAGCAATAATAGAAGTCAAGAGCCTGATGGACCTTATGGCATCATCGTTTCCGGGGATAAGATATTCAATGTTTTCGGGGTCCCCGTTTGAATCAACAATAGCTATTATAGGGATTCCCAATCTTTTTCCCTCGTTTATTGCGATGGCTTCCTTCTTTGTATCCACAATAAACAGGGCAGCAGGACTTTCATCCATTTCTTTAATGCCGCCCAGGTTGGCTTCTAGCTTGGCCAATTCTTTTTCCATCCTTATTGTTTCTTTTTTTGTGTAGCGGCTGAAACTCCCATCTCTTTTCATCTCTTCGAGTTCTTTTAGTCTATTGATTCTTTGTTTTATGGTCTGAAAATTAGTAAGAGTGCCACCCAGCCACCTGTTATTCACGTAAAACATACCACATCGCTCAGCCTCTTCCATGATTGAATCCTGAGCCTGTTTTTTGGTGCCCACAAAAAGAACGGTCCCACCTTCAGATACCGTCCTTACAACAAAATTATGCGCCTCCTTTAATAATCTGGCGGTATTTTGCAGGTCTATAATATAGATTCCGTTTCTGGCGCCAAAGATATAGGGTTTCATCTTGGGATTCCATTTTCTGGTCTGATGCCCAAAGTGAACTCCTGCTTCAAGTAAAAGTTTCATACTGATTTCGGCCATAAAATTGGTCCTCCTTCTTGTTAGGTTTTTCCCAGGCCGGGTACAGAACATAACCTCCTTTTTCCAGAAACCAGAGGCAGTCCCAAATGTTTGTTTTGTTTACCCTTTTTTTCTAATACGATCAAGGAAAAAATCCATGTTGGATATTTCTGAACGAAGATTGGCTGGGAGCAGCGGGCCACACACCGCGGTGAGCAAGCGTCGTGGTGAGCTCAGCCGAACGCAAAGGGAAAACTATGGACGGGTTTGAACCCATTCAGGGTTCTTGTGGAGATTTAGAAACAGACAGGGTAGGAATCTCGAAGAATTCCAGTGTCAGATGGAAATTGCAGATTAACAATTGACAGGCTTTTGCCGAAACCCCCTTTCTCTTAGTCTAAAACGTTTTTGATAAATCTAAGGCCCGCTCCAGGCGATGTCAAAACTCACCCTTCGGGATCAAACAGTTGACATCGCTTACCTTCCGCTTCGCCAAGATTTGTTTGGGATTTCTGTTTCAGCAACAGCCTGTTGAAGATTGCAAATCGCAAGTTGACGCTTGAAAACGGGAAAAATTGTCAATCGTCAATCGAAAATTACTAAAGCCACCGTTTCCTGCGCTTGTAGGACTTTACATCTTTGTAAGTCTTGATGGCACCGGTTGCTGCTACTCCCAAATAGAATTCCTTGACATCAGGATTTTCTCTCAGATCTTTTGCATCACCTTCAAGTACGATCTTTCCGTTTTCCATCACATACCCAAAGTTGGCAATCTGCAAGGCCATATTAGCATTCTGTTCCACTAACATGAGTGTTGTGCGTTGCTCTTTGTTAATCCTTTTGACAATCTCAAAGATCTCTTTTACCAGCATGGGTGCCAGACCCAGAGAGGGTTCATCTAACAGCAAGAGGCGTGGTTGTGCCATTAATGCCCTTCCCATTACCAGCATCTGCAATTCTCCTCCACTACAATATCCTGCAAGGGAGTGTTTTCTGTAAACGAGGGGAGCAAAATAGTGGTACACCATTTCCAAATCTTTCTTGTAGGGCTTTCCCCACCTGGTAGCAGTTCCTACCCTGAGATTTTCCTCAACCGTGAGGTACTTGAATGGCTGCCTTCCTTCCATGACCTGAATAATGCCCAGCCTGGTTACGCGCTCCGGAGAGGAATTCTGAATATTATGGCCTTCGTAATTTATGGTGCCCTCAGTAACCTTGCCGTTCTCCGGCTTAAGGATACCAGACACCGCCTTTAGGGTGGTGGTCTTGCCTGCACCATTACTGCCGAGCAAGGACACAATCTGACCCTCTGGAATATCCAGGGAGACCGCCTTGAGGATCTGAATTACATCTGAATAAACAACGCTTATATTATTGATTTTTAATAAGATATTATCTTCCATAACGTAATCTACCCCAAATTTCGTCTACTTGGGGTCTCGAGTCCTTCCATTAGAACTCTATGAACCCAATAAACTCAACAAACCCAAAGAACCCAATAAACCCTAGTATGAAAACGGCCAGAGCCGAAAACTTGATCGGACGATTCTCCACACCTCGGCCAGCCCCTTTGGTTCAAAAATGATGAATAGGACGATGGCTAATCCGTATGTAAATTCCCTGAGGGGTGCTATGGTGATGCCCATGCCGGTAACGCCTACGTTCATGAGAAACTCGGTGGCAATACTTAAGACCTCATTTAGCACAACGATGAAAACAGTACCAAAAACAGCACCGGGAATACTGCCCAGACCGCCGATGATGATCATTGCAATATATTCTATGGAGAGCCATAGACTAAATGGTTCTGGGGTTATACTCATCATGTAGTAAGCATAGAGCGCACCAGCAAACCCTGCATAAAAAGAGCTTATTGCAAATGAGAGCAGTTTATAGAGAAATATGGGAATTCCCATTCCCTCTGCGGCCTGGTCATTATCCCTGATAGCGATAAATGCCCTGCCATATCGTGTCCTGATGAGATTAACAGCCATCCACGTCATGACCGCAAAACAGACAAATATCACAAAGAAAAAAATTCTGTCAGAGCCGAGATCAAGACCGAAAAGGCTGGCCGTAGGGATACTGATACCTGCTGCGCCCCCGGTAAGGCTTTCCCATTGCACGAACACATAATCGAGAATGATTTGGCCTGCCAGGGTTGCAATACACAGGTAGAGGTGTTTCAGCCTGACCGATGGAATCCCAAATACCATTCCCACCAGTGCGGTGATTACACCTCCAGCAGGAACGGCGATCACAAAAGGCACACCCACCTTGGTAGCCAGAATAGCAGCAGAATAGGCTCCTACACCGAAAAAGGCCCCATGACCGAGACTAATCTGGCCGGTATAGCCAATGAGGAGGTTCAGGCCAATGGCTGCGATGGCGAAAATCCCGATGGTATTAATAATATAGAGAATATACGCACTGCTCACAAAGGGAACAAAGGCGAAGAGAAGAATAAGTCCAACTAGCGTAGCGAGCCTGCCAAAATCTGTCTCGAAGATAGTAAGCTCCTGCCTATAGGTTTCTCTAAAATTTCCGCAGGGATGAAGTTGCAGGTTTCGCATTTCTCAAACCCTTTCAATTGACGATTTTCAATTGTTAATCTTCAATTATTACACCCTTTCGATTTCAACTAGGCCAAAGAGCCCATACGGTTTAATCAGCAATATGATGATGAGGACAATATATGGAACAACTTCTCTGAGGCCAGAGGAAATATATCCACCGGTAAAGGTCTCTAGCAGGCCGATAATAATTCCTCCAAGGATGGCGCCGCCAATGCTATCAAGCCCACCCAGGATTACCACCGGAAAAACCTTGATGCCGAGGTCGCTCACCTCGTGTACATTGATTCCGTTGATAATGCCAAGCACAATCCCGCTCATAGCACAGACCAAGGCCGCAATTGCCCACGATAAGGCAAAAACCCTCCTAACGTGAACACCCAGCGCCATTGCAGCAGGCTGGTTATCAGCAACAGATCTCATATAGATTCCCTGAGAGGAATACTTAAAGAAAAATCCAAAAAGCCCCAGGAAAATGAGACCGATAATAAAGGTAGCCACATATACCCCCGCAACTTCAATAGGCCCCCAGTGAAACGTAAGTGCTGGTGGCAGAAAATCTGGATAGCTATATATATCTCCCCCAAAGATAAAGAGCAGCAATCCTCTGAACATGATAAAAAGCCCAAGCGTCAGCATGATGACCTCAATGAGCGCTTCACCAATCAGGGGCCGCAAGAAAAAACGCTCGATGATAAAGCCAAGGGAGAATGAACCGGCAAGTGTAAGGATGAAGGCTAACCAGATAGGAAGCCTTGCCCAGACTGAAAGAACCAGGAACAGAAAGGCCCCAATCGCCATTAATCCACCATGGGCAAAGTTCAGGACACTGCTGGATTTAAAGATCATAACAAAGCCCAGGGCTGTAAGGGCATAAAGAAAACCGATGGATAAGCCATTAATCAAGATTTGAAAGAAAAATTCCATGGAAAGGGCTCCTTGGTTGGTCGTTATTTGTTATCAGTAGATTTGTTCCAGTTTTTCCCGCGAGGATCTTCTCCCCCTCTAATGTACAACAGGCTTTACAGTTGATCTTTAACGATTAACGTATAACGATTAACGATATTTCTTATTGGCTTTTGGTTTACCGGAACTTTAGCCACTTATAACTTTAAATACTTCAAATTTTCAGTATCCTAACGGTGGTTTCAATAGTACCAACGTGTCCATCCCGATACTTTACCCGACCGGTAACCGCGAGCTCTTTTTTATCTGTATACATGGCATCGATGAGGTCTTTGTACTGTTCAAAGACAAATTTTCTTCTCACCTTGCCGGTCCGGGTTAATTCCTCGTCATCTGCATCGAGTAATTTATATAATAGAATGAAATGAACCAGTTGCATGGGTTCTGGCAACTGAGTATTTACCTGCTTGATTTCTCCCCTGATAAGCTCCTCTACCTCAGGTTGCTGCGAAAGGTCCATATAGGTAGTATAGGCTATTCTTCTTTCTTCTGCCCAGTTACCAACATTTCCGAAATCAATATTTATGAAAGCAGTGATGTAGGGTTGGCCTTCGCCAAAGATTACAGACTCCTTGATATAGGGGCTAAATTTTAGTCGTGTCTCAATAAAGTCAGGGGAGAAGGCCTCGCCATCCCTGGTCCTCATTATCTCTTCCTTTCTCCCGATAATAAGAAGGTGCCCGTCATCATCTATATATCCGGCATCCCCTGTTTGGAGCCAGCCATCTTTCAGGGTCTTGGCTGTTTCCTCAGGGTTCTGGTAATAGCCAAGGAAGTTTGACTTGCTCTTAACCAGAACCTCCTGATCCTCGCCAATCTTTACCTCGGTCCGTGGCAGCGGTACCCCTACGGTCTCTAACTTAACCTCATCATCTGGTTGAACCTGGAATATGCCACCTGCCTCAGTAAGCCCATAGCATTGCTTTAGATTTATTCCGTTGGCCCTGAAAAACCGTATGACATCAGGACTAATGGGGTGTCCTCCGGTATAGGCGCCCCTGAATTGCAGGCATCCTGTCCTGTCCATGAGCGGACGAAACATGATGCGAGATGATATCCGGTAGAGGAGTTTCAGGCTGGAGGGCACCGGTTTTTTCTGTGACTCTCTATCAACCACGGCGCCGCCAACCCTCATACAGATTTTATAGAGAAATCGTTTGATAAAGCCGGAATCACTGATCTTCACCCTGATCTTTGAGGCGAGATCTTCCCAGAACCTGGAGGCGGTAATTATAACAGTCGGCCCGATCTCCCGAAAGTCTTCCACAACTGTCTCAAGGGTTTCAGGGAAGTTCATTACCATCCCACCTGAAAGCGTTATTCCCATACCCCACATTTGGTCTACGATCCATGCCGGAGGGGTAATCGAGATCCAGTTATCACCAACCCCGATGGGTGCTGTCTCAAGCCATTTTCTGGCCATTTCGGTGAAATTTTCGTGTGTGATCATAGCAAGTTTTGGGAGCCCGGTAGTTCCTGATGTCATGATCATCAAGGCTACTTCATCTGGCTTTCCCTTGCTCAACTCCTCAGTGAAAAAATCTGGCTTGTCTCTATCGAAATCTGCGCCCAGGTCTAAGAGTTCTTTAAAGCTCATAAGCCACGGATCATTGGTGTAGGTCCTCATGCCTGTTGGGTCAACATAGATAACCCTGTTGATAAATGAAAGTTCTTCCTTAACCTCCAGGAGCTTATCGACCTGTTCCTGATCCTCTGCTATTACGAATTTGGCTTGCACCCTGCCCAGACCAAAGGCCAGTTCCTTGGCTACTGCGGAAGCAAAGAGGTTAAGGGTTACTGCACCGATGGACTGGGCTCCAAGTTCAGTAAAGAGCCATTCCGGGTGATTGTTAGTGAGGATACTAATATTGTCACCCCGCTTAAGCCCGAGGGCTGCTAAACCCAAGGCCACCTTTTTGGTATACTGGAGATAGTCGTCCCAATTATAGGCCTGCCATATACCAAAATTTTTTTCCCGGATGGCAACCCTCTTTGAACCAAGCTCCCTGGACTGTTTTTCAAGCATCTGTGGTAGGGTGTACTGGGTAAGAGTGGATAGGGTTTGTTCATCCAAACGTTCTATCTTTTTCAAACTAAACCCTTTCAATTGACGATTTTCGATTGACAATTGACAATTGTCTGCTTCTTGCCGTTTTTCTTGAAGATATAAAGATGGCTGTTAATTCCTCTGCTTCTTTAAGTAGTGGAAGGACTCGATTTTTACTTAGGAGCTGCTCATCAATAATGAACTCCAGCCAGAAATGTGACTCATCCACTTCTTCCAGCACAATTCTCAGCTTTGAGATAAAACTTGCCTTAGATTGTGCGATGCAGGTGGCACGATAATTCGAAGCCACTGAAGTAGAACACCGGATCAATTGTCCCCTAATATGATTACCCAAATAGGTTCTCGGCAGAGTGATACTCAATTTTACACAACGACGGGCAAACTTTTTTGTTCTCCGCTTTGGGGCTCTTTCATCCATTCTATATTGAAAATTTCATATTGGATGTTGAAAATCTAAGAATTAAGGGCTTTTCTTCTAACTTCTCAATAAGTCCGGGTTCTGTCATTGCGAACAAAGCGAAGCAATCTCCAATATCGCAATGAGATTGCCACGTCGCTCCGCTCCTCGCAATGACCCTAAATGTCAACGGCAAAGAATCAGCCGAACTTTTTGAGAAGTTACCTTTTCTTCAATCTTCAATATTCAATGGTCAATTGTCTCAGATCTTCACCGCATCTCCAAGATAGGCCTTGATGACCTGGGGATGGTTTTGAACAGTCTCTGGCGGACCCTCGGTTATCTTTTTTCCAAAATCAAGGACCATGACCCTTTCAGATATACTCATCACAACTGACATATCGTGCTCTACTAGGATCATCGTCTGTCCCCAGGCCTGGTTCAGTTCCATTAGGAACCGGACCATATCTTCCTTTTCCTCCAGGGTCATTCCAGCGAAGGGCTCATCCAGGATCAATAGTTTCGGTTCCAGGGCCAAGGCCCTCCCCAGCTCAACCCTTTTGCGCAAACCGTAAGGCAGCGACCCGACCAATTGTTTCCTAATGGCCTGCATTTCGAGGAAATCAATCAGTTCCTCTAATACCTCACGATGACGCACCTCTTCTCTTTTTACCGATCGAGAAAACACAGAAGCCGAAGCCACACCATACTTGGTGTGGACATGCCTGGCCAGGAGCATGTTTGAAAGCACGCTTATGCCAGGGAAGAGTTCGATATTCTGAAAGGTTCTTCCAATACCCAGCCCTGTGAGATGGTGGGTTGACAAGTGAAAGATATCCTGTCCATTGAAGGCCATTGTGCCCTTTTGCGCCCGATAGTATCCGGTAATACAGTTCAGCAAACTGGTCTTTCCAGCCCCATTCGGGCCGATTATGGCCAGGAGTTCCCCGGTGCGCACTGACACATCGACATTATCAAGGGCTACAACCCCGCCAAAGTTTAACGATAGGTTCTTCACCTCCAGTTCGGCCCTGTTTTCTTCAGCCGATCTGGAGGTGAAGATACTCGGTTGACCTCTAAATGCCTTCACATATCACCTTTTCAGGAGTTTGAGCCTTTCTTTTCCAGGCACAAAGAAGGTCGTAAGCGGTGTATAGGTGGAATCCTCGTTAATTTTTACAATCCTTGCGGTAAATGAGGCACTGTGGTCATCCTTTGTGTACGTAATATTGGGCACAAGGCCGCCAAAATCCTCATCTCTGAAGGTCTCAAGGGCATCATTAACGGTTTCACTGTCAACTGCCCCGAATTTTTCATGAGCCCGCTCAAATGCCTTTACCATAATTGAACCAATAACAACGCCTTCCCAGTATGAGGCGTCAAATTTGTCTACAGTCTTGTATCGGTTCCACATGGTTTTCAGAAGTTTCACCGCAGGAGTCCCGTCACCGGGCAGGCATCCCGGGAATTCCATGTGCACCCGGCCCCTGATCAGGCCCTTGCCTCTCGGGAAGAAATCGGGGTCCGTTGATGTCCAGGTCCCAAAGAAAAGCCCCTTAAAGCCTACTCGATCTGCAGATTTGAGAGCCATGATGATAGCAGAGGGAAGGCACTGCATAAAGACGTATTCGGCCCTAGCCTGTTTGAGGCGAAGGAGTTCGGTGTTGAGATCAAGCGTTTTTGGAGGGAATTGTTCAATGGTGACGATATTGATACCATGTTTGGCAGCATATTCCTTGCTAGGGGCATGAATGGACTTGCCGTAGGCATTGTTGTAAGTCAAAAGACCCACCTTGGGAGCCTCTCTTCCCTCGTGGATAGTCCGGATATATTCTAACACCGCATAGCAATCCATTATATAACTGCCAAACGGTAAATAGGCATAATCAACGGGGGCCTTGAGAATCCCCTGGTAGGTGGAATAGTTGATGTTCGGTGTCTTGTACTTTTGAATAATTGGCTTTGCCATTATTCCTGATCCCGCATCCCATGTGGCTATCATATCCATTTTGTCCAGGGTACAGAACTTTTTGACATATTTGATGGCCTCAGGAACCTTATAGGCGTGATCAACAACCGTTAGATCTATTTTTCTACCCCCGACGCCACCCTTTACCTCGTTAACATACCTGATATAGTCCTTGTGGCCTTTAGCATGGAACTGACCCCAACTGGAGGCCGGACCTGTCAGATTGATGATTGCCCCTGCCTTTATGGGTTTCGCCCAGGTAGAGGTGACCAAACCAAGACAAATAAACCCTGCAATCAGTGCTAAGATAAATATTTTGCGCATAATACTCCCCCTGTTTTAGATTGTTAATATCGTACCTCTTGCCTAAAGGGTATTTGAAAGGGGTTCTCTTATCCCCTTACCCTTCTGAACCATATTTGATTAACCGTATTGCTTGTGGTAAAGTTATTTTGATTAATAAAAATATTATGAAAAGAAGTGCGTGCGTTAGAAAAGCGAGGTACCAGGTGTTTTCCTGGCCAGAAGCAACGGATACTCATAAAGATAGCCTTGACTTTGTTGTGGGTTCTTATGTTATGGCTATATAACAGCTACTTTGTAGCCAGCATGGAGGTTACTTACATGTTATAGATATTTGATTTGGTGCGATTTTGTCAAGGAAAAAAAGGAAAGATTTAATAAGGGAGGACAAAAGATGCTTGTGGGTGATATCTTAGCACGGAATGCCAGGATGTACGGCGATGAAGTTGCCCTAGTTGAGCGAGAGCCTGAAAAAGACAAGAGGGTAGAGTTAACCTGGAAGGAATTTGATGAGCAGGCCAACAGGTTCGCCAATGCGCTGATAAAAATGGGCATTAAAAAGGGCGACAAGGTTATTCATTTGATGATGAACTGTATTGAGTGGCTCCCCGCATACTTTGGGATCTTGAGGACCGGTGCATGGGCAGTACCGTTGAATTTTCGGTTTTCTGCTGAGGACATAAAACTCTGTGCCGGAATTGCTGAAGGAAAGGCGATGATTTTTGGGGAGGAGTTTGTTGAGCGGATAAATGAGATACGGGAAGGACTTCCCACGATAAAGCACTACATATTTGTGGGGCCCGACGAGAGTAGGCCTGACTATACGGAACCGTATGAGGATGTGCTAAAGGAGAGTTCCCGGGTGAACCCTGATATTGACATCCGCATTGAAGATGAGGCAGGCCTGTATTTCACTTCTGGGACCACGGGCACACCAAAACCAATTCTTTTAACACATAGAAACCTGGAAGCCGCTTGCATTGTTGAGAATCGACACCACAATCAAACCCATCAGGATAATTTCCTCTGCATCCCGCCCCTCTATCATACTGGAGCCAAGATGCACTGGTTCGGGAGTTTTATCGTTGGCTCCAGGGCCGTTATCCTGAAAGGGGTTAAGCCTGAATGGATTCTCAGGGCTGTGTCAGAGGAGAAGGTAACAGTTGTCTGGCTGCTGGTGCCCTGGGCACAGGATATTCTTGTGGCAATAGAAAATGGCGATGTGAACCTGTCTGACTATACCCTGGATCAGTGGAGATTAATGCACATTGGTGCCCAGCCGGTGCCGCCGAGCCTGATAAAAAACTGGAAAAAGGTGTTTCCCCAACATGACTATGATACCACCTATGGGTTAAGTGAGACCACCGGGCCAGGATGCGTCCATCTGGGAATAGAAAATTTGCACAAGGTTGGGGCCATAGGGGTCCCCGGTTTTGATTGGGAGTGCCAGGTGGTTGATGAAGACAGAAACCCTGTGCTGCAGGGACAACCTGGTGAACTCATGGTCAAGGGCCCCGGGGTGATGAAGGAGTATTACAAGAACCCTGAGGCAACAGCCAAGACCCTCTTCAATGGTTGGCTTTTAACAGGGGATGTGGCCAGAATTGATGAAGACGGATTCATATGGCTGGTCGACCGGAAAAAGGATGTTATCATCACCGGAGGAGAAAATATCTTCCCTGTTGAGATAGAGGATTTTCTTTTGAATAATGCCAAAATCCAGGATGCTGCTGTTATTGGCATACCCGATGAAAGGCTTGGAGAAATATCGGTTGCCATTATTAAGGTCAAGCCTGGAAAGGAGATGAGCGAGGATGAGTTAAACGAATTTTGCCAGGACCTCCCACGATACAAGAGACCGCGAAAGATCATCTTTGGTGATGTGCCGCGGAATCCTACCGGTAAGATAGAAAAACCAAAACTGAGGGAGAAATACGGAGGGAAAAGGGAGAGTTTTCAGATGAAATGACGATGCGGTTAGGACAGTCGCTGGATTTCGTCAACAGCCTGTCAACAAGATAAGCAAAATCACGCTCTCACTTTTTCTTGACAGGGTAGGCTATCGGGACTTATAAAGTAGCTAAATTGTAGCTATTACACTGTTAACCTTAAGTATGGGTAAAGCAATGCACAGATTACTTACAGATTCACTAGGCAAGGAGATGTTGCTTTTGGGTAATGAGGCGATTGCAAGGGGTGCCATCGAGGCAGGAATTGGTGTTGCTACGTGCTATCCTGGAACGCCCTCCTCAGAGATACCTGATACCTTTTTTACCTTGTATCAGGAGGCTGGATTCTATTTTGAGTATTCCACAAACGAGAAGGTAGCGCTGGAGGTAGCAGGCGGTGCGGCGATTAGTGGGGTAAGAAGCATGTGTACCATGAAGCATGTGGGAATGAACGTTGCCTCTGATGCCCTCATGACCTTAGCCTATTTGGGTGTTAACGCAGGTATGGTTATTATCAATGCCGATGATCCATTTTTGTTTTCAAGCCAGAATGAGCAGGATAACAGGTACTATGCACGGTTGTCCGCGCTGCCCATGATGGAGCCAACCACTGCTCAAGAAATGAAAGATATGACGGTTGCCGCATTTGATGTCTCTGAAAGACTGAAGCTCCCTGTTATTCTGAGGACCACAACCAGACTGAATCATCTGAGAGGAACAGTTACCTTCGGACAACGTCGGCCCATTACGTCAAAGGGGTCTTTCAAAAAAGACCCCTTTCATTATGTGGCAATCCCTGCTGTTTCAAGGAATCTGCATAAGATCCTGGCACAAAAATATGATCAGTCCTTAGAGCTGTCCGAGAGGTCCGAATATAACCGGATGACGGGCACGGGGAAGTGGGGCATAGTCACGAATGGTGTGAGCATGAACTATGTGCAGGATGCTGTGAATGATCTTGGAATCAGTGACAAGGTGACACTGCTCAGGCTGGGCTTCTCTCATCCAATGCCGGAAAACCTCATTGTCAAATTCCTCAAAGGTGTTGATGGTGTTTTAGTGGTTGAGGAACTCGAGCCGGTAATGGAAAATGAGATCAGGTCCATAGCTCAATCAAAGGGAATTGGGATCCCAATCAAGGGCAAGGGCGATAATCTCTTCCCGCGGCTTTTTGAGTTTGATCCGGGCCTGGTACGGAAAACCATTGCCTCTTATTTCGAGGTCCCCGATACCTCTCCACAACCGGTTGAAGTCACCGATGTTCCTGAACTTCCAGGCCGGCCGCCGAATCTGTGCGCTGGCTGCCCCCACAGGGCCATGTACTATGCAATAAAGAAGGTTTACGGGCCAGATGCCATCTACCCTTCAGACATCGGGTGCTACACGCTCGGTGTGCTTCCGCCCCTGTCTATGGCTGATATTGTTATCTGCATGGGTGCCTCAGTGGGCTCCTCCTGTGGTATAGCAGCGGCAACGGATCAGAAAGTGGTCGCTTTTATCGGGGATTCAACCTTTTTCCATGCGGGTATACCTGGCTTGATCAACGCTGTTCACAACAAGCACAAATTTACCCTGGTAATCCTCGATAATGGCACAACTGCCATGACAGGGCAGCAACCCCACCCTGGTGTTGATACAGAGCCGATGGGTGTTGATACTAAACAGCTCTCTATCGAGTCGGTGGTAAGGGGCATTGGAGTGGAGCATGTAGAGGTGGTGAACCCTCTTCAGGTCAAAAAGGCTGTTGCGGCAGCGCAGGCATCAAAGGATTTTGAAGGGATCTCGGTTATCGTATCCAAAGAACTCTGCCCGCTGTATGCCAGGGCAATAAAGAAGGCCAGAAAGGTACGACCGTTCTATGTCAATCAGGATAGGTGTACCCATCGTCTTGACTGCATCAATTACCTGGCATGCCCGGCAATGTACCTCGATGATGGGAAAACCATGATAAACGAAAACCTCTGTATTGGCTGCGCTGTTTGTGCACAGGTCTGTCCTGAGAATGCTATTCTGCCATTAAAAATTGAAGATTAACAGTAATGATTCAGCCACTAAGACACCAAGACCCGCCCGCCTCGCCTAAGGCGAAGCCGGTGGCGGGCAGGCACAAAGGCTAAATATAAGTTTATCACCTTATCTGAAAAGCAAGAAGACAATGTGCCCCTCATCAGAAAGGGTACTAAAAGAACAATTCTGTAATCTTAGTGCCTTGGTGTCTTAGTGGCTATCTGAGCAGTTGCAAAAAAGGAGTAATTGTCAATATTCAATCGAAAATGGTCAATTGTCAAAGGAGCGAGCTATGGAAACCAAACGGATAGTCTTTGTCGGCGTTGGAGGTCAGGGAAATCTTCTCGCAACACGGCTG
>JAFDDT010000067.1 GCA_019310725.1 Deltaproteobacteria bacterium | reverse complement strand
TGTACACAGGCCCTGATCTCTTCCATCAACTACCCTTTTTACTGGTCCTCTCCTCAATCCATCTGAACCAGTTATCAAGGCCCTCGCCTGTTTTGCAGGATATGGCCATGATCTTTAGCTTTGGATTAACCTTTAAGGCTTCGCCTTGAAATCTCTTCATATCAAAATCCAGATAGGGGAGAAGGTCGATCTTATTTAGCAGCAAAACAGAGGAGACCTGAAACATAAGGGGATATTTCTCCGGTTTATCATCTCCTTCTGTCACAGAGATTATCATCACCTTATTATGCTCACCGATCATAAACTCTGCAGGGCAAACAAGGTTTCCGACGTTTTCTACAATGAGAAGATCTATCTGGTCTAAGTCAAACCCCTCTAATCCTCCCCTAACCATATTCCCATCCAGATGGCAGGCACCCCCTGTGTTTATTTGCACAGCATGGATAGCATGGGCTGCAATCCTCTCCGCATCTCGTGAGGTAGCTATGTCTCCCTCGATCACCCCGATACGCATTCTACCTTTTATATGTTCTATTGTTTTTTCCAGCAACGTTGTCTTGCCTGCTCCAGGGCTTCCCATAAGGTTTGCTACATAAACCCCTTTCTCGGCAAAGAGCTTTCTATTCTGAGAGGCTATCACCTCGTTTGCCTCAAGGATGTTCTTAACTACCCTGATTTCCATCTTCTATCTCTATTTCTCTTATTTCCAGTTCCCTGCCTGCTATCATCTCCACGTCTGTCCCTTGGCAATTAGGGCATATCAGAAAGGGATTATCTGCAATGCTTACCTTTCTACAGTGGTTGCATTGTATCTTCAACGGTACCTCATCAATTAGCAGAGATGCCCCTTCAGCCATACCTCCTGTGCTTATAGCCTCAAAGGCAAATCTCAGGGCATCTGGCATTACCCCGCTCAGTTTCCCTATCCTGAGTGTGAGGGTGGTCACCTTTGCCCCTGAGTAGGGAAGTGTTTCCCGTTCAATGATCTCAAGGAGGCTCTGGGCTATTGAAAACTCATGCATATCCCAATCCTTTGGTCACAGTCCGGTGACAAAGGAAAAAGGGAGGTCATCCTTTCTATGCAAACGACCCCCTTTTTTACTCTTGCAACATCTTTAGATGCTGCATGAATCAAATGTCTCCAACTCGGAGAATATTAGTTCGATGATCTTGGGAATCTTGGCCTGGATTTCTGGGGATAATTCCATTCCAATTTCCAGAGACTTAGGTTCAACCCCAATCACCGTAGTTTTAGGGGTATGGCCAATAAGTTTTGATAAGCTAATAACTTCCAGAATGTTGATTTGATGAACCGATGTCTTATAAAAATCAAGGTAGGGGGAACAATCTTCAATATCAAACCTGTAAATCGAACCAGGGTGAGCCCCACTTTTCACTGCATCAATTACAATTAACCTATCTGCATTCATCACAACATCCATAAGGCTAAAACCATCTGTTCCCCCTTCAATAACTTCCACCTCTGAAGGGAGAGGTATCTCCATCAGCCTGTTGGCTATATGGACACCTACTCCCTCATCAGAGAGAAGAAGATTACCCACCCCCAGCACCACTATTTTCTTCTCCTTATTGGGAATAGGTGTATCGGATTTGCTAATCTTTGTCACTCCACTATGAATTTCCGAATTTCATTGGTCTTGGGGTCAATGAGATGAATAGCACAGGCCAGGCACGGGTCAAAGGAACGGATAACCCTAACCACATTTATGGGGTTATCAGGATCTGGCACAGGGACACCTATGAGTGACTCCTCATATGGCCCTCTCACCTTCTTCTCATCCCTGGGTGATGCATTCCAGGTAGAAGGCACCACAGCCTGATAATTATCAATCTTTTTATCTTTGATCTTAATCCAGTGTCCCAACGCACCCCGTGGCGCCTCATAGAATCCAGACCCCATACCATTATTCGGGGGCTCCCAATGATCGGTGTCATGGATCTTAAAGCCCGGTTTGGTCATGGCACTAAGCAGGTCGTCACACCACTTGTAGCAGGCATCAACCACAAGTTTGGTCTCAATGGCACGGGCTGCATGGCGGGCTACGGCGCCTAGTTTGACCCCCTGCTTTACCAGCCCAAGGAAGGTCGGCTCTCTAGCTATTAGCATCCGGGCCAGCGGGCCGGCCTCCATAGGTAGGCCATCATAACGAGGTGCCTTGACAAAGGAATAGGCCTTCTTTTGCTCCAGGTCAAATTCTTGTTTGCCATTATATGGGTGCTGAGGCTCATCCTGCTTATACCAGGCATATTTCACAGATTCGGTGATCTTTTTCTGATCAAAGGGCTGAACCTTGATATTTTTTGGGTCTAAGCCAACAATCACCCCTGGTGGGAATACCAAGTCTTTACCAGTCGGGTCCTTTTCCAGAGCACCATAAGAAATATAATTGTAATGACCGCCACCCAGACCCATTTTAGCCAGTGGAAAGAGGGGACCGGTGCCGAATGCCAGGACATCAGGTATATAGACATCATTGACAAACTTGGCCTGCTCATCAAGCATGGTCCGAAATCTGGCAACCATATTTATGTCTGGATACTGGGTAAAGCCGCCCACAACAATACTCTGGTAATGAGGTGTGCGGCCTCCGAAGATGGCTCCCATATTTCTTGCCCTAGCATGTGTCGACAATGCATCTATATAGTGCTTGACTGCTGAAATAACCATATCCGGGTCTTTGACACAGAATTCGTCCGGCTTATACCTGGGCGTGAGCGGGAAGGTATCGTTTGCCTTGACTAAGCCCACGATCTTATCTTTTACAGCAAGCAGGCCTTTATCCTTACCTTTATAATTTGCCACGGCCATTATATCTATGTAGTCGAGTGCGCTGAGATGGTAGAAATGAAGCACATGATCATAGATATATTGCGCACCCATGGCCAGGTTCCTGAGCAGTGTGCCTCCCCAGGGCACCTTGGCCCCGAATGCCTCATCCAGTGCACGGGCTGATGTTAGTTGGTGAACGCTGTAGCAGACGCCACAGAAACGGCTGGTTACAAAGGGTGCATCCCTTGGATCCTTTCCCTTGAGAAGTGCCTCGAACCCCCGGGCCATGGTACCGCTACTCCAGGCATCTTTAACATTACCATTTTCCACTTCCACTTCTATCTTAAGGTGTCCCTCAATCCTTGTTACCGGATCAATAACTATTTTCTCTACCATCTATGCCACCTCCTTTCACACCTTTTCCTTTTTAGGGATCAAACCTGCCTTTTTTCTGGCCATAATATTCTGTGATCTCTCGCTCTCTGCCGTGTAAAGAGGTGTCATACCAGCATAAAAATCGGGATCGGCACAGCCCTGACACCCGGCCCCGCAATCGATACAGAAGTTTATCCCGTCATTCCATCTGCGGATGGCGCAATCAGAATAGATATCAGGCCCTTTACAGCCCTTCTCATAAAGACAAAAATCCTTTTGTGTGGGATCATTCCAATCCTTAAGAAACGTATCTTCGTCGAAATAGCTTCGGCGCCTGCAGTTATCGTGAATCGACTGTTCAAAGTATGCCTTTGGTCGGCCTATGTCATCTAATGGCGGCCCTTTGCCCGTTGCAAGGAAGTAGAGGATGGTTCCCACCAGGTGGTCTGTGTGAACCGGGCAGGTGGAAAGGTTGATGACCGCTTTACCAGGCAGGGCTTTGTGGAGACCTATGCCCCGGGTGGGACCGGCTGCGGGGATACCTCCATACGCAGCACAGGCTCCCACGGCAATGATGGCCGCTGCCTTTTCAGCTGCCTCTTCCACAATCTTTCTGAAGGGACGGCCTCCCACCATACAGAAGCGATCGTCGGCGGAAGGTATTGAGCCTTCTACTACCAACACATAGCCACCTTTCTTTACAGTGTTGTGATACACCGATTCGGCGAGATGCCCTGCAGCCGCCATGATGGTTTCATGATACCTGATCGATAATTTGTCCAGAATAATAGAAGCTGCCGGAGGATTTAGGGCACCGGTAAATGAGATGGTACAACCTGCGCAGTCTTGCCCTTCAAGCCAAATCACCGGTGGTTTCTTGGCGGCAGTTTCAAGTGCCTGGGCGACCCTGGTTGTAAATTCCAATTCTGAGAGACCCAGCACCGCTGCAGTTGCAGCACAATACTTGATGAATTCCCGCCTCGAAACCCCTCGTATCTCCAGCCAACTGTAAAGATCTTGCTTCTTATCCATGTTACACCCCCTTATTGACTTTAATGAGCGTTTTTCAGGTTAAATCCATCCCCAACCCAGTACCATCAAATCCGCAGCAGTCCCCGCAGAAATCTTTAAAAATTCTCGTCCATTAATCCTCATACGCTAACCCCGTTTCTTCTTCCCCAAAAAGATGCAGTAATTGATTAACGTCTCGTATTATAGTTAAATAAATATTCTTTGACATAAGGTCTCTTGGTTGAGAAGAAAGGATTACCATCGCGAGAGAGGAGTTTTTTGACGCTGTTGTGTATTGCCCCGCACCTGGAATGTTGGAATAATGATCTTATATGGAAATTTCTCATCTACTAACTTCCTTGTGAATAGGGTTTTGTCAATAAACCACTGCCGCAGTTTCCAAGAACCCAATATTCCAGTTTTCCATTGTTCCAACATTCCAATTGAGAGCGAAGCGAACTAAGTTCTAGTTAGTATGAAACTACAGGTGTGTTCTTCCTCACTCTCACTTTTCAGACACTCCGAGCATTTTCCATAAGGGTATGCCTGTGCTTGCTCAACTTTGCATCCGCTTACACTTTCCTTTGCAATTATTGGGCAGCCACTAGGGTAATCAATCTCAATATTCAATATCTTTCCGCATTTTCGGGAGAGCAGATGATGATGAAGATGCGAATTTGCATCAAAACATGCTCTACCCCTTTTTCTTATGGAGAGTTCCTGTACCTCTTCAAGCTCTTTTAACAGCTCAAGCGTGGAATACACTGTTGCACCGACATGGTTGGTTATCTCCCCTGAATAGCCCTGTGAATCTCATCTACCGTTGGGTGTCTCTCGCCTTTGCTCAGAAACTCTGCTATGGCCATCCTCTGAGGAGTCAAGGCCAGTTCCCTCTCTTTCAGCCTTTCGACTACATCCTTCATCCCTGCTCTAAAATCCCTTATAGAAAAAACCAATTTTCTTGTCAAGAGACAAAATAGAAAAATTATCAATATATTTTAAGTTTTATTCTATTTCTGTTATGATTATATTATAGACTTAATTTTTGAAAAAAAAGGCAGCCTTTTTATGGGCTGCCTTAAGAATTTTATAATCAGTTTTTTTACTCGACTGGATATCCTGCCTTTGTCCACGCCTTCCAGCCACCATCCATACTCTTTAAATTCTTATAACCCATCCTAACAAGGGTATCAGTTGCCAGGGAGGACCTGCCACCAGACTTGCAATAAACAACAGCCGTGGCATTCTTGTCGGGCATTTTTTTGCCAATCTTGAATTCAAGGAGGCCCCTGGGAACATTGATTGCACCAGGTATGTGCCCCGACTTATATTCCTTTGGCTCCCGAACATCAAGAAACAGAACTCCACCCTTATCAAGCATAGCCTTGGCATCGGACACAGATATCTCGGCAATACTCTTTTTTGCCTCTGCCACAAAATCCTTTGCGGTCATATCCTTGGCCAATGCTAACGGTGCATTAAAGGCAAAGGCTAAGCTGATCATCAAACCAACTACAAAAATCAGATTTCTTCTTTTCATAAGACCTTCTCCTTATTAGTATTTATTTGAACAATAATCTTCACATAAAACCATATATGTATCCTCCCTAAGCTTTTTGCCTTTTCACTCACCTCCTCTCGTGTAAGCTTAATAAAGTGCAGGCTATCCGAAAACTGCAAGAACCACGTTCAATAATTTCGATACTATTTGGGTTGCCACTTTTGTTTTCTTGGAATCATACTAGCTGGAACTATGACGCCCTTGTTTGCCTCTTTTTCTGCATCCTCCACATCTCTTTCCAACAGGAAAAGGGACTCATTTCCGTGGCATGCATTACAGCTCGAATTCTGTGGTGTCTTGAGCCTGACATTATGCGGTGTTGCCAGTTTCCAGGTAGGCAAAGCATCAAAATTGCTGAGTGCATCCTTTACATAGAAGTCAAAGGTATGCCTGTCAACATTTGCGTGCCGTAGGATAACGAATTTCTCGGGTTTTTTTTCTGATTTCAATGGATTCAACCCGATTTTGAAATCAAGCCAGGCGGCCTTTGATTTATAAAAGGGGAGCCCGTTTTTATCCTTGCCCACATGGCAGGCCGAACAATTCTTATAGGGCTGGGCATGGCAGACATGACAGCTTGCCTTATCCTTATGGATCCTGTGGGCTATTACATTCTTTGCTTCTCTATCGTAAATCTCCTTGTGACAATCCAGACATTTTGGCCCATTTTCCACCTCGTACCTGTTTGCATATTCCTTGCCATCGCCATGCATCTCTTCTCCGGTGTGGCACTTGTCACATTTCATATACTTCTGCCTGTGGATACTGGGCTGGGTTCCCTCGTTCTCACCAAAATATTCTTTCTCCACGCGAGCCCCGTGGCAGGCTGTACAGACCTCTTGCATAGGGGGTTTCTTTTGAAACAGGTGCCCATCCAGAAATCCTCCTTCAACGGAATTCGGTCTGCTGATGTGGCACTGCCCGCAACTACTGTGACATTGATAGCAATGGGCGTTCATTGCGCATCCCAATTTGTTGCGCACCACAGCGTTTGGGTTGGCCCGTGCATCGGTTATTAATTTATAGGGCCTAAGGCTTACATGAAGGCTCTTTGGGTAGTGCTCATTAATCTCATCATGGCAATCCCCGCAGGCCGATGTGGCATCAGGATAGGTGGGATCTTTGACAACCCCCTTGTGAGCGGTCTTCCAGTTTGGGTCATCAGGGTTACCACCATGGCATTCGTGACAGGCTATCTCTCCATGGTTTTCATCCTCCACAATGTCGCTGTCCACAAAAATCTTCTCGTGCGGAGCCAACGGCTCCACAGCGCCACCTCACCCCTCACCTTCTGTTTCTGCAGACTTAGCAGCAGGCCTCGTCTTAGCGATCTCTCGGGTTATTTCGATTAGTTTCTTGGCACTGGTGTGGCAGATAAAACACTGGGTGTCTTCATATGCCTGGACTAAAAGAGGATTTCCTAGAATAAGAATCAGACAGGAAATGATAAGAAGGCAAACATACCTTAGGTATTTCATTACTGGAACCCCCTCGCTCATATTTAAAAGAGTAACGTTTGAGGATTTTTCTGAATCAAGAACATCTTTTAATCTGGAAGGCAATATCAAATTTGTAAACCAATGTCAAAATAAATTTCTGCCAATAATAGAATGTCAGCCAGATCTATCTTTAATGTTCTCTTTCGCCAGTTGCCTCCTTCTCCAGGCGATAGCGCTTCTCACTCTTTCGACAGAGCTCCCATATGATACATGAGGGTCTATGCTTGCAATACGTACAGGGATCTGTACAGGCCTCACAATTATCCAAACACTCCTGGCAGTATCCCACGCCCATCTTCTGACATACCACCCGGGCCTCCCTGTCAGGATGATAACGGCACTGCATGGCTATATATCCTCAGAAGAGAAATCTTGAGCCTCACAAATGGCTCCTGAAAAGTTCTCTGGAGATGATCATCTTTTGAATACTGGAGGTTCCCTCCAAATACTCCATTCCCCTTGCATCTGCGCTGAGCAAACTCATAACATTGCTCTTAAAGTAGCTCCTGCCACCCATGATCATGAGGCCCAATTGAGCCACTGATATTACCATCTGGGCGGCAAAGAGCTTTGCTTGCGATGAAGCACCCCGATAGAATGAGCTATTGCCCTGTTTCAAGGCGTGGAAACACAATCCCCGAGCTGCGTTAATCTGGGTGTACATCTCAGACATCTTAAAGCTTATGTCCTGACTGCTGGTGAGTGGGTGATCAAACTGAACCCTTTTTCGGGAATATTCAAATATTATATCGAAGATTCGGCACGCAAGACCACAAGAAATGCCTGCCAGCATTATCCTGCCCCTGTCTATTGCGTCAAGGGCCAGGAGTAGTCCCCTGCCCTCGTCTCCAAGCAAGTTCTCCTTTGGAACACGGCAATTTTCATAGGTAATCCTGCCAGTAGGAAGGATTGTTAACCCATCCTTTTCAGGCAGTAGAGCCACCCTGAATCCGTCTATTTCATCTTCAACGGCAAAAACGCTCAGGGATCTGCCCCCTTTCTGTCCCTTTGTATTGACAAGAATGGTGTAAATCCTGGCAAGGCCTGCATTAGATATGAAAATCTTTTCACCATCGAAAATATAGTAATCCCCTTCACGTCTTGCGGAGAACTCAATAGCACTTGCATCGGTGCCCGCCTTTTCTTCAGTCATTGCGATTGCCCCAAAATCTCCTTCACGCAGTCTGGAAAGGAGTCTCCTTTTCAGACCCTCATCTTTTCCGGCAAGGATAAGGTCAACCGCACGGCTATGAGCCACGAACATAACGCCGAGGCTAGGGCATGTGTATCCGAAGAGTTCCATTATGAAATAGATACTCTCCTCGCTTGCCCTCCTTCCCCCATACGCAACTGGAACAAAACGTTTAAATAACCCAATTTCTTTTAGGCTAGCGTATATTGAATCCCAAGGAGGTGGGAAAATAACCTTCCTATTCTTGAACTTGAGGCCCGCTTCGTACATGGTCTGAACGTTATTCAGCACCTTATCTTTGAGCAGGGCTACAAAACTCTCAATAAATTTCTTATCTTGTTCCCCCTCACTAAAGGAGCGGAGAATCCTGATCAAATTATCCAATGCTTCTTTTCCTCCCAAGAATATGTGGATATCTTAGATGATCAATCCTCGTGAATCAAGGACAAATCAAAAGCCTCTGCCTGGTACAAAATCCAATATCCTTTTTTCCAGAAGATTGAGAGTCCTCCAAAAACTGCCACCAAAAGGATTGCATAACGATTTCCATTTCTGTAATATGCTCGAAATCCAACGATTGCCGCCTGGTAGATCATGAGATGTCATTCAAACAGGTTCATAGATGAATAATCATCTTACCCGGGAACGGATAGGTTTTCTTGCAAAGGACTATTCTCGGGGATTCATCAAGTTCTGTGGGTTAAAGGCCTCAGTGATACAGAAGGGGTTTTTTGAATCTACAGTTGTCATTGGAGAAAATCACCGAACCCAGGATAATTTCATTCATGCCGGCCTTATAGCTACCATGGCTGATCATACAGCCGGATATGCCGCCTTTACCACAGTTTCGGAGAACCTTAGAATCCTGACCATTGAATTTAAGATAAACTTCCTGAAGCCAGCATATGGAAGTGCCTTGAGATGTCGCTCCCAAGTGGTGAACAGAGGAAGGCAAATTATCGTGGCCGAATCTGAGGTCTACGATATGAGGGAAAAAAGTGAAACGTTGGTTGCAAAAGGCATAATTACCATGATGGCAGTTCCTGCGGAAAAGATAGCTACAGGCTGATCGTCATTTTTTCTTGAAAAGGTCCTCCAAGGCCTGCTTTGCCGATGCTTCTCTTCCACCCTCGCTTCCCTTTGCGCCCTTCAATACGAAATAATCGCAAAAGTTGGCCCTGTCCTTATCAACTACCCGCTCAGCGATAACCTCCTTGCATTCATTATATGATCCTGGGTCATAGAATTTGCATTGCGAACAGCAATGGAGATCACGGTGGCAATGGGGACAGGTATCATTGCGAGAGACCTTTCCTTCAAAATCTACCTCGCTATCACAAAAGGCACACCGTATCATGCTCATACTCCCTGGCTAACTGGAAACAGATGTTAGGTACGTGTTATTATGTATGAAGGAAAGCCTGGAAGAACAATAGAGGGTTTTATTGCTATTAGCCTTCCTTAGGTGAAAGATATTTCCCTAGCCCGGTAAGGGCGCTCATAAACAAAGAGTGAATTGAGCCACGAGCTAAATAGAAACAGGCAAAAGAAGGTCATCCGGCCTAATGCCTACTACACGAGGCTTGATCACATTCTATCTGCGGGTCACAAAGGAAGGAGTTCCCCTCTCCGACTGCACAATCCAGCAACAGTAACAGTTCAGCCACTGAGTCACGAAGGAAAGATATGAATTTCAAAATCTTATAGGAAAAAGGCAAGATTAATTCCCAAAAAAATTTGCAGATATTAGCTTTTACTGTGCATAGCAAATAATGAATCATTTTAGAATCTTAGTGTCTTCGTGACTTTGTGGCTGAACTAATACCTGCAACTCGCCAAAGAAAGGCATGCACTATTGCTTTGACCACATAATTTTTTTATATACAATACCCAAGATATAGGTGTAAAGGAAAATACCCTTGGCTGCAGGATATCGTCAAAATCAAGGGCATGGGTATCTTTTTTTTGGTTATGCCCTGTGATATGGCCCTGCCCTTGGCTGTTGCTAGAAACTCTTGCACACTCTAGGGCAACTGTGAATTAGACGGCTTTCTACTTATCAACACAGAGCTACGATGCCACCAGGATATTGTCTGAGCCTGCTCTTGGCCGTGTGCTGCTGGAGCCTTGATAATGGAAGAAGAATACGTAAAAGTAGTAATCCTGGAAAATGAGGTTGAGGCTCGTCTCTTGGATTCCGTGCTTAAAGAGCGTGATATTCCCCATGTCATGATATCCTATTATGACACAGCGTATGACGGGCTGTACCAGACGCAGAAGGGCTGGGGCTACATCAGTGCGCCGAGTGCTTATCATGAAGAGATACAGGATATTGTTTATCATGTGAGAAAAGACTCGAATCTCCTCGGCGCTCCCTCGGAAAACCCTTGATTCCCTTGTGAATATACGAAATGATGCTTTACTATCTCGTAATGTGTATGCTAACTGGATAATACGTTGGTTGCACCTCCAGGATTGGCAAAACCCTCTTGCACTAAGGAGCGCAGTATGAGTGAAAGAAAAGTAAGGATTCTACTCGCAAAACGGGGGGAGGGGCATAAGGAGACATCGCAATCGCTGGCACGTAACTTCAGTGAGGCAGGGTTCGAGGTGATATACACAGAACTGCAGCAACCAGAAGCAATCGTCAGCGCAGCCGTGCAGGAATCAGTGGATCACATTGGGGTCACCCTCTTGCCTGGTGCTGATATCCAGGCATTTGCTGAGATCAAAAGGCTTCTGATAAAGGAAAATAGTGATCATATAACAATCACCGCAGGCGGCTTCTTGGATAAAAGCGAAATAGCCTTGCTAAAAGACATGGGGGTGATGGAATTTTTCCCAAAAGGCACACCCTTTGATGACCTGATAGCATGGTCCAAGAAACATATCAGACAAAAGACCTAACCAACCAGATTTCGGCAACAGCCTGAAAATATATGGCCCCGAGAACGGTGAACATCCACATGCAAGAATGTAAATGGTTTCCGGTGTGCCCGATGAAGAGGTTCTACGAGGCAGGAAAACTGAATAAAATATGGATCGAACAATATTGTAAGGGCGACTGGAACACCTGTATAAGGTATCACATGGAAGAAAAGGGAGAACCGCATCCGGACTGGATGCTTCCTGATGGAACCATCGATGAAGACCTGCGCCAGTTTTAGCAATTTCTCAATAAGTTGAGGTAAGTTATATTTGCGAGTAATAACTGAATTCCTGCTTTCGCAGGAATCACATATACTTACACTCAATCGTCATTCCCGCGGCCGCGGGAATGCATAGCTATTACCCGTACTTATTGAGAGTGCCAGTTTCAGCTCGAGATGATGTAACTTCTCGAGTTTTGTAGGGGTTTCATTTACCCCAAATTATTGAGGATTTGTAGAGAGATTTTGAAGGAATTGACTGCACTGATGCACCCAGAAATCCTTGACAAGCAAATAATTTCAGTTCACTATTCCGGACAAGTCGGAAGACTCAGAAAAAAACAGGCCTGGGGAGATAAAATCATGGGATGGGATATTTCTAAGGCAAAGAGGAGAAGGAGAAGCGTTGAGCATGATGACGATTTCCACCTTCCCATAGAGAGCATTGAAAGATTTGCCCCCAAGCGGTTTCTGGAGGAAAGGAAAATGTACTACTATAATTATAGCCAGATTCCCAAGTATCGGAAGCCACTACTGTCTTTACTTATCCAGCTCTCAGAAAAAACAGGGATTGACGAAAACGAAGAGCTATCTGTTCAGACCCTTTTTCGGAAGCTCAAAGACTTTTATGACGTCAATGATAAAATATCTCTTAAAGAGGCGGTAAAAGACTATAGCCTCAAAATCAAATTGCTTCAACTGCATAAAATATTTTATGATGATACCATATTAACAGGGACAAAGGTCGAGCACTACCTAACAAAGCTACCAAATAACAAACTATCGTAATACTACAAGAATCTCATTTTTGGACGCAGATGAACGCAGATAATCAAGATTTCAAATATAAAGAACTAACTGAAAAGATTTACCCTGTTAAATAGCTTGAGGAAAAACGTATTACCCATATATATTGCAAAGCAAACGGGACGGCAAGTTCTATGCGGGTTTTACGGAAGATCTCAAGCTAAGATTTGAGCAGCATAATAAAGGCCTTATTGAATCTACAAAAGACAGAAGACCACTTCAGCTTATTTATTACGAATCTTGCATTGAAAAGGATGATGCGACAAAAAGGGAAAAGTACTTGAGAACCTACTACGGAAAGATGGTCTTGAAAAGTGGGCTCAAATCTTATTTAACAGGGTGAATGAGAATGCAATGATGATAGGATTTAAAAGGGAGGGTATTTTTGCGGTTGCTCAATTTGCAATAAAGGTATTCTATGAAGGTGAAGTTATGGGTGAATACTATGCTGATATACTGGTTGTGATAACAAGGTAATCGTAGAGATAAAAGCAGCAAAACGATTGATAGAAGAAAATGAAGCACAGTTATTAAATTATCTAAAAGCCCGCCCACCTCGCCTGAGCCCGCCTGCCCGCTCGTGCCTCGCAGTGGCAGGCGGGCTCAGGCGAGGTGGGCGGGCCTGCGGGTATCTGCGAAGATCTGCGTCCTAATAATATAGGGGGAGAAATGAAAATTAGGGTTGAAAGCGAAAAGGTTGTTAAGGCCGTGAAAAAACTCGATGGGGTTGAAATTGTTTTAGAGAGCGCTGATGATGCCAAAGAGGCAGTTGATCTTATCCTCAGAAAAACCGAGCTAATCAAAGGAGACAATGATGGAGACCTAAAAGAGGTCAAGGTAACATCTATCCGGGAATATGAGACCTCAGCAGTAGATTATAAGATGGTATTTTTGCTGGAATTCTTGTTTGAGGATAATGTATCTCTAGATACAAAAGTCTCTATCATTAAAGAGGTGCAGAAATTTTTTGAAAAAATCTGATCCACACTATTCACCTTCTGTCATGGCTTGCAAGCAAGGCCAGCGAAAGAAAGGTAAACCGACTCAGCTGAGGTCGTCGCAGGTTGAACCGTGAACCGTTGAACCCTGAACCAGCAAACGCCTACCATCGTTTATTGTTTTCCCATCATGGGTGCAATAATCACTTCTACCCTCCTGTTTTGAGCCCGCCCTGCCTCAGTCTCATTACTGGCAACCGGTTCATAGAATGACCTCCCTACTGCCTCAAGGCACTTAGGATCAAGGCTGCCTTCTCTTTGAAAATATCGCACAACAGCAGCGGCCCGGGCAGAAGAGAGATCCCAATTTGACGGGAATCGGTATCGATATTCTCTTTTAATGGGGACATTGTCAGTGTGACCCACGACCCTAATCTTCATGCCTTGGGCATCTCTCAAGACATCCCCTACTTTCGCGAGGACTTTTCTTCCATCAGAGGTAATGGTTGCCTTTCCAAAATCAAACAAAACCCTATCAACAAACGTGATAGTAAGCATTTCCTCGAATTCTCCTATGGTCATCTCCTTGTCTTTGACCTGCCTTTTGAGTTCAGAGATAAGGGAGCTATAGGTAGATCTCAACTCCTCTATTTCAGCCTTGCCCAGAGACTGTTCCTCTTGCAGTTGTTCCTTGAGTCGAGCAACCTCGTCATCCCTTTGTGAAAGCTCTTTTCTGATCGCTTCCCGGATCCCTTTCGCCTGTTTCAGTTCCTCCTCCATTTGACGGATCTTTTCATTCGACCGTGAAAGCGCCTGGTCCTTCACTTTTATTGCATCCTCAAGTTGAGAAATGCGTAAGTTTGCGTTTTCAAGCTTCTCTAACTG
>JAFDDT010000066.1 GCA_019310725.1 Deltaproteobacteria bacterium | reverse complement strand
ATCTGTGAGCAGGGCGCCTGCCTGGGCAGCAGCGGCAGAGGCATCGGTGACTGAGGAGGGGATGTCTTTGGGGGAGTGGAAGCAGCCAGAGACAAAGATGCCGGGGCGGGAGGTCTGAACAGGGAAAAAACTACTGGTCTGTGAAAAGTTGTAGGTATCAAGGTCGATCTCTATTTTTCGGGCAAGGTCTGCCGCGTTCTGTGTTACCGAGTAGCCTACAGAGAGAACTACCATATCAAACTCTTCTTCGGCCCTTTTCCCCGCCTCGTCAGTATAGCTAATAAGAAGATTTCCGGAGCCGTTCTTCTCGGCGATATTTGCAACCTTTGATTTGATGAAACGCACCCCTTCTTTATCCTTGGCCCGGGTATAGTACCGTTCATAGTCTTTACCGGAGGTTCTCACATCAATATAAAATATGGCCGTATCCAGGGACCCTTTCTTGTGATCCTTGGCCACCAGGGCCTCTTTTATGGCATGTGTGCAGCACGCCGCTGAGCAATATGGATTGGCGCCGGTATGCACATCCCTTGAGCCAACACACTGTATCCATGCTATCTTGTCAGGTTCTCTTTTATCAGAAGGCCTTATCAGGTGCCCCTGGTAGGGGCCGGAGGAGGCAAGAATCCGTTCGAATTCCAGACTCGTTACAATGTTGGGCGATCTATTGTATCCGAAGGTATCGCGAGAACCTGGATCAAATGTTCCAAAGCCAGGGCAAAGAATAATAGAACCCACATCAAGGGTTAGTTCCTTTTCTTTATCCTCGAAATTGATAGCCCCACTGGGGCAGAACTTCTCACAGGCCTTACACTTTCCTTTTTCAAAAAAGATACACCTTTCAGCATCGATAGCATACTTGAGGGGCACAGCCTGGGGATATTGCACATATATTGCCTTTCTCTTGTCAAGGCCCCTGTTGAATTCATCATCAACCTTCCTGGGACATTTTTCAGCACAGAGCCCGCAGGCAATACACCTGTTAATATCTACATAGCGGGGATGCTGGATAAGGGTAACCTCAAAGTTTCCTGCATCTCCCTCTACTGCCTTTACCTCTGAGAGGGTGAGCAACTCAATATTGATGTGCCGGCCGACCTCGACCAGTTTGGGTGAGATAATTCACATGGCGCAGTCATTGGTGGGAAAGGTCTTGTCCAACTGGGCCATAACGCCACCAATGGATGACGATGCTTCAACGAGGTAGACATAGTAGCCCGAGTCAGCCAGATCCAAAGAGGTCTGCATCCCGGTGATCCCGCCACCAACGACCAGCGCTGATCCAACCACAGGTTTCTTCATGATGCCTCAAATGATAATCTGTGATCTTGGGGTTTTCGTCTATCGATAATCAATAGGGTAGCCATGATAACAGGTCTTTTTGACGTTGCTAACTTATAGGTTCCAAGTTCCGGTTTTGTCAACGAGATTGTTACAAAACTTTCAAATTGACATATTCACCACGTAACGAGGCAAGACCCAGAACAAGCCCTGATGAGGAACCGAGGGGAATCTATCACGATAAGGAAAGTGAAGTCAAAAAGTTTCCGCGTGCAAGAAAAAGCTGTTTAAGAAAAAAGTGTCAAGAAAAAAGCTTGACAAGGGTGGAAAGAAGTAATATGGAGAAGGGGACTTTTCATTAAATTGGAATTTGAAGAAATAATTTCACCAATAATCGATGGAAAATATCCTCGATAAAATCTCCGACACCTTCCAGGAATTAACACCAACCCAGCGGAAAGTTGCCCAGTATGTGTATCATAACATTAACGAGGCGTTTCTTCTAAACTCCTTTCAGATCGCAAAAACTGCCAATGTATCGGAGGCTACGGTAACTCGATTTTTGACTAACCTTGGATTTTCTGGATTCTCAGAATTCAAGAGAGAAATTGCCCGGCAAGTCTTGGAAAGCTTTTCTACCACCCAAAGGTTGGCTAAATCAGCAGAAGATTTGAAAGCCCGCTGCAATGTCTTTTCTGAGATTTTGCAAGGCGATATAGAAAATATCCAAACACTAACAGCCACAATTTCCGATCAATTGTTTGAACAGGCAGTGAACGAATTGTGCTCAGCCAGATCTATATATGTTCTCGGGCTGAGATCCAGCTATGCCTTGGCCTTCTATCTGACTTTTGATCTCAGGTTTTTTTTGAACAAGGTAATACTGATTAAACCAGGGATCGGTGATATGCCTGAACAGCTTCTCGGAGTAACGAAAGATGATGTTCTCGTGGTAATCAGTTTTAGACGATATACCCGGGAGTCGTTTGATATTGCAGAGAAGATCAAGAAAAGGGCAGGCTCTGTGATTGCCCTTACGAATAGCGAGCTATCCCCTGTAGCAAAACTGGCCGATGTGACCCTTGTTGCAAGTACAAATATCCCAACGTATATAGAATCCTACACTGCGCCCATGAGTCTCATAAATGCCTTAATTACGGCGATAGCCTTACGGAAAAAAGATCAGGCTATATCTGCCTTAAATAAACTCGAAACCACCTTAGAAGAATTCCAAACCTATATTTCATAGAAAATTTGTAATTATTCAGCAAATGACCCCGGCGCTTCGCTTCGGAGTTATACATGAAAGAAACTTTTCGTGAAGTTTCTTAGGAGGAGCCACTAACCTACCTACCAAGACCAAAAAATTGAAAATTGACAATCGAAAATTGAAATTGGTGGCAAAATTCTACGAGAAAGGAGGTGAATCGGTCAATTTTTGGGGCAAAGAACAATGCAAGACAAACCAATATTTTTTAAAGGAGGGGAGAATGAAAAAGGTATTTCTATTTGGTTTAGCCGCGGCAGTGATTCTGGTGTTTTCATTTGGTGCTGTAGAAACCTGCCCAGCCAAAGTCACCTATGTTACCATCGGAACGGGTGGTGTAACCGGTGTTTATTACCCCACCGGTGGTGCTATTGGGAAGATCGTTAACAAGAAAAGGAAGATATATAATCTGAGGGTGACTGTCGAGTCCACAGGGGGTTCGGTCTTTAATGTCAATGCGGTCATGGCCGGGGACCTGGAGTTTGGCATCGTTCAGTCTGACAGGCAGTACCAGGCATGGAATGGCACAAAAGACTGGAAGGATAAAGGGCCGCAAAAAAAGCTCCGCGCCATTTGCAGTTTTCACCCCGAATCCATAGTGTTGGTGGCAGGAGATGACACAGGGATCAATAGCTTTATGGATCTGAGGGGCAAGCATGTCAATATTGGAAACCCCGGTTCTGGCCAGAGAGGTAACTCTACAGATGCTCTTGCGGCCTGTGGCATAGACTGGAAAAAGGATATGCGAGCTGAGGGCCTCAAGGCGGATGAGTCTGCCAAGTTCCTTCAGGATGGTCGAATCGACGCCTTTTTCTACACGGTGGGTCATCCTAATGGTTCAATTAAAGAGGCTACCAGTGGAAGAAGAAAGGTGCATTTTGTTCCTGTAACAGGCCCCTGCATCGATAAACTGGTTGCCAAGTGGCCTTATTATGCAAAGGCCTATATCCCGATAAAATTTTACCCCATGGCGACAAACAAGGAAAATGTTGACACCTTCGCTGTGAAGGCCACCTTCGTGACCAGCGCTGACATCCCCGATGATGTTGTCTATGCGATCACCAAGGAGATTTTCGACAACCTGGAGGACTTTAAGAAACTGCACCCCGCCTATGGCGTGCTCACCAAACAGAATATGCTGGAGGCCTTGAGCGCTCCAATTCATCCGGGTGCTATGCGGTACTATAAAGAGGTTGGCCTGAAGTAAATGAACAAAGGGCGTGGTAAGTACCACGCCCTTTTTCTACATGTTCTGTGATTACTCAGGTATCTTGCCACAAAGCCTGCCCTGGCCCAGACCTGGCTTTGAAAGAGTGGGTTTATATCTGTGGATACCGTAATCTTTACAAAGCATGATAATGTCCCTTTGCCGTCGCGCCAGGGCAGGCTTTGTGCCTTGGTGGCTGAATGGTTATCATATTCTCACTCAGAGATTTTCCCGACACATATCAAGATAAGGATTTCTATTAAGATTTGTCTGGCCGAAAAGAGATGATAGAGAAAATATCATTACTAATCGAGGAATTATGAGTATGGAAAAACTCGACATACATCAAAACGAAGAGATTGATGAAGGGGCTAAAATCGCCGAGAGAATTGCCGAAGAGGCAGAGTTTGGCTCAAGAAGGCTTTCAGGGGTAACGAGATACATCATTCCCTGTATCGCAGCTGCCTGGTCACTGTTTCAATTATCTCTTCCCGAGGTTGTTATCCTGGATTCAATCTATGTCCGCTCCATTCATTTGGGCTTTGCAATCCTGCTGGTCTATTTAAGTCACCCCGCCTTTAAAAAGAGAGAAGTCAAAGGCATATTTTCCTTTTTGTCGGTCAAAAACAGGATTTCGTTCATTGATTGGGGGTTGGGCATTATCGGAGCCTTTGCAGCACTTTACCTTGCCATAAATTACGCGGAATTGGCTGAGAGGCAAGGGGCTCCCATTCTTATGGACATTATTGTAGGAGTTGTGCTTGTCGTTTTACTTTTAGAAGCGGCACGACGATCGCTGGGGCCGTTTCTGCTTGTCGTGGCATGTGGCTTTATTTTTTACAGCTTCTTCGGCCCCTATATGCCCGATGTTATCGCCTTTAAAGGGGTTTCATTCCGTCGCTTTATGAGCCAGATGACTATCTCTACCGAAGGGATCTATGGTATCCCTCTGGATGTTTCAGCCATGATTGTTTTTCTTTTCGTTCTGTTTGGCTCTATGCTGGACAAGGCAGGCGGTGGGAAGTTTTTTATTGATCTTGCCTTCTCTCTTTTGGGACGATTTAAAGGGGGGCCGGCAAAGGCTGCGGTTCTGGCGAGTGGTATGACCGGTCTGGTCTCAGGATCGAGTATTGCCAACACCGTGACCACCGGGACCTTCACCATTCCCCTTATGAAGAGTGTGGGCTACCCGGATTACAAGGCCGGAGCCGTTGAAGTAGCTGCGAGCACCAATGGCCAGCTTATGCCTCCCATTATGGGTGCAGCTGCCTTTATCATTGCCGAGTACTGCAATCTTCCATACTTTCAGGTGGTAAAGGCCGCCTTTATACCAGCTATAATCTCATATATCGCTCTGATTTATATCACCCATTTAGAGGCCTCAAAGCTTGGGTTAAAGGGGCTTTCCAAAGAGCATATACCTCAGTTTTTTAGAACCCTTTTTGGCGGACTTCATTTTCTTATCCCCCTATTTTACCTTATCTATGAGCTGATGATCCTCCGCCATACACCGCAACTTGCTGCTTATCGGGCAATTCAGGTGTTGGCTATATTGATTGTGGTCCAGAACCTCATCAGGGCATATATTGCTAAGCAATCTCTATGGGGAGCCTTTAAGCTCAGCCTTCGCCAGATCTGGGATGCGCTGGTGGCAGGCGGAAGAAACATGATGGGAATAGGGGTTGCCGTGGCTACCGCTGGCATCATAGTTGGTGTGGTTGCCATGGGTTTGGGGGGACTGATTGTCGAGGTGATTGACACCATTGCCAGGGGCAATCTTGTGTTTTTGCTCATCATTACTGCCATCGCCAGCCTTATTCTGGGCATGGGGCTTCCCACCACAGCCAACTACATCGTGATGGCTTCCTTAACGGTGCCGGTCATTTTACAACTGGGGGCGGATTATGGCTTGGTAATCCCTGTTGTGGCAGCACATCTCTTTTGCTTCTTTTTTGGCATCCTGGCGGATGATACCCCGCCAGTGGGCCTGGCTGCATACGCGGCTTCGGCTATTGCAAAATCAGACCCCATACGCACGGGGATTCAGGGGTTTACCTACGATATTCGGACAGCCATTCTTCCTTTCATGTTTATCTTTAATTCCGACCTGCTCCTGATTGGCATACAATCGTTGCCCCATATTGCATTTGTATTCATAATGGGTGTCATTTCCATGTTTGCCTTTGCCGCCCTGACCCAAAATTTTTTCATAGCCAGAAACAGAATATACGAATCAATTTTATTAGCTGCAGTCGTGCTTATGGGGCTTCGACCACAAGTATTTATGAATTACCTGCATTTTGGGAATAAATTCATTTGGCCTATTATCGGGCTCGCCCTGTTCGGGTTCATATATTTAATCCAAGTGCCCAGGGCCCGGGCCGCTGCCAGAAAAGAGATATAGGTATCACAGCGAGGAGAAAAAAATGCTCCCATCGATAAAGAAGATTCTATACGCCACGGATCTTTCCAAGAATTCTACCTTTGCATTCCGCTATGCCATAACCCTGGCAGAGGCATTGGATGCAAGAATAACAATCCTATATATTTTACCCACAGTCGATTCAGCGATGGAGGTCCCCATCATTACACAGATGGGGGAGGAACAGTATTATAAACTGCGAGAAGAGAGATCCAGAGAGATCATCGAGAGTATAAAAACAAGATTAGGTGAGTTTAGCCGAAAAAAGCTCAAGGATCTTGAAGGGCAAAATGAGTTGGTTTCTTCCATCCTGGTTCATGAAGGAGATGCAGTTGATGAAATCTTGAAAACTGCTGAGAAGCTAAACAGCGATATTATTATTTTGGGGGCCCATGGCAAGGGAATACTGAGTCATACGTTCCTCGGATCGGTTTCGGAAAAGATACTAAGGCGGAGCACACGACCTGTGCTTGTGGTTCCCATTCCAAAGGGAGTAACCGATTCTGACCTATAGTTGCATTATATTGCCAATCCTCAGGCGTGGAATTCATAGACGGAGGGAAAAGGTGATTAAGAAATCGTTTACCATATCAGTAATATTTTGCCTACTTATGGTTTTTCTCGTTAGCACGGTTCAGGCCGACGAACGCTTCATCGACAATGGTGACGGAACGGTCACTGATACACTCACCAGTCTGATGTGGGCTGCGGCGGACAATATGGGGGACATCACGTGGCATGATGCAAAGGTGTATTGTGAAAACCCTCCGATAGCTGGATATAAATATTCGGATTGGCGTATGCCAACTATCGCGGAACTCAAGACCCTGTACAATAAAGTCTTGCCTAAGGAGGAAACAGATTGCGGGCTCAACGTGAGGATGAACACCATCATTGGATTGAGCTGTGCGTGGGTCTGGGCATCTGACACTAAGGCTATCTCGGCTTATGCCTTCAGTTTCAGAAAAGGATACCAATATCTAACGCTTATGCTCAACAAGAAAAATTTTAGGGCTCTTCCGGTAAGAAGTGTGAAGTAAGCTAAAGTCATAAAAGTAAGCTAAAGTGATCTAAAGTGCCTAAAGTTGATAGATAGATAAGAAATATCGGTGATCTTTAAACAAAGCGCCCTTTGAACTCCAAATATTTGGATACCCTTCGAGCCTCTAAATATGAGGTTGCCCTCCGCCTTACACACAAGAAGCCCAAGCCAAATTTTGTCCGAGCAGGGCCTATGTAAAGGTCTCAGTATAGGAGGATGACTTATGGAAAGATCTCTTGAAAATGTTTTTAACCCACGATCAGTGGCTGTAATTGGGGCCTCTGAAGTGCCAGGAAAGGCCTCTGAGAGGAGAACGAGAAGCCTCCTTGAAGGCGGCTACAAGGGAGATGTGTATCTGATTAACCCGAAAAGATCTGAGCTTTTTGGGCGAAAGGCCTATCCGAGCATTACCGAGGTTGACGGTGAGGTTGATCTGGTTATGATCGTTGTTGCACCGCGGTTTGTTACCGCAGCGGTGGCAGATAGCGTAAAGATGGGCGCCAGAGGCATCATTATCATTACTGCCGGGCTCGGAGAAAGCGGAGAAGAGGGGAAAAAGGTTGAGGCAGAAATTCTGGACGAGGCTGCAAAGACCGGCGCGTATGTCATCGGTCCAAATTGCAGCGGCATGTTCAGCGCCTCAGCAGAGATGAATCTCTTGGGAGTTCCCCAGATAGAACGAGGTCCGATCTCAGTCCTTGCCCAGAGCGGCAACGTGATTGATTCCCTGACCCATTACGCCCGGATGAGGGAAGTGGGTTTCAGCAAGATCATTAGTGTTGGGAATGCCGTAGGGGTTAACTTTCATGAATACATAGATTATCTGAAAGATGATCCTGACACCAAGGTCATCATGACGTACCTGGAAGGTATCAAAGATGGAAACAGTCTGGTCAGGGTTGCCCGGGACACCGCAAAGAAAAAACCGGTTGTTGCACTTAAGGTGGGTAGATCAAGTGCCGGGGCACGGGCGGCCGCATCTCATACCGGCTCTCTTGCAGGCGATGAGGTCATTGTGGATGCGGCTTTCAGGCAGGCCGGCATTGTAAGGGTATCTAACGCAGATGAGCTGTTTGATATGGCAGCCGCATTTGCCAATTGCCCTCTCCCCAGAGACAAGAGGGTAGCTATTCTGTCAGAGGGAGGTGGAGATAATTCCATAGCAGCGGATAACGCTGAAAAATATGGCATGGAGGTCCCTGTTTTGACTACAGAAACGCAAAAACGGATGAAGCCTTTTCTGCTGGAAGGCATGCCGGCCAGCAACCCTATCGATTACGGAGGAACAGCCGAAGAAAATCCTCATATGATTACCGAATGTGTCAAGGTTTGCATGGAAGACGATCAGGTTGACGGCATATTCATAACCGGCTTTTTTGGAGGCTTCAAGGATATCATTGCACCCCACGTAGCTGAATTAGAGGAAAAGACCTCAGAGGATATGGTTGAGATGGTGAAGCGGTACAAGAAGCCCCTTTTTGTGCACACCAGTTTTGCCAGAGAACCGATAAAATCCCTGGATATACTGAAGGCTGCCGGGGTGCCGGTGATTGAATCCTCTGAGAGAACTGCCCAGTGCCTGAGCGCCCTCATGCACTTTTCCATCAACCAGAAGAAGATCAGCCAAATGCGTATCCCTTCCGGAGTGCCTAAAACGAGGGCCAAAGTTAAAGAGCTTTTTAAAAAGGTGGGTGAGGAAAATCGCTCTAATCTGCTTGAAACAGAGTCGAGAGAGGTGCTGAAGGAATATGGCATTTCTCTTTCAAAAGCAATATTGGCAGGTACGCCTGAGGGAGCGGTTGAGGCGGCCAACAGAATGCGGTATCCCTTGGCAATGAAGGTGGTCAGCCCTGACATTATCCATAAGTCTGATGCAGGGGGAATCAAACTGGGTCTGAAGGATGGGAAAGACGTAGAAAACGCATTCAAGGAGATAGTAAGAAACGCTGAGAAGGTGACAACCGGAAAGAGGGTTTTAGGAGGCCTTATTTCACCAATGGCTGCCCCTGGGCAGGAGTGTATTATTGGTGTGATCCGCGATGCACAATTTGGCCCGGTTATTATGTTCGGTCTGGGTGGAATATTTGTTGAGGTCCTGAAGGATGTATCCTTCAGGGTAGCCCCGCTGGCTCAGGAGGATATCGATGAGATGGTTGAAGAGATAAAGGGGTATAAGATCCTCACCGGGATAAGAGGTGAAAAGCCGAAGGACATTAATGCCCTAAAAGATATTCTGGCCAAACTCTCTGAGATCGCTATTGACAATCCTGAAATCAAGGAGATCGATCTGAACCCTGTGATTGCGCATGAAAAGGGTGCCTCCATTGTGGATTCGCGAATGATTCTTGGCTGAAATAGCCGCTGACCCACGCAGATATTCTGTTGGGCCAAGTCGGCCCAACAAAAAAACAGTCCGCCTTTTAGGCGGTAGAAAGGATGTGTTTTATGGATATTAACGACATTACCTATGCAATAAATGGTGCGGTGTTTGAAGTAAATAGGATTCTTGGCTCTGGCTTCCTTGAGAAGGTATATGAAAATGCATTGTTGGTTGAACTGAAAAGACGAGGAATAAAGGCACAGAGTCAGGTTCCAATCAAAGTCCTATATAAAGAAAAGGTAGTCGGGGAATATATCGCCGATTTACTTGTTGAAGATAAGGTTATAGTTGAACTCAAGACAGTGGAAAATATCGATAAGGTACATGAAGCACAACTATTGAATTATCTGAAAGCCACAGGAATACGAGTTGGGGTTTTGGTCAATTTTAAGCACCCGAAGGCTGAGATCAAAAGGATGGTATTAGATCTGCCCGAAAGGCATGATGATTAATAGCCCCGCTTGAGGGGCTATTGGTCTGCGAGCGTCTGCGATTACAAAGAAAGGAGTTAAGGATGGATTTTGAATGCATTATTTATGAAAAAGAGGCAGGAATTGCTACGATTAAACTGAATAGGCCCCAGGTACTGAATGCCATGAACAAACAGCTATGGCTGGATTTCCAGGCGGCCTTGGAGGATGTCAAGAATGATCCTGACATAAAGGTTTTGATTGTTACCGGAGAAGGCAGGGCATTTTCAACCGGAGCGGACCTAAAGGATTCAAAGGATAGGACCATAGAGCAATATCGTGATTACCTGGTGGAGCTCCAGGAAACCTCCAGAAAGATTATCCGCTTTGAAAAACCTACCATAGCAGCGGTTAATGGGTTTGCCCTCGGATCAGGATACGAACTGGGGCTTGCCTGTGATATCCGAATTGCTGCGGAGGAGGCAAAGATTGGCTCCCCAGAGGCCAGGGTTACATCCTCAGTTACCGGGGGAGCAATGAGACTGGTGCAAGATTTGATAGGTCCGGGAAAGGCAAAAGAACTTCTCTTCACTGCGGAATATATTGACGGGAAAGAGGCCGAAAGAATAGGGCTGGTCAATAAGGCTGTTCCCCTTGACCGGCTTATGGAAACAGCCAGGGAAATGGCGGCAAAGATTGCAGAAAACTCCTCTTTTTCTATTAAGATGATCAAAAAGGGTCTCAATATGGCGCGGGGTGAGGTGAGCCTCGATGCGCTTATGGACTATGAGATTGAGGCGTGTCTGGCCTGTGTTTTCACCAAGGAGCGCGAGGAGTCTCTCAAGGAGTTTGAGGAAAGAGAGCGCAAATAGATACCACGCATACCTGGGCAATAAGAAAGAGGGCAAAACAATGAAAGCAGATGGCATATTTGATTTCATAGAAAAGAAAGACCTGACGAGCCTGGAGATTTTCTTTAACCGTAGAGAGAACAGGTTTTTTTTGAGGGGAATGAAGGAGTGGGATTACGGCCTCGAGTTTAGTAAATATGCCACCGATTTTACCTACCTCGATGTTCTGACCCAGAATTACAGAGCGGAAGGCACTGAACAATTGGTTGCCGATTTTGGAGAACTCGGTTTAGGGGAGTATCTTGACCACATTGAACAACTTATGACAGAGGGCAGACATGAGGGCATTGAGTTCTTTTATCATCGTAGGAAAAATATCAGGGTGGCGTTCTGTAAACATAGTGTCACTCTGGGTCTGGAGAATAGACAGCATGTCCTTCGAGCAGGAGCCATGCGCCGACATGACCTAAATCAGCCTGAGATGGATGTTATAATAGATGGCCTCAATCTCTCCCGGGCTATGACCTATAAGAATGCAATTGCGGCCCTACCCTATGGCGGGTGCAAAACGGTCGTGCAATGCGCACCCGTCAAATTAGACGACTTCGAGGCCATGGGTTTTCTGAGTTATATCCCTGATAGATGCCGGGTTTTCGTAGGAGCCGATATGGGGCTTGATGAGGAAATGGTGGATATTATCCATGAGAGATTTACCAGAAACTTCATTGGTGGAACAAAGAGCCCTCTGGCTTCAACTGGTACCCCTACTGCCTATGGTGAGTTTGTGGCTATAAAAGAGGCGTGCGACTTCGTGTACGGGAGCAAAGACCTGTCAGGGAAAACAATCGCCATACAGGGGTTGGGTCATGTGGGCTTTCCGCTGGCTGAGTATCTGCTGGATGATGGGGCTCGGCTCGTCGTTACCGATACAGACCCGGGCAAGGTGCACCAACTTAAACAGAAATATGGCTTGGAGAGAATCAGCGATGTGTCGCCAGATGAGATATATACGGTAGATGCCGATATCTTTTCCCCCTGTGCTATGGGGGGCATCATAACTGAGGAGAGCATACCGCAGTTCAAGTTCAAGATCATACTCGGTTCAGCCAATAACCAGCTCAAGGCAACCAGCAAAGAGGGGGAGATTGAGCTGGCCAAAAAGGTTGCCGATGCCGGAATCCTCTTTGTTGTGGATTGGGCACACAATACTGGTGGGGTTATAGCTGCCGCTGTGCTGTGGCAACTACAGGAGGAGGCTACCGAAGAGCAACTGAAACCAAAAATCGAGCTGCCCTGTCGCACTCATTTCAGAGAGTTCCTTGAACAGGCCAGAAAAACAGGGAAAACCCCGACCGAGCTGGTGTATGACAAGGTGGAAAAGATGGTTTACAGGGGTGGGCAATTCATTGAAAGCCAGGTTTAACTTGTTTCATTATTTTTATTGGCTGGATTGGTTGTATTGATCAAGCCAGCCAAAGGAGTAAAACCAGCCAAACCAATTAAACCAGTTCCTATTCAGACCACATGATAAGGCCAGAGCCATTGGTTAAGATCGTCATTTTACCCTTTTGCGCTCCAAGAAAGAGGGCGCAGGCGCACTTTTTTAAAAGCATTGCTAGTCTCTTTAGTACTCAACCTTAATCACCACTAACGTGACATCGTCTTCTTGTGCGAGGGAAGAGCGGAAATTCTCTATCGCATAGATCACCGCACCTATAATTTCCTTTGCTGGTTCATTTGCATGTGCTGAAATTATAACGTGCTAGATCCTTCTTTCAAAGACAAGCCGAAACCGGTAAAAAAACCTTTACGATCAAATGGATCGCTGTTACAGTTCGAAGTCAGGCGCATAGGCCCATCTGGTTTGTCAGGGGGTGTTTCCATGTAATTTTCTGTATGTCAAGGGAAAGTTTTTGTACATAATAGTGATGTTGGATAGTTTTGGCAAAGATAAACATTCTCAGTTTCTATTTGGTACAAATTTGCGTTTAGCGCGGAGGATTAATTCGTTATGGGAAATATAGGAACTCCTGTGACTAAGAGATCGGTCTTTTCATGGATATTGCCTGGAAATATCAAACTCCAGGTGCTTTTGGTAGTCATTATTACGGTTACGGTTTTTGCCAGGGTCTTTCCTCTGGAAATGCAGAAGAGAATTGTCAACGAGGCTATTAATCTGAGAAAAGTTGATTTGTTATTCCTTTATTGCGGCCTGTTTCTGGCTGCAGTTCTTCTTGCCAGCGGGCTCAAATACCTCATCAACATTCTCCAAACCTTGATCAGCGAACGGGTTTTGGCAAACATGAGAAAAGAGGTGTACCATCACATACTGACACTTCCTTTGAGCTTTTTCAGAAAAACCGGACCTGGCCTGGTAGTCTCATCCGTGGTAACCGAGCTTGCCTCAGCAGGCGATTTCGCGGGCATGGCCATTGCTGTTCCTATAACCAGCGTTTTGACCCTGCTTGCTTTTGCCGGCTATTTGTTCTGGCTGAACCCGTGGTTGGCGGCCCTGTGCCTCAGTATCTACCCGGTGATTCTTTTTCTGGTGCCTATACTACAGAAAGGTGCCAACAGGGCTAACAGAAGGCGAGTTGATACAACCCGAACACTATCAAACAAGATCACAGAATCCATTAGCGGAATTCACGAAGTCCATGGCAATGGTGCTTACAGAATCGAGAACAAGAAATTTGATAGATTGGTGGAAAAATTGTTGAAGATCAGGATTGTCTGGAATCTTTACAGACTCGGTGTCAAAGTGATGAACAATTTCTTCACTAATTTGAGCCCCTTTCTCGTGTTCATTCTCGGCGGCTACTTAACCATCAAGGGAAGATTAGAGCTGGGTGCCCTGGTTGCATTTTTATCTGCTCAGGAAAAGTTGTATGATCCCTGGAAAGAACTCATCGCATTTTACCAGCTTTATCAGGATGCCTCTGTGCGTTATAAGAAAACCATGGAATACTTCGATGTCCGCCCCGAATACGCCCTTACACCTGAGGGTCGCACGCCTTATGAATTGGAAACAGGCATTGAAGTCAAGGATTTGTCTTTTGCTACAGAGGATGGTATCCGGTTAATCGATGGCATTACCTTTTCTTTGAGACCCGGAGAGCATTTGGCTGTGGTCGGTTTTTCCGGCAGCGGCAAAAGCACTCTGGCCCAATGTGTCGGTCAGCTTTATAAGTATACGGGAGGTCATGTCTTGATTGGCCAAAAAGAAGTTTCAGATCTTACCAAATCGGACATGGCTCACAACATCGGTTTTATTGCCCAGGCGCCCTTTATTTTTGATGGAACCATTGAGGAGAACCTCCTTTATTCTTGCTTATCCCTGAGTGACGGAAACGGGGCTGGGAAAGCAGATACCATGCCGGGTCGTGACGATATCATCGAGGT
>JAFDDT010000065.1 GCA_019310725.1 Deltaproteobacteria bacterium | reverse complement strand
TGGTGGAGCTGAGGGGGATCGAACCCCTGACCTCATGACTGCCAGTCATGCGCTCTCCCATCTGAGCTACAGCCCCTTTTCAGTAGCAAATAGCAGATAGAGTTTTGGGTGTCAACACTTTATTGCGAGGTTAACAAACCGTTAAGGGCGGCCTTCTCATGGCAATTGAGGAGCGCAGATGTGAGGCCTCTTAGCAGAGTGAGGCTTTTAAGATGGTGTTGACTCTGTTACCTTAAGTAGGGTAAAAGTAGATTACTTGCCAATTGGGAAGTCATCAATCATAACTCAAGAGAGGAGATGGGAAATGAATGATTTCGTGAAAGATACCTCGAAAAAGCCGATTAAGATCCAGGATCTTACTTTCAGGGATGGTCATCAATCACTGCTGGCGACCAGGATGCGGACCGAAGACATGATTCCTATTGCTGAAAAAGTGGATGAGATAGGTTTCTGGTCCATGGAGGTGTGGGGAGGTGCTACCTTTGATACTATGCACCGCTTTTTGGCTGAAGACCCCTGGGAGCGACCACGAACACTTAAAAAATATATAAAGAAAACGCCATTTTCTATGTTACTCAGAGGACAGAACCTTGTTGGCTATCGGAATTATGCGGACGATGTTGTCGGGGCATTTGTGGATAAGGCCTGCGAGGTCGGCATTGATATCTTCAGGGTCTTTGATGCCCTCAACGATTTCAGGAACTTTCAGACCGCTGTCGAGCGAATCAAGGCCAATGGGAAGCACTTTCAGGGGTCCATCTGCTACTCCCTCACTGAACGGCACTTAGGGGGTGATGTGTTTAATCTCCCCTATTACCTCTCTAAATGTGAACAGTTACAGGAGATGGGCGCTGATACCATCTGTATCAAGGATATGGCCGGGATCGCTGCACCCTATGATATCTATAAGCTGATCACCGAACTCAAGAAGGTAATCGCCGTCCCAATTCACTTTCATTCTCACTATACGAGCGGCATGGCCTCTATGAGCTTCATAAAGGCAATCGAGGCGGGGGTGGATATTCTCGATACCTGCCTTGCCCCCTTTGCCATGAGGACCTCACATCCCGCCATAGAACCCCTGGTTGTGACCCTCCAGGGAACAGCCTGGGATACGGGCTTCGATTTAAGCAAGCTACTCGAGATCGATGACTACCTCGAGAGCATTGCACCGAAATACCGGGACTATCTTGCCACCAACCGGATGGCAGTTATTGACACCGGGGTTCTGGCCCATCAGATACCAGGTGGCATGATCTCAAACCTGGTCAGCCAGCTCAAAGAGGCCAATGCCTTGGACCGGCTTGCTGAGGTCCATGCCGAGATACCGATTACCAGAAAGGAGTTGGGAACACCTCCCCTCGTTACCCCGACCTCTCAGATTGTGGGGGTTCAGGCAGTACTCAATGTGCTTCTGGGAAAATACAAGATGATCACGAACCAGGTAAAGGATCTGGTCTATGGGCTCTATGGGAAGACCCCGACACCGGTTTACCCAGAGGTACAGAAAATCGTCCTGAAAGGCTACAAGCGAGGTGAGACCCCGATTACAGGCAGGGCTGCTGATTTTATTGAACCAGAGCTTGAAGAGGATCGGAAGAAGATCGGCGATCTGGCCAAAACCGAGGAAGATCTCCTCACCTATGCCCTGTATCCCACCACTGGTGAGCAGTTTTTGAAGTGGAAATACGGTGTGGAGGAAAGGCCAGATGAGGTCAAACCAAAGACACTGGAGGACATAAAGAAGGAGGATGAAGCGATAGCCCAGGCCATGGCCCAGGTAAAGGCCTAAGAGAGCAAAGCATTCATACTGCCACTCCGAAAGCCAGAAAGATCGAGGGTAACATAGGTAAAGCCGAGATCTTTGAGTGCTTTAATTGCGGTGTCCCTGAAAGGCGCCTGTGCCAAGCGTGCGATCTGTTTAGCGGAGACCTCGATCCTGGCAATGGGAGGATGGTAGCGTATCCTGACATCCTTAAAACCGAGGTGATGTAAGGTCTCTTCTCCCCTGTCTATCCGGGAAAGATCTTCCAGGGTTATCGGCGTGCCAAAGGCTATCCGTGAGGCAAGACATGCAGATGAAGGCGTATTCCATGTCTTGATCTTCCTCCGCTTGGCCTCTTTCCTTATATCCTCTTTGGCAAAACCGGCCTCCATCAGAGGGCTTGAGATGCCGGCTTTTTGTGCCACCTCAAGCCCGGGCCGGTAGTCTTTGGTGTCATCAAGATTGCTGCCATCGACTACGGAGTCAAGGCCTTGTCTTTTTGCCTCACCTTTTAGTTTCTCGATCATTTTTAGCTTACAGAAATGACATCTCATCCCATCATTTCTGAGAAAATCTCTATCAGAGAGCATATCGAACGCAAGCCTCACATGGTCTACTCTTAATTCCTTGGCAAGATCTTCTGCCCTGACCAGATCACTTTTTGGAAAGATTGGGGAGACCAGGGTTGCAGCCCTTGCCTTTTCCTTGAGTATTTCAGCGGCAACGTGAAGGAGAAGAGCGCTATCCACACCGCCTGAAAAGGATACCAGAACAGATCCCATTTCATGCAAGAGATTTTTCAGCTTTTTGGTTTTGTGGTTATTGGGTTCCATCATGTTTTAAAGATGCTCCTCATTGGAGGTACAGTTTTTGTATGCGTTACAGGTTCAGGGTTCAGCTTTCAGAGTTCAAGGTTTAGGGGCCAAGGTTGTTTTTCTTCTCCTAAACTCTGGTAACCCTGAACCGTGAACCTCTGAACCCTGAACCTGTGAGCGGTTGCTTTTCATATATCTTTGAGGGGGTGCTGAGGTTGACTTAGATAGAATTGGCCGACTTCAATCCACTCTTTTAGGGTTTCTGCAACCTCTTTAGCCCTAACATAGGAGGAAACAGGAGAGGTTTGGATGGTCTTACCATTCAGAGTTATTGTCCCGCTTTTCAATTCCGCATAACTCACCTCACCGAGGCTTTTGGCCTTTCCCTGGGGATAATCCTTTCCATAGTCAATAATCTGGGTGAATATGTCCTCATCTGAGATGCCAGTATATTTGGCCAGGTCTTCATTGAGGATTGGAATAGGTACGCCAATGCCTACTGCCAGGGAACATCCATAACCGAGTATACTCAGCCCCACTAACCAGTGAGAATTCATTTCCTTCAAGCTACCCATTACCATCAACGTTGCGCCTGGTCCTAAGGGAACGCCATTTTTTCCCCGATTTACTGATGGGTTGTGCTGGGTTCCGGCCCAGACTACATAGCCTTGGGCCCCTCCAAGGAAAATCCTGGTTCCCAGACCTATGGTCAGATAATAAGGATCATTAAAGAGGGGGCTGAGTTGGCCGGCTGTTGCATAATTGGCGTTATCACCCTTAGGCCTTAAAACACCCATATAGGTGTAAATAATGTCATCCTTCAAATTGATAGCACAGTTGTAGTTCTGATAGGCATTTCTTGGATTCATTAACACAGCATTTGGCATATCTTTGAGCCGTATCTGCTTTTTTATCTCTCGATTAGGATAGCAGTCTGTTCCATAAGACCGAGCGATCAGCTCCACCCTTTTGCCTGAAACCAGATCTTCGATGACGTGTCCACCCCCGTATTTAAACTGACCGGGGTGGACTTTATTGAGGGGGTCATCGATTGACGGTTCAGTAGCGCCTATGAAGATGTCTACTGCAGCAAGCCCAGCATATGCTGGAACGCCGTTTAGAAAGACCTGAGAGGCCTTGATAGGTGGTTTGGTATGCCCGAAATTAATAAAGGCACCGGAGGAGCACATTGGAGAAAAGGTCCCGGTTGTAACCACGTCAATCTCTCTGGCTGCTTTTTCCGGGCCGGTGGCCTTTACTATGTCTACCATTTCTTCGGCAGTAACCACTACCACCTTGCCACCTCTGATTTTCCTGTTTATTTCATCAATTGTCTTTTTGACCTTGTAATGAGCCATGTCACCACTCTCAGAAAATTTTCGCCACTATGGTTCAGGGTTGGTTTCCTTATCTTCGTACCAGTTTATATTTATGGTATAGGAATTTCCTTTTAAAGTTCTTGTAGGGGCGGCATTTATGACGCCCGTCGTTGCGGGTTCGATAAATCGAACCCCTACTTGAGCGGTGGAATTTTTAACATGAAAAGTTTGTTGTACCTGCCCGCCATTACGAGCTCAGGCGAGGTGGGCGGGTCTGTCTCTTTGGCCCATAGTCCTTGGCAAATTGTGCTTTTTTTTCAGACACAACCCTGAACCTCTGAACCGTGAACCCTTGAACCTGCGTAGATACCCATACCCCGGACTCTGACGTTACCCTGGTCTGAAAAAGGGATTCTTGACTTTATTACAGTGTTTGGATAACAATAGCAAAATAATTATGGTGTTACCTTCATGATTGCTGACAACGCACAAGTTTCGGTTTCCACCCCGGTAAAGATAGGAAATCTGACAGTTGGGAAGAACGGCCCTCTCTTTTTGATATCCGGCCCCTGCGTGATAGAGAACAGGGAGACGACCCTTACAGTGGCGAGGTTTTTGCAGGGATTAGCCCAGAGGCTTAATACACCAGTCATATTTAAGAGTTCTTATGATAAGGCGAATCGGACGTCGGTTGATTCCTTTCGGGGACCAGGTTTGGATGAAGGCCTCGAGATTCTCAAAGAGGTAAAGAATACCACTGGTTTGCCGATATTATCAGATATACATCAGGTGAGTGAGATTGAAAAGGTGGTAGGAGTTTTGGATGTTATTCAGATCCCTGCTTTCTTGTCTCGCCAGACGGATTTGATTCTTGAAGCAGCCAGAACCCGTTTACCGCTTAACATAAAAAAGGGGCAATTTCTTTCTCCATGGGATATGCAGCAGGTCGTTCTGAAGGCGACTTCAACGGGGAATACTAATATTTTGCTGACGGAGAGGGGTACATTTTTCGGATACCATAATTTAGTGGTGGATATGCGGTCCATAATGGTTATGAAGGGTTTTGGGTATCCGGTTGTATTTGATGCCACGCATGGTGTACAATTGCCTGGGGGCCGAGGCACGTCCTCTGGTGGGCAGAGGGAATTCGTGGCTCCCCTTGCAAAGGCTGCTGTGGCCGCTGGTGCTGATGGAATTTTTTTGGAGATCCATCCAGACCCTGATTCAGCTCTCAGTGATGGGCCCAATTCTCTCCCTTTGGAGCATGTTGAACCCCTTGTGGCTGTGCTCAAGAAAGTTCATCAGACAGTTGAAGCAAAGTAAAACATGATAGGCGTGTGGATGGTGCACGATCTGGTTTTGGCGTTAATGTGAGTAATGTGAACGAAAGAAAGGCAACCCTGAACCCCGCCTGCCATCCGTCGGGCAGGGGTGAACCCTGAACCTGTGAACCCATGTTATTTATGAAAAAAATTCCCATGATGATGTGGCCGATAGGAGGGATTTTTTTTCTTTTGTTGATAGCTGCCTTTTTTGTCTGTAAGGTACCACAGGTATGCATGGATGCAACAACAGCATCCAATCTGAGCCCTGGAGAGTCCCTCAAGATGCGTGAGATCCACTATAGTCAGGACTACAAAAACGGCGAAGGAAAATGGGAGCTTAGGGCAAAAGAGGGCTATTTTCTTGACAAGACCCAGACCTTGACCCTGAAGGATGTTTTACTAAGATTAGATCCTGCCAGGAAGGCAGGTTTTACCATCCAGGGAAACGAAGGCAATTATCATAGGGAGCGTGGGGAAATCATTTTCAGGGGAGAGGTGATGGGAAGGTCTGCTGACGGTTACCAAATAGAGACAAACCTTTTGATCTATAGTGAAAAAGATGAGTCTGTGGCGACTGACAGGCCCATAAAAGTAACTGGTCCCTTTTTTCACGTAAAGGGCGATAGTCTTTTTGTTGATTTAGCACAGAAAACATTTACCGTCAGGGGCAATGTGTGCACGACGCTTAACAGTGGGGTATTGTGGAGATGAGGATTGCACTATCCGCGTTGCTTTTCGGTGTTATTGTTTTCTTGGTTTTTCTGGTTGCTCCGCAAAACGATTCTTTTTCTCAGGCAGACGAGGAATCCAAGGAAATCTCTAGACCAGGCCCTATAGTTATCCACTCAGACAGTTTGGAGGTTGATCAGCAAAAAAAGGTGATCGTGTTTGATGGTGCGGTGAGGGCCAAAGCAGAGGATATGGTAATAGATTGCCAAAAAATGCTTGTGTACTATCTTGGCAGTCCTACCGACAATGAGACTCCTGTCGATTCCAGTAAGATAGATAAGATTATCGCCCTAGGGAATGTTACCGTGAATCGATCTGATGGGTCAATGGCCAGGGCAGGGAAGGCAGTTTACTACCAGGGTGAGGGGAAGATTGTGCTCACCGAAAATCCTTCGGTTCAACAGGGTCGAGATGTTGTCGAGGGACACAAAATAATCATACTCTTGAATGAAAACAGGAGCATAGTTGAAGGAAGCGAAACCAAACGGGTTAAGGCCATCATATTCCCTAAGGAGGAAAAAGGGAAGGAATGAAAGAGCATGAGCCTGGAGATTCCTTGGAGGTAAAGGATCTCGTGAAAATCTATGGGAAGAGGGCGGTCGTAAATAAGATAAATCTGACAGTCAATAGAGAGCAGATTGTGGGGCTTCTTGGACCAAATGGGGCCGGGAAAACCACGACATTCTATATGATAGTTGGGTTCATTAGGGCTGAGGAAGGTAAGATCTTTTTGGATGGGCAAGATATCAGCGATGAACCGATGTATATACGAGCCCGGAAGGGAATTAATTATCTTTCCCAGGAACCGTCGGTATTTAGAAAACTGACGGTTGAAGAAAACCTACTGGCCATTATGGAAATAGTAAATATACCAGTTGAGGAACGAGCCACATTTCTCGATGCCCTATTATCCGAGTTGAACATAGGCCATTTGGCCAAACAAAAGGCCTTTTCTTTGTCCGGGGGAGAGAGGAGAAGGCTTGAAATTACCAGGGCACTGATCACCAATCCAAAATTTATTTTGCTCGATGAGCCCTTTGCAGGCATTGACCCTTTGGCAATCAACGATATCAAACAAATCGTTCAAGGGCTCAAAGAAAGAGGACTGGGTATATTGATATCAGACCACAATGTTAGAGAAACATTGGATGTCTGTGATATTGCGTACATTATCAATGAGGGAGAGATCATTGAGTCTGGCATACCTGAGAAGATTGCCGCCAGTGAGGTAGTTAGATCGGTTTACCTGGGAGAAGGGTTTTATCTATAGGTTTCGTTAGGGAATACCATGGCACTCGAACTTAAACAGTCACTCAAGTTGAGCCAGCGGATCATAATGACCCCCCAGCTGCAGCAGGCTATCAAATTCTTACAGCTCTCTCGTTTAGAACTTTGTCAGACAATCAATCATGAGATGGAGGCTAATCCATTGCTGGAGGAGGCGCCAGTTGATGAGGTAGAGGAAAAGGCAGAGGAAGAAGGAAAGAAAAAGGAGCCTGTTAGCAAAGAAGAGCCCCTCCGAGAGGTAAGAGTCAAAGAGACCATAAGAGAAGATTTCGATTGGGATTCCTACATCTCAGAGTACAACACAGCATGGGCAAATGCGCCCCATGAAGTTACAGAAGATAGGCCACCTTTTGAGAGTTTGATTGCCCCTAAAACGACTTTGTACTCCCATCTTTCGTGGCAGTTACAGGTGAGTGACCTTGATGAGAGACAGAGGGAGATTGGGGGATACATTATCGGCAATATAGATTCCGATGGGTATCTTCAGGCTTCTATTGATAACATTATGAGCGAAACCAAGCGATCACGAGAGGAGGTATTGAGAGTACTGGAAATCATCCACGAGTTCGACCCTGTTGGCGTCGGGGCAAGAGACAATAGAGAGTGTCTGTTGATCCAGCTCCGTTTTCAGGGTCTCGGGGGGAGCATAGCCGAAAAGATAGTGACTGATCACATGAAACAACTTGAAAAAAAGAGATATAGTCAGATCGCTAGGAGCCTGGGTGTCCCTCTGGGCAAGGTTTTAGATGCTGTTTCTGTTATAGCTTTTCTGGAGCCTAAGCCAGGTCGTTTCTATAACGATGAAGACACAATATACATAACCCCGGATGTCTATGTCTACAAGATGGGGGATGAGTTTATGATTTTTTTGAATGAGGATGGGCTTCCCAAGTTGAGAATCAGCTCCTTTTATAGAGAGACCCTTGCCAAGAAAGACGATCTTTCCAAGGCCACGAGAGAATACATTCGGGAGAAGTTAAAGGGTGCATCGTGGCTCATCAAGAGCATTCACCAGAGGCAGAGAACTATCTACAAGGTTTCAGAGAGCATAGTGAAGTTCCAAAGAGACTTCTTTGAGTCCGGGCCAGCACATCTGAAACCAATGGTTTTGAGAGATGTAGCAGAAGACATTCAGATGCACGAATCCACCGTAAGCAGGGTCATGAATAACAAATATATGTATAGCCCTTTTGGTATTTTTGAGCTACGATACTTTTTAAACAGTGGCATTCAATCAGTTGATGGTGCGGACAAGGTAGGCTCCCTAAGTGTCAAGGAGCGGATTAAGGAGATCATAAGGGGTGAGGACAAAGCCAAACCCTTTAGTGACCAGGAAATAGTGCGTATTTTGAAACGATTAAACATAGATATTGCCAGGCGCACCGTAGCTAAATATAGAGAAATGCTTGCGATCCTTCCATCGAGTCAAAGAAAGAACACGTATACCTGATCTCACACCCGCTCCCCTTTGACCCTTCGGCAAGCCTCTGGACCATGAGATCGAGGCCGAATGGCTCAGGGCTCAGGGTAGCTCGATCACGGAGAGCATGTAGAGAAGATTGTTGCTTTTAGTCTGATTTTTTAGGCCCCACTGGAATGCCTCATGGGGAAGTACAGGGATGGTATTCAACACTTGTATTTCGCTTTTTAATGAGCGTATAATATCTCATGTGCATTTCTAACAGGGGTTATTTTTTGGTATCGTTCAAAAGTGTTGGCATGAAACATAGTGAGTGGTTATTTACGCTCTAAAGGAGATCATGGCCGTTTTTGACCTCATAGAGGTAAGTATGTACACGTTCTCTAACCAGTATGCCATTGAGCAAACACTTTTGACGATACTTATTTTCTAGGGGTGAAAAGCCCCGGTTTGGTGCTTGACATTACCACTATTTTCTATTAACTGTTCAATCTCTTTTGGGGGAGAATAGGATGGAGATAACCATTACTTTTAGACATATGGAACCAACTGCAGAATTAAGGTCGTATGCGGAAGAAAAGGTCTATAAAATAAAAAAATATTTTGATTCCCCTGTTGATGCCCATATTGTTCTTGGGGTAGAGAAATTCAGGCACAGCGCTGATGTGACTTTGTCCGTTGATGGAAACAAAATTAAGGCTGTAGAGCAGACCGGCGATATGTATTCGTCAGTTGATAAGGTTATGGAGAAGATAGAGCAACAACTGAGACGAATGCTGTCTCGGAAAAGGGAATATAAGGGGGAGCATATTAAGGGTACTGTGGATGAAGATTTGCTATCTGGTGAAGAAGAGAGCCAAGATAAGGTGGCTGAATCGGAGCCCAAGATAATTAAAACAGAGAAGGTGGATACGAAACCGATGGATGTAGATGAGGCCGCTATGCAAATGGAGTTATCAAAGAGGAATTTTCTCGTGTTTTTCAATTCTAACTCTAACAATATCAATGTTATCTATAAACGAAAAGATGGGAATTTGGGCCTTATAGAACCTTCTACCAAATAGCTTCTTTTAAGGGTTAACTGATGAAACTTTCAGATATTTTGAAACCTGGGCTTATTGTCCCTGATCTGAAGGCTCAAGACAAAAAGGGTGTGCTGGAAGAACTTGCAGAGGCCATAACACGGCAAGAGCCATCGTTGAGTAAGGGGTCTTTGCTTCAGGTTCTGTTAGAAAGAGAGAGACTCGGAAGCACTGGTATCGGTGATGGAATTGCCCTACCTCACGGAAAGCTAAAAGAATTGGATCATTTATGTATCTCTTTTGGCAGAAGCATTAAAGGTCTCGACTTTGATTCCATAGATGAAAAGCCAGCCTATGTGTTCTTTCTCTTGCTTGCACCTGAGAATTCAGCTGGTGTGCATCTCAAGGCTCTCGCAAAAATATCAAGGATGTTGAAAGACGGCAACTTTAGGCGGCGATTGATGGGCGCTCAATCAGGACAAGAGATTTACGAAATGATCATCGATAAAGATGAGGAGCTATAAGAATTATGATTGGTTTGCTTGTAATAACCCACGGCCAGTTGGCTAGAGAACTCCTTGAAGCAGCCGAATTCATAGTAGGCACAATTGACACAGTGGAGTATGTTGCCATTGATGCGTCAAAGGACAGCAAAAAGTTACGGGATATCATCCAGGTAAAAATGAAGGCTTTGGATCAGGGGCAAGGCGTTCTGGTTTTGACTGACATGTTTGGAGGAACACCCTCAAATCTGGCCCTATCTTTTCTTCAGAAAGATAGCGTAGAAGTGGTTACAGGCACAAACTTGCCTATGGTAATAGCCGTTGCCCATAGCAGGGAAGGGCAGACTCTGAGTGAATTGGCAGATATGGCCAAGACGGCTGGACGTCGAAGCATATCTCTTGCCAGCGAACTACTTAAACCGACAAAAGAGAAATAAAGTGGGCAGTAAGGAGTAGGCAGAGGATAGCGCGCACTGCTTGGTTTTTGCTGCATACTAAAAAGAGGAGGTGGTCATGACAGTAAATGTAGGAATTAATGGTTTCGGGCGTATCGGCAGAATGGTTCTCCGTGCAGCATACGATAGGGATGATATTGCAATTGTAGCCTTGAATGACCTTACTGATCCTCATAGCCTTGCTCACCTTTTGAAATATGACTCTGTGCACGGCACACTCAAGGCAGACGTCACTGTAAAGGAAAACAGTATTCTGGTTGACGGAAAGGCAATGAGTGTTTTTTCGGAAAGGGATCCTGGCAAGCTCGCCTGGAAGGACCTTGGCGTAGATATTGTTATTGAGTCTACTGGGCTTTTCAGAGACAGGTCACAGGCCTCTAAACATCTAGATGTTGGGGCGAGAAAGGTAATTATCTCTGCTCCAGCCACCGATCCTGATATAACTGTGGTGATCGGAGTCAATCACGAACAGTATGATCCACAAAGGCACCATGTCATTTCGAATGCGTCGTGCACAACAAATAGTCTGGCCCCGATCTGTAAGGTCATATTAGACAAGTTTGGAATCGAAAAATGCCTTATGACAACAATACATTCTTACACTACTGATCAGAGGCTTCTTGATTTTCCCCACAAGGATCTAAGGAGGGCCAGAGCAGCAGCCCTCTCCATGATTCCCACAACTACAGGAGCAGCAAAGGCAGTTTCGCTGGTTATCCCCGAACTAGCGGGCAAGATGAATGGCATGGCCCTGAGAGTCCCCACCCCCAACGTCTCTCTGACTGACCTCGTTGTCCAGGTGAGCCGACCCACATCTGCGCAAGAGGTAAATGAGGCCTTTGAGGAGGCATCAAAGGGCAGTATGAAAGGCATCATTGAATACTCTGATGAGCCTCTTGTTTCCAGCGATTTCAATGGAATTACTGCCTCAACCGTTATTGATGCCCCATCAACGATGGCCGTAGGCAAGGATATGGTCAAGGTCCTCGGATGGTATGATAACGAGTTCGGCTATGCAAGCAGGCTTGTAGATCTTGCAGTATATGTTGCTAAAGGTTTAAACTCATAGCATCATGGAAAACAGAAAACCTCTGATGGCAGCAAACTGGAAGATGAATCTCTCCCTCTATGAGGCTGGGGATCTTCTTACCGAAATCAAGAAGGCTGAAATAGATTTCAACAGGGTCGATGTATTGGTTGCACCCCCCTTTACCACCCTTCCATCAGCCCATAATCTTCTATCTGGCACGGCTATTCAGATTGCAGGCCAGAATATGCACTGGGAAGAAGCAGGAGCCTTTACCGGCGAGGTTTCTCCCCTGATGCTCAAGGAGGCTGGCTGCACTCATGTAATCCTGGGCCACTCAGAAAGGAGAGCCCTTTTTTTTGAAACGAGCACGATAATCAATAACAAAGTGGCTGCAGCAGTAAACACGGGATTGATACCTATTCTATGTATTGGGGAGAGTCTTCAGCAGAGAGAAGAAAAAAAGACATTTGATATAGTTAGGGAGCAGCTACAGGAATCTCTGCATTCGTTCTCTCAAGGAGCAGTGCTCCCTGAAGGCCTGATTCTGGCCTATGAACCGGTTTGGGCCATAGGCACAGGAAAAACAGCCTCTCCCCAACAGGCCCAAGAGGTACATTCTTTTATCAGAGACTGGCTGAGAGAAGCCTTTGACAAGAATACCGGGAGGCTGACTACGATATTATACGGTGGAAGTGTGAGACCAGATAATATCAAAGAACTTATGGCACAGCCTGATATTGACGGCGCCCTGATTGGGGGGGCAAGTTTAAAGGCCGATTCATTCCTTTCCATTGTCAGGTTTTATGAGGGCTAATATAGGCATACGTCTAAGAGAAACCCTGAACCCTGAACCTGTGTACCCATACCACTTTCTTATATCCTGTCAAAATCTTGGCGCAAAGTGACCGCCTCCTATCCAAACTCCTGACTCATAGGCTCAAATACGTTTCACTTCTTTGCTTCAAAGCCTGTATCACATTGATATGACAGATATTTTTTGATTTTCCCAGGGAAGCTCTGCACGCTCTCCTACATATGGCATATCTTTTGCTTGTAAACAAAGGGACGGTAGTGTGCGCACTCGAACAAGGTTTGAGGGTATAGACCAAGAAAGTATTGCGTTCGAGCCTGTGAGGGTGGTTATAGACATAGCCCTTCAGGGGGGTAACGAGGTAGAACGAAATCTTTTCAATATCGTTTCTGGGCAAGGCCTGTTAATGCCTTCAAAATTGTTCTTGTGCTTTTTGTGGCAAAATTTTCATTGAGATGGACAATGTGTTGGGTGTTTGAAATTTGAGATTTGACATATCAGATAAGATAAATTATATTAAATTTGCAATATTTTATTGATTTTTATTTAAAAAGATTGTAATTAATCACCTTAATTGGTTCAGGGTTTAATGGTTCAAGGTTCACAGAAAATTTCAACACTTGTTTCGTGAGTACTGAATGGTCTTGTACCGAAGTTTAGAGTGAGCTTTAGCTGGCGCTGGGTAAATCTGAGTTTCAGGGCATTTATGATCATGCTCGATGCACTGGTGCCACGGGTCGTGGTTTCATCCCGCCATAGGTCTGGGGGGCTGGCCTACAAGCAAGGTCAACGAAAGAAAGACAACCCTGAACCTGGCAACCTGAGTAGCCAGAAAAGATTATAATAAGGCAGAACAAGTTCCGATTATCACGAATAGGTCCTTACATGTACCTTAAGTATTGGAATTTGAAAAAGTTTCCCTTCGAGAATGTGACCGATCCTTCTCTTTTTTACGTATCTCAATCCCATGAAGAGGCCCTGAGTCGTCTCCTTTATGCATCGAAAATGAGCAAAGGTGCAGCCATGCTCACAGGTGATATCGGCTGTGGAAAAACTCTGATAAGTCGTGTATATACCAATAAGATAAGAGAAACAGGCGCTGAAGTTGCCCTGCTGACAAATCCCCCGTATAGGCCACTGGAATTTCTGCAGGCGATACTCTATGAGTTGGGTATTGAAGAGCCCCCCGATTCCAAGATTAGGCTTCTGCAGATTCTCAACAAAAGGATGATCCATAATTTGCAGCAGAACAAGGGGACAATAATCATTATGGATGAGGCCCACATCTTGTGTGAAGAAGCCTTTGAGGAGGCAAGACTCCTTCTAAATTTTCAGAATAGCCACCGGTTTTTGCTGACCCTTATCTTAATAGGACAAACTGAGTTGAAGGCCAAGATGAGACAAATGAAACCACTTGACCAGAGGATACCCATCAGGTTTCATCTCCAGCCCTTTGGTTTTTTGGATACGGCCAAGTATATTCTGTTTAGGGAAAAAAAGGCCGGTTTTACCAAAAACATCTTCACCAAGAAGGCCATAAAGGAAATCTATGAATACACAGGGGGCCTGCCAAGAAAGATTAACTCGGTATGCGATCTGAGTCTATTGATTGCATTCAACAAGAAGAGAAAAATCATTACTCCAGCTATTGTGGAAACTGTTATTGAAGATTTGGCATAACGATGATTCGCTTTTCTAAGATAATCGAAAAGAATTCAAAAGAAGGTCCAAAGAAGAAGGCTACTAAAAAAGAGATTAGACTCAGAAAGACTCCCATCTTTGACAAAGATGAACCTGGTGAGGAGAAGATCACTCTTAGAGATACTAGCAATGATACTGGGCACTATAAGAAACTCTCTAAGCTTGCAGACCAGGTTCAAATATGGGCCCAGAATGATGATGTAATAGCGATCTCCGGGATAACGTCAGTCTTGCGCCCTATTATTGAGAAAAACCTCATCGATGACCTGTACCATTATCTTACCTTTCAGGCAGGAGAGCAGGCCCTGTTGGCGGCACACTCGATAAAGGTCACTTTAGTGTCTCTCAAGATCGGGGCGGGAATGGGCTATGATAGCAGTGGGCTCGCTGACCTGGCAACTATTGCCTTCCTGCATGATGTGGGCATGTATCAGATCTCCCAGGGTATTCTGAACAAAAGAGATACCTTGAGCGACAAGGAATTCAAAGAGGTCCAGCGTCATCCGGAGATAAGTGCAGACATACTTTCTCGGTCAAATGGGGAGTACATATGGCTGGCTGATGTGGCCCTCCAGGTGCATGAAAGGGCTGACGGCTCTGGGTATCCATTTGGGCTCAAACAAGACCAAATTCATGATTATGCCTCTATCATAGGCCTGGCAGATATGTACTCGGCCATGATAAGCGATCGTCCCTACAGGGAGAGGATTGAGCAGAATAGGGCGGTTCGGGATATTATTGATTCTGCCCAGGAGGCGTTTCCGACAAAGGTGGTAAAGGCATTTTTGAATCAAATCTCCTTTTTTCCCCTCGGCAGTTATGTAAAGTTGAATGATCGTTCGGTAGCAAGGGTTACCAGCACCCATCCAGGTTTTCCCCTAAAACCTACCATAGAGATAATCTACGATAGTCTCGGCAGCAAGTTACAAAAGCCCAGGACGGTGGATTTATCCCAGCAAATACTCTTATATATAACAGGGAGTATCGATGAAAAGGATATTGCTTAGTTGGGGTTTTGCCCTTTTATTTTTCCTGCTGCTTTCAAATGGTTGCACCCCCCGGCTTCCCGGCGTTCCTGTTAAGGAACTACGTCCAAAAATCTTGCCCGAAGAAATAGCTTCCCGATCCTTAGCCATGAAAGAGGAATTGGCAAGGATGACCAAGATAACAGAAAATGCTGTTTTCACCGAAAAAAGGGGTTACCCGGAGTATCGGATAGGCCCCCTGGATGTCTTGGAGATTACCTATCGGGCAGGAAGTGAGCAGAAAACAGATACGGTAATCGTCAGGTCAAATGGAATGATCTCTTATTCCTTTGTGGATAATATCCCAGCTGCCGGTCTCACCGTTGGGGAGCTTGACTACAGGCTCACCAAGAGGCTTTCGGTTTATATGAGAAACCCAAGGGTCGATATTCTTGTCAAAGAATTTAATAGCAAGACTGCCTTAGTGTTGGGCGAGGTTGGTGTTCTGAGGCTTCCCTATTATGAGGCCGGAAGTGGAAAGGTGTTTCTCAAGGGCAAGACCACTCTTCTGGATCTCTTGGTCCTGGCAGGTGGATATACCGAGGATGCAGACATAAAAAAGGTAAAGCTTATCAGAGCGGATAAAATCTATTACATAAACCTCTATGACATCATATTTAGGGGGGAGACATGGCAGAATGTAATTATTGATAATGGGGATGTGATTGATGTGCCAGAGCTTCCCATGTTTGGTGAACGGGTCTACGTATTGGGTGAGGTAAACAGGCAGGGTGTTTATCCATTAAAGAATGCCCCGGACCTTATGGCAGCACTCGCCTTTGCCGGAAGTTATACGGGAACGGCTGTTCAGGAGAACACACTCATCATAAGGGGTTATGAGCCTGGGAAGAAACCCCTGGTGCTTACTGCAGACATCAATGCCATTCTCAGGAAGGGTGATGTAGGGCAAAATATCCCACTTATGGACGGAGATATTGTGTATGTCCCTCGAAGCACCATAGGGGATGTAAATGAATTCATTATAAACACTGTTCCACTTCTCGAGTATCTGCTCTATCCTGGTGAGTATCGGGATGCCTATTGGCAGTATCAGGATTTGAGGTTCAAATAATAGGTCTTATGCATGGCCCAATATGACATAAATCTCCGAGAATACTGGAGGATTATCAGAAAGAGAAAAGCGATTGTCATCTTGACCACTCTTCTCTTGGTCCTCTTCAGCATTGTCATGTCTATTGTTCGGGCTCCTTCGCCCCTGTATGAGGCCACCTGCTCTGTCAAGTTCGAAAAATCAGTGTCTCCGATAGGCATATATACCCAAATTATTTCCTGGGGACCTGGCGATATAATAGAGACGCAGATGGCCGTGATAAAGAGTTATCCTGTATTTACAAAGGTGGCAGAAGCCCTGGGTCGCATCAGCAAAGCAGAAGATACTGACGTGGCAGTTAGTCGAATAATTTCCGATTTACAGTCTCGGGTAAAGGTCAGCCAGGAGGGAAATAGCAATATTGTGAACATCACAGCAACCGCTCAAAGACCTGCCTTTGCCGCTGCTTTAGCAAATCAGGTTGCACTTGCATATAAAGACATACGTGCCCTTGAGGTTAATCAGAGAATAGCCGAGGCAATAAAATTCATTAAAAACCAGCTTGAGATTGTGCGGCACCGGCTCAAGAGATCAGAGGATAGATTAAGAGAATTCAGAGAAAGTGAGGATATAGTAGCGCTCCCAGCCCAGAGCGCTAATCTTCTGGCAAGAGTCAACTCCCTGGAGACCAAATTGGCAGAAGCTGTGCAGGCCAAAATGGAACTTCAGGATGTTCTGAAAAGAATCAAAAAGGCCTCCAGCCACCCTCTGAGTTCCAAGAAAAGCTACTCCTCGGATAAGGCCTCAACACTTTACCGAAGGCTTAACCCCCGGCTCGTTGATCTGATGCTCAAAAGGGACTCTTTGCTTATTGAGTATACTTCTTCTCATCCCCAGGTCGTTGAAATAGACAAGCAGATCTCACAGATTACCCGAAAAATGATCATCGAGTTGGAATCGAGAGTAAAGATTCAGGCACACAAAGAGAAAACGCTCAGAGGAGAGGTCAATCTCATCAAGGCGCAGATCCAAGCCCTCCCTGCCAAGGGATTGGAACTCGCCCGGTTAGAGGGCGATGTAGATCGTACCAGCAAGATCTATAGTTTGCTTGAATCAAAATATCAGGAGGCCTTGATCCAAAATGCTGAGAGACCAGAGGAAGTTACTATTATACGGCCAGGCATTGAACCATCAAGACCCATCAATCCCCCTAATACAGCCTCTTCGGGTGTCCTGGGCGCCATGATTGGTCTTGTTCTCGGATTGGTATTCGCCTTTGTTGTGGAAACCCTCGATACATCCCTTGGGGCAATTGATGACGTAGAGGAGACCCTTGGTCTCCCTGTAGTTGGGCTCATTCCCCACGTGGGGCCGAGTGATGATCGGGCAATACTGATTCCCCATTTTAGCTCTCAATCCGTTTTGGCTGAGAGCTTCAGGTCTCTAAGAGCAAACCTTCAATTTAGCGCCTTAGAGAAGGATATCAAAACTATTGTGGTGACCAGTGCCACTCCCCTGGAGGGGAAAACGGCCGTTGCCGCCAATCTGGCCATAGCCATGGCCCAGGGGGGCTTGAAAACGCTTCTCATGAGCACAGATCTACGTAAACCAACCCTCTACAGGCTTTTCGGGCTTGATGCATCTCCAGGACTCACCGATTTCCTGCTCGGTAATGGTGACTATTCAGAGACGATCAGAACTGTCGCCGACCTTATGATGGGCAAGATGGGTGTGGATGAGATAATGCTTACCCCGGGCATGGATAACCTCAATATTATAACCTGTGGAAAAATTCCGTCAAATCCGGCTGAACGATCTGATTCTAATGGATACCCCGCCCCTTATTTCTGCAGCGGATGCCTCTATTTTGGCTACTAAGGCAGACAGTGTTTTACTCGTATACAGGGCCGGAGAGGTTGCCAGGGGCATATTAAAAAGGGTTAAAGCCCAGTTAGACCAGGTGAAGGCAAATATTATCGGGGTTGTGCTAAATGGTGTAAAGGCCGAATTAAGTCCGGATTTTGAAGATCTCAGGCACTATAAATACTATTACTACTATGGGGAAGAGGGCAAAACCAGGAAAACAGAAAAGAAAAAAGGCGCCCATAGACCTCTCAGGTTATTTTTGCTATCTCTGGCGCTGGTTTTTTCGATAGGTGCCCTATTGTGGCAAACCGGGATTCTTGATCTCGAAAAATACCCTTTCAAGCATAAACA
>JAFDDT010000064.1 GCA_019310725.1 Deltaproteobacteria bacterium | reverse complement strand
ACCGGGTTGTAGACCAGCTTCGCCAGAGATTGAATCATAATCCTGTACTCATGCAGATACCCATAGGATTGGAGAAGACCTTTTCCGGCGTGATAGATCTGGTTTCCATGAAGGCTTATTTCTTTGGTGGATTATTCGGTGAGGAGGTCAGGATCGGAGAGGTGCCAGCTTACCTCCAGGATGAGGCTGTTGCCAGAAGAGAGGAACTGCTGGAGGCTGCTGCCATGTTTTCAGATGAACTGATGGAGGCTGTTTTCGAAGATAGGGCAAGTGAGGCACAAATTTACGAGGCTGTAAGGAGAGGGACTCTTTTGAGACAGCTCACCCCGGTCTTTATTGGATCGGCATACAAGAACATCGGGGTCCAACCGCTGCTCGATGCAGTAACCGATTACCTCCCGTCGCCGGCAGAGGTTGAGAATGCAGCGCTGGATATGGATCAGCAAGAAAAAGAGATAGCCCTCTCCTCAGCTCCAAATGACCCCCTGGTAAGCCTGGCATTCAAATTGGAGGTAACTCCCTATGGGCAGCTCACATATCTCAGAATCTACCAGGGTTCTATTGAAAAGGGGCATGATCTGGTGAATACCAGGACACGAAAGAGGATCAGGGCGGGAAGGCTTGTAAGAATGCATGCCGATGAAATGGAGGATATCCCTGAGGCCGGTGCAGGTGACATTGTGGCCCTTTTCGGGGTGGATTGCTTTTCAGGGGATACCTTTACCGATGGCCGCTTGAACTATACCATGACCTCGATATTTGTCCCCGAACCCGTGATTTTTTTGACCGTATCACCTAAGGACAACAAATCGAACCCGAGAATGTCAAAGGCCCTTAACCGATTCGTTAGGGAGGACCCTACCTTTCGGGCGCAGGTAGATCAGGAATCCGGCCAAACCATTATCTCCGGGATGGGAGAATTGCATCTTGAGATATATGTGGAAAGAATGAAAAGGGAATTCGGGGCAGAGGTAGACACGGGGATCCCCCAGATTGCTTATAGGGAGGCCATCTCGCGACGGGCAGAGTTTGATTATACCCACAAGAAGCAGACCGGCGGGGCAGGCCAGTATGGAAGAGTGGCAGGGTACATGGAGCCATCAGGTGAGAGCAACTACGAATTTATCAATCAGGTGAAAGGGGGCGTCATCCCCGCTGAATTTATCTCTGCTGTTGACAAGGGCTTCCAGTCTTGTCTCAAAAAGGGCCTCTTGATAGGGTTTCCGGTCATAAGGGTGAAGATTGCAGTGAATGATGGGCAGCACCATCAAGTTGATTCATCAGAGAGAGCATTTGTTCAGGCTGCTATCGGGGCCTTCAAACAGGCCTATTTAAGGGCCAAGCCTGTGATACTAGAACCGATCATGAGGGTATCGGTAGAGTGCCCGTCTGAGTTCCAGGGAAACGTTATGGCTTCTATCAATCAGCGCAGGGGCCTGATCATGAGTTCGGCAGAAGATGGGGTATTTACTACTATTGAGGCCGATGTTCCTCTGGCAGAGATGTTTGGATACGCAACTACCTTGAGGTCTTTGACTCAAGGAAAGGCGGAGTTTACCATGGAGTTTTCCAGATATGCGAAGGTGCCTGAGCCAGTAGAAGAGGAGCTCAAAGGTAGGTATAAGGACAGAGCAAAGAGGGGGGCAGCATGAAAGATTTCTTTAAGGTCAGCCCGTTAAAGATACTAGAAGGGTCAGCCTACCAGAAACTGGGCAAGGGAAATCTGGGCGTTCTCATGGCCCTGGCAGGGCTTGGTAAGACCTCATGCCTCATCAACATTGCATTTGATAAGCTGTTTCGTAAGGAAAAACTGGTTCATATTTCCCTCAAAGATATACCAGAAAAGGTTACCTCTTATTACAATGTTATCTTCTCCGATCTTGTCAAGGTCCTAAATATAGAGGATGAACACGAGGTTCGCGCTCTCATAGATAAGAATAGGATAATCCTGGCCTATCTAAAAGAGAGCTTTGACCTTGCAAGGCTTCGGGGGAACCTCAACAATCTTGTGAAGGAAATAGATTTTGCACCAGATACCCTCATTGTTGACGGCCTTGATTTCGCTGAGACCAGGAGGGAGTTGTTTGAGGGATTGAGGAGGATAGCTCAAGAATTTCAGGTAGAGATATGGCTTTCAGCCCTCACACACCGAGACATTACTGAGGCAAATGAGAAAGGGATTCCGTTTCCCTGCAACAACCTGGATGATCTCTTCAGTCTTATTATCCAGCTATCTTCAAGCCCATCAGGGGTCTTCCTAGAACTCTTGCCTAAAATTCACAACCATCAAAAATAGGGGATGTGCTTGAGGGAATTGCCTCCTTCATCTCAATGACATAGTCTGGCCTGAGGTTATCCTGCCAACCAGGCATTCCACCTCGCCATACGTAGGCCACTAACTCATGAAAAACGCCTTGCTAAAGATGAACTGGGCTATACTAGCCCTCTGTGCCCCCTCTTCAACCAGTACCGGGATTTGGGCAGATCGCGCCCATCTGCTGAGTAGCTCTTCCACAACAGACCTGTTTGCACCTCCAAGCGGTTTCTGCTTGAACTCCTGAGGGTTTTGCGGAAAGGGGAATATTTGGTAGACATGGCCAATGAAACCTCTGAGGTCTGTGCCCTGGATTGCCCCTGTCAGATTGCCGATATCCTCTGGCGTGGGCGCAACGCAAGAGCACCTAGTTGGGTATGGATTTTTTGTTTGCGAAAATTATTGTGCCGGCCGGAAGCATTACAGGCATGAGCCCAGCGCAGCATTTTACCTTTGGTTGGCATCGCGCCCCTGGTTCCATATGACCCATTTATCTTTTTCTTGTTCAGGGTCAAAGGATCCCGGTTTGCCTGGCCTTCCATCCGGCCCGATATGAAGCCTCTGAAATTGTCTGAGAATGATTTCCTCCCACTTTTTTTCAGAAACCTGCACTGGCCACTCGATTTTTTCCTTTGGACCACCCTCGACAATTAGGGGTGGCTGTACGCCCACCTTGCCTTCATATACTGATATGACGGTGCTTTTGTTGGAGGCAACTTTCAAATTGTAGGCTGTGCCACGCACACCGGCTACTGCGGTAGGCGTTTGGATATTAAAGGTTCCACGCAGATGTCCGAAAGCCTTGGTAACCTTTGCCCATATGGTCCCCAAAAAAACCCTGCAGAAAAAGTCAATTGGCTTCTTCTTTGGGAAGAACGCCTGATTGAGCTTGAACAGAGTATTTGGTGCAAGCCGCAAGATCGAGTTGTCCGGCAGTGTTAATTCGACCACTCCGTCTTTAGCAGTCTTGATAAATTTACCTTCAGCGATTGTCACGCCCTTTCTCAACTCAATCCAGGGGCCATTCTTGCCAGAAGCGACGAAGACCTCGCCCTTCTGAAAGGTAATTTTGGTCACCGGGGCACCTAAGGCCGATTCGGCCAAGGCCAGGCTGATGACAAGTGCCGCTGAGGCGGCCAGTATGAGTATGAGTGAAAGCCTATTTGGCACGGTTGCTGCCTACCTTAACTCGATGCTAACCTTATTTGGCGAAAGGTCCAGCACCTCAATGGTTTTACTCTGAAAGTTCTTCTCACTGAGCTCATCAGCCAGGTTCTGCGCCGATCCCTGGATGTCGAGGTCCAGTTCGGCTATGCCGTCTTTGACGTAACGCTGGTGCACGGACTTGACGCCACGCACGTACTTCGTCAGCCAGGTTCTGAGTTTCTTGACGTCGGCATACCTGACACCTTTGATGACCAGGCAGATGCTTCGCGAACCACTGGATTCAGATTGCCACTTGCTAAGGATCTGGTCCATGAGCTTTTGGCTGATCTTTCTGGCTGCTTCTGACAAGGCTCTTATGTTTGCGGTTGAGGGATCAACGAATGGAACAGCGGCGTGGGCGTTGGTTGCGGCAATAATTTCGCCGGTATCGGTCTTAAGGGCACGCAGAGAGATATTGGCCTGACCGGAATAGATGCCTTGAACCTCTCCCGTGTTTCGTGCTTGGGCTTGACCGAAGATCACCACCTGGGCATCGGTAAGGTTGGCGATCTGTTTAACTCTTTCTCTATCATTGACCAGGGTAAGTGGGTCAGCGATTTCGATTTGACCGGCCAGTGCTTGGCGGTCGACGAAGTCAAATCCCTTGGCGCGGAAAAATTCGATCAGCACGTTTTCCGTGACACCCAGGCTTGTAGATGATAGTACTGCATATCCTCGGTTCTTTTCGGCGAACTCCTGTCTCTCTTCGCGTATAGATTGCTCGGCGATAAGCACCATAATCCTTGGCCTGTCCATACGCCTGATCAGGTTTTTTATCGCCTGGAGCGAATCATTCAGCTTACTCATGCCGACAATGGCAGCAATCTCCACCTCCACCTCCCCGTTGATCTCCCTTTCGGAGATTACCCTATATCTTTCGATGTAGCCGCTTGAGAGGCTCAAAATCCGGTCACTGATCAACTGAAAATTCTTTGTCACGCTCTCCGAAGAGATCATTGTGCCCATGGCCTGCTCCACGGCTTTTCTTTGTGCGTCTTCGATCGCTTTGTCACGCGCAGCCGCTTTGTTGTTGCCGTAGATTGTCCCGTAACCCTTGGTCCTGATCTCCTTTGATTGGGCAAAAGCGCCAATCACGAGGATGAGCAGGACCCCCACTAGGAATACCGAATGGACGAATAATCGCTTGCCCATGGCAATTACCTCCTGCCGATACGCTATTTATTGGCCGCATGTTCCGTAACAATTATCACCCGGCCCTGGCTTAACAGCCCAACTATATCTTTCAATTGACCTAATTTGTTCATGTCTTTTGCCGCCAGCACCAGGTGGCTTGGGTCGTCGGCAACCTTTTCAGCATCAACGATAATGGGCCTTTGGCCTGTTCTTTTATCAGACATGGCTTCGTCGACGGAAGAGCTATAGCCGGCAACACCGTACTGGTGAACGTATGCCTTGGCTACTATGTCAGGGCCGTAAATCTCGGTTCCGTCGGGCCCCAGCAGTTTGGGCGCCAAAATCGGTTTGAACTTCAACCCGGACGCATCGATAATCAATCCGGTGGCGTCGATTTTTGAAACGGTAAGGGTCGGCCCTCTCTGTTTGCCCAAATTTGCCACCTCTGTGGCCATACTATCGATTGGCGCTGCGAGCACTACCTCAGCAGTCCCGTCCCTAAAGTATTTGGCGCTGCACCGAACAGAATTCCTAACAACGCCCTTTATGTATTGAGGGGCCCTTGGTTCATCTTTCAACGCTTTGCTGCCATCAACCCTTATTTGCAAAAGAGTCTCTAGAAGTCCTCTTTGGGCATCTACTTCTGCAGCCCTTTCCATCATGCGCAGGCGTACGGCATTATCCCACTTATTTGTGAAATTGACCTTGCCAGTGCCGCGCACCAAGACAATTCTTCTTTCCCAATCAACTAAGCGGTCTTTTGCTTTAGCCGCTAAATCTTTGCATTTGAGCCTTTGAATAAGTGGAATGATGATAATGACCTTGCCATCTCCCAAAAAAGCGGGGGAGCGGCTCAAAACGCTGGCGGCTTTTTGGTCGACGACGAGGTCGGTGGGAGAAAGAGAGCCCAGTCCAACAGCCTTGATTTTCAGGGGTTTTGTGCCAACGAAGTCCTTGTTAACCGCCCGCGGGCTTTGCACGTATTTAACGGCTCCTTGTTTCTCAATAACTTCTACTCTCACACTTCCTTGGCTGAAAAGAACCGAGCCGCTGGGATCGAGCAGTCTGGGAGCAAGAGCGGGTGCAAAAGGGAGGTCTGAAGCATCAACCACCAATCCGGTAAACTCGGATTTTGATGTTGCTACATTTGAACCCGCAAGGGGCAACAGTGCCTTGGCCAACTCGCCAGTGAGAGGAACCTTAACAACTATGTCCACTCCTCCGTCGGCGTAATATTTTGCTTTACAGATTTTTGAATGCTGAACATAAGCCTCTATTCTCGAGATAACCTCTGGGCTGTCCGCTGCGAGCGTATCACTGGTGACGCTGATGCCAGCAAGAATCCCAGCCACCTTTGTGTAAGCATCAAGGGTTGCGGCTCTTTGAGCCTCACGCTTGATAGCTGAAACCGGTTTATCCGGGTCGGAAAGATTGGGGGCGGCGGTGCCTTGCACGATTATGGCATTTTCGGTCCAAAGAATTTCGCCATGGCTGATTTTATCTGCAATACTGCCACAGTCGTCTTCTGCTTCGGCTTTGAGGGGAGCTATGGAAAGCAACCACATAATCGCAAGAATTAATACGGCCCATCGAATCGCTCGCATATCCACTACTATGCTCCTATGGCGTTTATGATATCGGTGCTTCCCCAAAGTGCGGTTTCTATTTCCCCGAAAACGTAGCCCGGACATGCCTGAACCTAATCGTTCAGTACTCAGGAGTTGGGATTCAAACCAACTAACCTTCCAAATTGGTAGTACACTGGATGCTGAACGTGAGTCAAGTCAAAAGAGGCATGGATTCAATGGGTTATTCCTCCGACTTAACCACTGGGCTTGGAACAGAATTGCTTTCTACCGGGTCGCTTTTGAGATCGTCATTATCTACGGCGATTATTCTGTAACGATAGCTAGAATCAGGTTTCAAATCGACGTCCTTGTAACTGGTTTGATCAGGGCTCAGAGTCTGGACTTTTGACCAGTATCCATTGTTCCGGTTGCGAAAGAGGATATAGCCCTTGATATCAGGCTCAGGATTATTATCCCATCTTAGGAAAATATGGCCCTGTGTGGCTGTCGCCATGAGCCCTTTGACATTGCTGGGCCTTGGTTTTGTCCTTGCAAGGGAGGCATATGTCTTTTTCCCTTCTGCGCCAAATAGGTTAAAACAGGTGACTGAATAATAGTAATCCTTGCCATTTTCCAATGGCTGAAATGCCTTGCCTTTGTCCAGAAATGAATCAGATTTGTACCCTTTAACCTTTGCAATTCGTATAAGTTTTTCCCTGTCGGTTCCCCGGTAAATAGCATAACCGCCTATATCGGGGTCCTCAACGGGGGCCCAGGAGATCTGGACTGACTTAACCAGACCGCTTTGGGCCTGGAGATTTTCCGGAATGGGAGGCAGATCCTTGGTTTTGGCCTTTACCATGTTTGATGGACCAGTCTCTCTCTCGGCATCATAGGTTGTCAGGTAATACTGGTAGTGCTGCCCATCTTTGAGGTCCTTTTTGTCTGTAAAATTGGATTTTTGACATCCACTGATCCTGGCTACCCTTTTCCAGCCCTCCAGGTTCGACTTTCTATACAGGCAATATCCTTTGATGGTTTCCAGTGACTGCCACGAGAGTCTTACTTTTCTCAGCAGATCATCCTTTTCAACCTTCAGTACCGGGGGGCTTATTGTTTTAACTGCTACGGGACTGGACTTGGGGCTTTCTCGATTTTCCTTGTCCAGACTTGCAATTGCATAAGTGTATGTCTCCCCGTCTCCAATATTATTTGTGTCTTCAACAGTAAAGGCCAGCCCGGATTGAGGTCTAATTTCCGCATCGATTGAACTGATATTTTCCCATTCACCGCTGGAATTCTTTTGGCGGTAGATTTTATATTTTACTATTTCGAACTTTTCCTGATCGTTTATAAGCGAAGGGATGAATTTGATTTCGGTCCTTTGAAGATACCCTTTAATACTCATAATGACCGGTGGATGGGGCAGTTTTTCGCCCATATTTATCGCCTGGGCGGTGTAGTTGTCCTTAATCTCCTTGCCGGAGCTGAGGATAATTCCGATATGATAGTAGTAGTATTTCCCCTTTTTGATAGTGGCATCATTATATATATTTTTATTAGTTTTGCCGAGAAACTGATAGGGTCCCTCCGGATTTTCGGCTCGATATACATTGAAGCCGACAACAGGCTGTGAGGCATCAAATTTCCATGACAATACAATTGTTTTTGCTTTGCTCTTGGAATGCAGGTTATCAATATGAATTCCGATCTGATTCTGGGCTTTCGGTGGCGGGGAAGGGGACAGATTTAGCTCCCTATTTTCGATGGTGCCACTTAGTTCCACGGCAAATGGGGAAATTTTGTGCAAAATGTCTTCACGTCCGGAAAAGGTCTTGTCCCAGGTATTAAGCACCGACGCATTTTCAACATCCATGAGTTTGATCTGAGCAATAATCTGACCCCTCTTTTTTGTGACCCGTCCGAAAAGTATGAAATTAACGCCCAAGGCTTTTCCGGCCTTCAGGACCATCTCAGGATTATCATTCTGCACCAATCCTGACTGATGAAGGGTTTCCTCCATTTCTCGCCTGGACATGAGGTTGATTGATTTTTCCTTTTCGAGGGCGCAAATAAGTGCATATAAAATTTCTACATTATGGCCCATGGCCTCGATATTTGTGGCCCTGAAATTAAAGAGAGCCAGGGTGTTTGCCCGTGCATGTGCAGGTAGAGGGGCCCAAAGCAAAAAAGAAACAGGTATGGCAAAAAGGAAGTAATCCCTGATATGGAACATGGATTAACTCTCTAATTTTACTTTATGATTGCGGAAGGCATTCTCTATATTCTGAAGGGCTTTTTGCGTCATGGGAGACCCCTGGATCATTTTTATTTTTTCGGCAAACACGGCGTCGACGAAGCTTTCTGCTGCCTGAAGGTAGTTCCGGCGCTGCAAGTACTTTTCACCTGCCTGAAAATAGGTTTTCTCCAGGTTTCTTAAGGGCCGCAGCCCTTCCCGGCCGAGCTCGCCGACCACTTCATCCGTCAATTGTTGAAGCAGTTCAGTATTAGTTGGAATTTCCAGGGGATCGAACTTAATGCCAGCAATCTGAACCCCGGCACTGGTTTCATCTTTAGCCGTCTTTTTGCGTGAAATCGTATCGACCAGAATGTTTTCTCCGGTATTTACATCCACAATGCGGAAAGAAACTGTGACAAAGGCAACCTTTTTGTGAGTAGAGACTTTGTATTCCTTTTCAACATCTACCTTCTTGCGTAAAAATGGCACCGGTGCTCGATCAAGTTCCTCTCGCGTGGGGTTAGGATTTCTGGCCTTCCAGTTAAGATAGTCTATGTTTTCCGCTATCTTTTCAACTTGATAGGTTACAGCTTTTGTATCCGAGTAGATAGATGACTCCACATTGTAGCGGAGAACGCTGCCCATCACAGCCACATCTATCCCATAAACACGACCCATTTCCTTGGCGGTTTGTTCCGAGACCACTCCGATTTGTCCAAGCTTCATTTCCTCCAGAATAGATTTCAAGTTTTCCCTTTCCAAAATCTTGACATCGTTACTGGCGGTCTTGAATAGAAAGGTAATCAGGTTATTTGCAAAGATCACACCTGCATCAGGGGAGTTGCTCGGGGAGCCAAAGTCGAACACGGCAATGGATTTTCTGAGTCTCTGTGTAATTTTGTCCTCCATGGCCTGGATCAGGTAAAATATCTCCGGGTATTGTGGGTTGATGTTTTCTATTTTTTGATACCAGAACCAGGCCCCGCCGAATTGGCCCTTCCCTTTGAACTGGTCAGCCAGAGCCTTAGTCTGTGAAGAAAGGTCCTTTCGAAGGGTGCTGATTTCATAATTATCTGGACTGGTTGCATATTGGGAGGCCAGCTCATATGTTTCAAAAGCCTTCAGAAGCCACCCGGCGTATATCTGAGTTCTGGCCTCGCGAATGTAAAATTGCGCGATTTTAGCACGTGCGGTATCAATGAGTTTTGTCAGGTTCTGATCTTTAGGATCATATTCGAGCGCCCGTTTGTAGGATTTGATTGCCTGCTTCCATTTTTGAGCGATGGCTGCTTTTTTGCCCTGCCCAACAAAATAGTCTTTATTGTCGCGTTCCAATGCATGAGATAGAAGTTCCCTGGCAGGTTTGTGATCCGCTTTTAAAGAAAGGGCCTTGTGAAGATATCCTGTTGCGCCCCTGTAATCTTCTTTGTCAAACAGTGATCTGGCTTTTGCATAAAAGGCTTGTGAGCCTTTGTTTGCAGTTTGCGTTAATAGCTGGGACGAGTCTTCATAATTAGGAAATTTGCTTTGAATTTGCTGCAGATTAAAAAAGGCCTTGAGCCATTCCTTTGCCTCAACATACTGTTCTGCCTGGGAGTGTAGGGCTTTTACTTCTGAGAGAAGGGAGCTTTCTTGGTTTTCAAGTGTGCGGGCAAAATCGGTCACAACAGGGTTGTCAGAGTCGATCTCTCTGGCCTTGTCAAGTTTCACCCTGGCCTTGTTGATGGCTGCAATAGTGAGTGGAGACTCGGAGCTAAGGGCCTGACTTCCCTGGGTCACAAAATCGTTGACTAGCGTCTCTTTCAGTTCATACAGGGCATCTCGGTATTGTTTATTTTTGGGCTCCTTTGCAATGGCCTGTTCCAGATAGGCGATGGCTTCTTTATATTGGCCAGCCTCCTCAAGCTGCATTCCGGTATCGTAGTGTTGTTTGCCTGCGCCTGCACATGCGTATAGAAAAAACGCTGATAATACGGTAATTGCGATATTGTAGATTGCTCTTTTTCTCATAGCATGCCTCCAATGACCAAAATTACATAATCTTGATGACAATGTCTATGTCCTGATCAAATGAAATGACAAGAATTAATAGGAAGCCTCTTTTTGGAAACAGAGAATAGGACATGAAATAATAAGAAATCCTTCCTTGATAACAGAGGATAGGAATAAATAGACTTGTGTGTCAAGGAAAAAACCATCACAAGATGTGGCGCCTTTGTTCGGTCTCACAGGACTTTCTGGATGAGCTCTTCATCCCTATAATCCGGTAATGTTTGACGCTATTAGGGTTCTATTTGGAACACACTTGAAAGACCACGGCAGTGAACAGATACCTGATACTATGATAAGGCTTGATATGAACACCTTTCTGGTCGTGGAATAACCAAAAGGTTCCCAAAAATTGAAGTGAGCGCCGAGGATCTGCCGGGGCATTAAGGAGCGAAACAGACAAATGACAATTTACAGCCTATTATTCGTATTTTTTTCTTGCATGTCACAATGTATGAATTATATCCTACCTTCCAAATAAAGGCAAAATCTCAGCTATTCCGCAACAAAGGCACCAAGAGCCGTCCACCTGACCCCGCTTGGCTGGAGGGCGGGCCTAAGCCGGGAGCCTCGGAACAGAAGAAAAGACCTCATGACCATCCTAGACCCTCTCGGTTATCTCGGATTTAAACAGTAAAATCCTTTGCTTAGTAAACTTTCTCATCAGCAAGAGAAATGTTGGTGGCTGGATGGCAATAGAAACCAAGTTTAAACAGGGAGACCAAGATGAAGGTTGTCATGATCGGGGGAGGTGGGGCATGTATCGTGTGTGCAAACACCCTCAGGGTGCTGAACAATCCAGCACAGATTGATATTTACACAAAAAGGCCCAGGACTGCATATACACCATGCGAACAGCCGTTCGTTCTCAGGGATACCTTATCGTTTGAAGAGATGTTTTATGCTTCGCCAGGATGGTTTGAAAAAAAGAGAATAGGGCTACATACAGAAAGAAGTGTGGACGCTATCGACAGAGAGAAAAAGATTATCAGGGTGGATGGGGAAGAGATACCTTATGATATCTTGCTGATCAATACTGGGGCTGCTAATAAAATGCCGAACATTCCGGGGCTTGAAGGAGATAGAATACACTATCTTACCACAGAATTGAGATATGCCCATAAGATTCATTCAGTAATGTCGGGAGGAGAACGAGCCGTTATTCTCGGGGGCGGAGTAATTGGGCTTGAAATGGCTGAAACACTGATCAAAAAGGGCTATTCATCTGTTTCTGTTATAGTATCTTCGAATAGCCTACTTTCACAGCAACTTGATCCTGAAATGGCTGAAAAACTGAATCCTATTGTTGAAGGTGCAGGGGTCTCAATCCACTTGTCTACGTCCGTTAATAAGGCCGAGTCTGGGAGGAAGGGTATCAAACTCTTTCTGTCAAGCGGTGAAACCTTAGAATCAGACTGGGCCCTCGTTGCCAAGGGAATTGTTCCGAATGTGGAGCTCGCCAAGAAGGCCGGACTAGCGATCGGCAAAACCGGTGGTATTGAGGTGGATCAGTACCTTCAAACAAGTGACCCTTGTATCTATGCGGCAGGAGATTGCATCGAAGGTTGGTATATGGTAGATGGGAAGAAGATCGTTACCGCCCTGGCAACACACTCCAATAGGAATGGCAGGGTCATAGGACGGAATATCCACTTCGGAAATACCGTACCCTTTTTGGGCTCATTAAATACATTTGGGGCGGAGATTTTTGGAACTACCGTTGCAACGGTAGGGATAACAGAAAGAGCAGCCGCAACAGAGGGATTGGAGGTCTCATCTGTTGTTAGAAGGGGTATGACCCGAAGGCAGATGTTTGACGGAAACCAGGTATGGGCTAAATTGATTGCCGATTCAGATAAGCAGACATTACTTGGAGCCCAGATTCTGGGTCCAAGGGAGGTCAGTAGGATAGGTGAGAGGGTTATCCTGATGATAGGTGAAGAGATCCCTTTGGGAAAAATCTCTCAGTATGAAACCATCTTCAGCCCTCCCCTGAGCAACGCCTATGACCTTATAACAAACGAGGTGGATATCCTCATTTCTGAGTTGCTAAAAGCGGAAAAATCTGTTACATGGTAATGTCTGTTGATAGTTGTCAGTGCTCGGTTGTGAGAAGGCTGTATATTCTGTTGGCGCATTGAACTGGGGAAAAAGAGGCTTAATATCAGCGAACTGGTTGAAATATGAAATAGAGTTGACTATTAACAGGTTGTTGCCCAAACGGAAATCCCTTTGAGCGGTCATTAGAACGTTTTTTGCCAAAAAACCCTTGGCGAAGTGGAAGATAAGCGATGTAAGCCTTTTGAGCCCTCAAGGCTAGTTTTGACATCGCCTGGAGTGAGCCTTAGGTTTGTCAAAAAACGTTTTAGACTAAGAGAAAAGGGATTTCGGCAACAGCCTGTTAACAATGGACAACGGGCGCTACCTGTTCTGAACGGAACCAGGTTACACGGGTATGCCCAACTGAATATTTACCAAGAACCAAGAAACATAGAGGAATAAAAGAATGTCCAGGGTATGTGAAATATGTGGCAAGGGGCCTGTTACAGGCAATAATATAAGCCATGCCCACAACAAAACGAAAAGGCGCTGGTATCCGAACCTCCAAACCGTGCGAGTTGACATCAAAGGACAGACCAAAAAAATGAAGGTGTGTACGAGGTGTCTCAGGTCCGGACTGGCATATAAGTAAACAGTAGGCAGAAAGCAGTAAGCACCCTATGTCGGGCCTTTCCCTGCTGCATACTGCCTTCTCCATACTTCTTACTGTTTTTTTTAGATCCGCTCCACTTTCAAAACCTCTTTGATCTTTTTAATGTTTGAAATAATATCCCTTAATTGATCATAATCGGATATCTCAATAGTAAAGGTGGATATCCCCTTTTTGTCTACCGTTGTCTGGACATCTGCATCTAAAATATTAGCCTCGCTCTGGGCAAGGATAGCGCTTATATTGGCCAGCATCCCTTTTTTGGAGATATTGGTAACCCTCAATCTTGCTAGATAACTCACATCTTCAGTACGCTCCCAATCCACTTCCACCAATCGATCTTGGTCAACATCCCTGATGTGCCGGCAACCTCTTGCATGAATGGTGACCCCCCTCCCCCTGGTGATAAAACCGATAACTGGTTCACCTGGCAGCGGGTGGCAGCACTTTCCAAAACGAATCAGCATATCACTCATTCCTTTAACCCTGATCCCGGTGTCTGCCTTTTTTCTCTTAATCCGGTGAACTATTTTCTGGACCAGGCCTTCTGGTTTGTCCTCTTTTATGTCTAACGGGGGAACAAGCCGGTTCAAAACCTGCTTTGGTGAGAGCTTTCCGTAGCCGATATTGGCGAGCAGATCATCGACACTGTTTAGTGAAAATTTATGGGCTACATCTAATATTTCCTGGCCTTTGAGTTGCCTGGACAAGGCAAGGTTAATTTTTCTGAGCTCTTTGTCCAAGATATCGCGCCCAATGGCGATACTCTCTTCTCTTTCTTGCTGTTTTATCCACTGCCTGATCCTGGTTCGAGCCGTAGATGTCTTTACAAAATTGAGCCAGTCTTTACTGGGTTCATGATTTTTTGAGGTGATAATCCGAACAATATCTCCGTTCTTAAGCTGATAGCTCAGGGGGACTATTCGCTCGTTTACCTTGGCACCGATGCATCTGTTTCCAACCTCTGAATGGATGCTATAAGCAAAATCAACAGGGGTGGCCCCCCTGGGAAGTTCCTTGACGTCACCTTTCGGCGTAAAAACATAGACCTCGCTGCTGAAGAGATCCAGCTTGACTGTTTCTAGAAAATCCTTTGGGTCAGTCAGGTTCTTTTGCCACTCGAGTAACTGTTTCATCCATGGGTACTGTCCGGGCATCTTTTTGCCAGACTTATATCCCTCTTTGTACCTCCAATGAGCTGCGATACCCTCTTCGGCAATTCTGTCCATGTCCCACGTTCTTATCTGTATTTCCATTCTCTCGCCCAAAGGGGCGATTACGGAGGTGTGCAAAGACTGATACATATTCGCCTTGGGTAGCGAGATATAGTCTTTGAATCGACCTGCCACGGGTTTCCACATGGAATGGATCAGGCCCAAAACCTCGTAGCATTCCTTTACAGCATTCACGATGATCCTAAAGGCCAGGATATCATAGACTTGATCTATATTCAGATCCTGCTCCATCATCTTTTTATAAATGCTAAAAAAATGCTTGTTTCTTCCCGTTATCGTTGCCTTTATGCCTGCCTCATCTAATCGCTTAGTCAGGATTTCCTTTATCTCCTTGATAAACTTGGCCTGTCCCTCTTGTCTCTGCGCAATTCCTAACCGGATATCCCCGTAGGTTTTTGGTTCAAGATAAAAAAGGGAGAGATCTTCCAGGTTGGACTTGAGCCAGTAAATACCTATTCTTCCAGCAAGAGGTGCATAGATATCGAGGGTTTCCCTTGCAATTGCTTCCTGCTTTTCAGGGGGTTGGAAGCCGAGGGTCTGCATATTATGCAAGCGATCTGCCAGTTTGACCAGAATAACTCTAATGTCGGTGGCCATGGCAAGAATCATCTTTCGGATATTCTCTGCCTGTTGCTCCTCTTTGCTCAGGAAATGTATCTTACTTATCTTGGTGACACCATCTACTATGGTTGCCGCCTCCTTGCCGAACAGATACTCAATATCCTTTAGTTCAGCGAGGGTATCCTCAACAGTATCGTGGAGCAGGCCAGAGGCAATGGTCACCTCATCCATCTTCATACTGGCGAGAATCCCGGCTACTTCTAATGGGTGGGAAAGGTATGGTTCACCGGAGAGACGGACTTGACCCTTGTGAACCTTGGCTGAGTAGACATATGCTTTTTCAATGAGATTTATATCTGCAGCAGGATGATATGAGACGATCTTTGAAGTTATATCATTTAAGCGAATCATAAAGGCCCTGTACAACCTCCTTTACCGCCGCGGGAGCCTTGCTCACGGGTACTAACGTGAGATCTCTGTCAGAGCGCAATTTTGTCTCAATAGCATCTTTCTGAAGTGTTCTTACGCTGACGGTGACCCTCACGGGTATGCCCAGAAGGTCAGCATCCTTGAGTTTGAAACCTGGTCTTTCATCTCTGTCATCCAGAAGGACTGTGACACCTAAACCGATCAGATGCTGATATAAGGTGTCAGCAACTTTTCGCACCTGAGGTTCATGGGTTTCAAGCAGGAGGATTGTCACTTCAAAGGGTGCAATAGAGACGGGGAAGATGATACCGTTCTCATCGTGACTTTGCTCTATGGCCGCCGCCACGGTCCTCCCAATTCCTATACCATAGCATCCCATAATAATGGGAGTTTCCTGCCCGTTCTTGTCCAGGAAAGTGGCATTGAGAGCCTTGCTGTACTTGGTCCCGAGCTTAAAGACATGACCCACCTCTATACCCTTACCAAATCGTAATGTGCCACCACATCTGGGGCACGCATCAGAGGGAGTGATCGCCCTCAGGTCTGCATAGTGATCCACCTGAAAATCCCTGCCCTCGTTTACATTCAGGATGTGCCTATCCTCCTCGTTTCCGCCCATCACCATGTTTTTCATCTCTTTGATCCCGAAATCGGCCAGTATCTTAACCTCTAAGCCAATGGCTCCGGCAAAGCCCACAGGGGCACCAGTTACTGCAAATATGGTTTCCGGATCTGCCATGGTGAGTTCTTGCACGTTCAGAACATTTCTCAGTTTAGCTTCATTCAATTCATGATCCCCCCGCACTAAAACGGCTACCGGCCCCTGCTCAGTCTGATAAATAAGCGTCTTGACGATTTTCTCCTGTGCCACTGATAGAAAGGCAGATACCTCATCTATAGTTTTCATTCCTGGAGTATCTACCACGTGTAATGGTTCTTTTTTTTCAGCGTGGTGAGAATTTTGACAGCTGACGATGTCGTCTTCGCCACTATTTGAGAGCACCATGAATTCGTGAGAGAAACTGCCGCCGATAGGCCCGGTGTCTGCCTCAACTGCCCGGAATTTCAGTCCACACCTTCTAAAAATAGCCTCGTAAGCACGATACATACTCTCATAACTATTGCTGCATCCCTCATCATCCACATCAAAGCTATAGGCGTCCTTCATAATAAATTCCCGAGCCCTCATCACTCCAAATCTCGGCCTGATTTCATCCCTGAACTTTGTCTGTATTTGGTACAGGTTAAGAGGCAGTTGCTTGTATGAATGGATCTCTTTTCGTACCAGGTCTGTGATGACCTCTTCGTGGGTTGGACCCAAACATGATTCCCTGTTGTGTCGATCCCTGAACCTCAAAAGCTCAGGCCCATAATGCTCCCATCGACCGCTTTCCATCCACAAATCGCCTGGTTGCACACTGGGCAGTAGCACCTCTATGGCACCTGCCCTGTCCATCTCTTCCCTGACAATATGCTCCACCCTTTTAAGGGCTCTCAAACCATAGGGAAGATAATTATAGATCCCAGCTGAAAGCTTTTTGATCATGCCGGCCCTGAGCATTAACTGGTGGCTGATAATCTCAGCCTCGGCCGGTATCTCTTTCAGGGTTGGGATAAAGAATTCAGAATATCGTCTTGACATAAGTGCCATAATCGAAAATTGATGATTGACTGTTGAAAATTGATAATCGAAGATCTAACATAACTACTCAGGTTGTCTGGTTCACGGTTCAATGTTCACGGTTGGTTTCTTTATCTTCCTACTCGTCTATGTTCACCGTTTAATAACCTTGAACCTTGGAACTGTGAACCTGAGAAGTTTTCTTGTATCTGTCTCTTCAGCCCATAGTCCCTCGAAAATCCTGGCTTCTTTGTCAGACGGTACACTTTCTGAGTCAATTCGCGTGCCAGTTGCCAGGCCTCAATATCTTCAAAACGTTCAATCTTCATCGCTCTCTAGCCCTGAACCGTTGAACCGTGAACCTGAGTAATTACGATCTAACATACTCAATTTAAAATCGGAAATGGAAAATATTCATTCATCCGCCATCTTTTTGACTTCTGTAATGAGTACCCTTGCCAGATGTGACTCGGTCACCTTTTTCACCACCTTGCCCCTTCTAAACAAGGTGCCCTGACCAGGGCCGCCAGCAATACCGACATCGGCCTCACGTGCCTCTCCAGGCCCATTCACTACACACCCCATAATTGCTACCTTAAGAGGGGCTGCAATGTGATTCAGGGCATCCTCAATCTTTTCTGTCAGGTCGAGAAGATCTATCTGGCACCTACCGCAGGTAGGACAGGAGATAATTTCAACTCCCCTCTGCCTCAAACCCAGGGCCCTCAGGATTTCATAGGCTACCTTAACCTCCGCAACCGGATCATGGGTAAGAGAAACCCTGATGGTGTCTCCTATGCCCTCTGATAGAAGCAATCCTATGCCCAAAGCATTCTTGACGGTTCCTGATATGAGGGTCCCCGCCTCGGTGACACCCACATGGAGAGGGTAGTCCACTCTCTCACTCAGAAGTCTATATGCCGATACCATTTGCAAGACATTCGGGGACTTGAGGGAGATCTTGATTAGATGGAAGTCCAGATCTTCCAGTATTCTCACATGGCTCAGCGCACTCTCAACCATAGCTTCTGGTGTCGGATGACCATGCTTTTTGAGAGTAGCCCTGTCCAGAGAGCCAGAGTTTACCCCAATCCTTATAGGAATGGCTCGAGATTTAGCAGCAGCAACAATCTTTTGGATTTGCTTTTTCCCCCTGATGTTGCCTGGATTCAATCTGAGGCCGTCAGCACCGTTCTCTATTGCTGCCAAGGCGAGCCTGTAGTCAAAATGAATATCGGCAATAAGCGGGAGAGATACCTGGGGTTTTATCTCTCTCAGTGCAGAAGCAGCGGCCATATCTGGGACTGCCACGCGTACAAGCTCGCAGCCAGCGCTACTGAGATTTTCAATTTGCTTGACCGTGGCAACCACATCCTGAGTCGCGGTCTTGGTCATGGACTGAACTACAACCGGGGCCCCTCCGCCAATCTTTACCCCACCTATACTGATTGTTCTACTCAATCGTCTTTTCATATACTAAACAAAACATTTTATTGTTTGCATTGCACATAACCGAGAAGCACCCAGGATGGGCATGAGGTCTTTTCTACTGTGACTGGTGGGAGGCCGCTCGTCTTTTCACGACTTATCAGTGGGGGAAGCCGCAGTCCTGAGCCTGTCGAAGGGGATGCGGAGGGGGCAGGTATCCCCTGTTGATAAGTCGTAGAAAAGACCAGGCCGGGAGCCTCGGAACAGAAGAAAAGACCTCATGCCCATCCCTATAGAGCAAATTATTCTTGATGCTCTCAGTAGTGGGTCTTTTCCGAATATGTATCCGGCTGAGGCGCAAACCTGCGGTACCGACAATGCCACCATTCCGGCATTCCATACAGGGCAACGCGCTTCAGCTCACTTGTAGCAAGCACTAATCCCCTATGATCTTTAGAATCATGTGTAACGGCATGGAGAAGATCTTTAAAGCGGGGAAGCTAATGACTGGTAAGTTGTGAATATCTTCAATTTGCCTAAGTGCTTCGATTCGCAAATACCGTGACGTACTATTTCAAGTATGATGAACACCATCGCTCACTCAGCACTAAGCTATGGGTAGATAAATTCCAAAAATGTCGGGTTCCACATACACGTCTTTTCTTGCTTGCCAATCAATGAAACGGGCTTTTCTATATTACTTATACCAGATATTACCATGGATTGCATATTGAAGTTAACTAAAAAGGTAAACCATGTCAAGGCGATTTGTGCTGATCATAGCACCATAGCAGGAGCGCCTTGCGTGGCATGCAGAAAGAGCACAATGATAGTCCAGGGAGTTGGGTAGCATATTTCTGCGCAAGGTAACGGTTGGATTAGCCTCGGCTTTTCTCTTGCACTCTCTTAGCATATTTTGTTAAATTTAGATAGGTAAGCTAGCAGAATTAAGACAAAAACCCTGAGATTCCTTTGAGGTGCAGTGACATATCCTCAGGTGGAAGCTTTGCAGAGGGGTAGAATTTCCGCCGTATGGGCAGGAGGGGAAAAACTGTTAGCAGAAACTTAACATGTCAAGGAGGAGAATATGTCAGAAGAAGTAATACAGGGTGAAGGCTTTACCGTTAAGGATAGAAGAACTTTTGATAACGAAGGAAAGGTGAAGGAGGAATTCAAGAAGGCTCCCGATAGCGAGGAAGCGGTAAAGGAGGAACGGGAAAAGGATGCAGGGGAACAAGCTTGGAAGAAAGAGCAAGAAACTTCTCCCTTGCCAGAGGTAAATTTTTCATCCTTTCTTCTCTCACTGAGCTCCTCGGTGCTCCTTCACCTCGGTGAAATCGCAGATCCTCAGTCAGGAGAAAAAAAGAAGGACCTGGCATTAGCCAAACAATCGATTGATATCATTGGGATCCTCAAGGAAAAGACCAAGGGCAACCTCAGCGAGGAGGAGGAAAAACTCCTACAGAATCTTCTCTACGATCTTCGGATGCGGTTTGTTGCGGCAAGCAAACAAAAATGACCTCGAAACCTGCAAGAGAGCAATCGAGCGCCGCTTTCATCAATCAGGCCACTATTGAAATAGAGGCTCCGGCCAAGCTCAATCTGTTCCTGAGAGTCACTGGGAAGAGGGCCAATGGGTATCATGAGATAGAGTCTCTTTTCGTCCCAGTGGCTCTCTATGATAACTTAAAGATAGGTATAATAGAAGAGGGGATAGAGACGTCGTGTAGCGGAAGGAAACTGCCTGAAGGCCAGAATAATCTTGTGAATAGAGCGGCGCTTTCCTTTCTTGAAGAAACTCGAATCAGCAAGGGAGCCAAAATAAGCCTCATCAAGACGATACCGATTTCTTCTGGTTTGGGCGGTGGCAGCAGTGATGCCGCAGCAACCTTGAGAGGACTCAATATGCTTTGGGGCAACCCCCTGCCGAAAAGAGATCTCGAAAGACTTGCCCTTTCTTTAGGCGCAGATGTTCCATTTTTTCTCTTACAAAGGCCAGCGGTAGCCAGGGGGATTGGAGAAATACTCGAGCCAATAAAGAACTTTCCAGATTTGTGGTATGCTATTGTAAGTCCGAATCTGATGGTCTCTACGGGGTGGGCTTACAAGAAGGCCAGATTGGGGTTGACAGTTGGAAGGAATCGGGATATAATAAAAATTCTTGATGGCGCCGCTCTCAATATCCCAGATTTGCTTTTCAATGATCTTGAAAGCGTTACCTTTAGCAGATACCCTTTTCTTAGCTCCATTAAGGCCTCCTTAAAAGCATTGGGCGCACTTGGTGCCTTGATGACCGGCAGCGGCCCGAGCGTTTTTGGTGTTTTTGACTCAGAGAAAAGGGCCCATGAAGCCGGGAAGAGGCTGGTCTGCCAATGCCAGAGACACGACGTGTTTGTTGTAAGAGGTTTGAGTTAAAACTATTCTGCAAGAAAAATTCCCAATTCTAAGGCTCAAACAAATATCGAATGGCATATTGCAAAGCTTGACATGTAAACATCTTTGTTTCGTTTGGCGTTTGGATTTTGAAATTTGGCATCAAAGCTCTGGGGTGTCGTCAAGCGGTAAGACACGGGCCTTTGGAGCCCGCATTCGGAGGTTCGAATCCTCCCACCCCAGCCAATATTGAGGGGTGTCTTTTTTGGAGAGCAAGAGGAAGATTCTGTGTATGAGCTTGATGATAGTTTGAAGCTATTTAGTGGCACAGCTAACATAGACCTCACCAAAGAGGTATGTGATTATTTAGGGATCATTCCCGGAAAGATGGTAAACAAAACCTTCAGCGATGGAGAGATTCGTGTTGAAATCGATGAAAATGTAAGGGGGAGAGACACCTTTATACTTCAGTCTACTTGTAGCCCAGTTAATGATAACCTTATGCAGCTTTTGATACTGACCGATGCACTCAAAAGGGCCTCGGCCAGAAGTATAACGGCTGTAATCCCATACTATGGCTATGCTCGCCAGGACAGGAAGGTTAAGCCACGGGTTCCTATAAGCGCTAAGCTCGTTGCCGATCTCATAACCGTTTCTGGCGTGGATCGTATGATCTCAATCGATCTGCATGCTGGGCAGATACAGGGATACTTCAATATTCCCGTGGATAATCTGTTTGCAGCACCGATTCTTTTGAGCTACATCAGGAAAAATTTTGAAGGCAACCTGTCGATAGTATCCCCGGATGCTGGCGGTGTGGAGAGGGCACGGGCATTTGCTAAGAGGCTCAATGCCTCATTGGCCATAATAGATAAGAGGAGAGAGGAACCGAATGTTGCTATGGCCATGAACATAATAGGGGATGTGAGAGGAAAAACAGCTATCATCCTTGATGACATGGTTGATACTGGTGGCACGCTTGTTCAGGCTGCTGAGGCATTAATCAAAAATGGCGCTGCACAGGTTTATGCCTGCTGCACTCATCCAGTCCTCTCTGGTGATGCTACAAAAAAGATAGAGAGCTCGCCTATTGAGACCTTACTAACGACCAATACGGTTCCGCTTAACAAAAAGGCTGCGGCATGCCCAAAGATGAAGGTTGTTTCCGTGGCGGAAATCCTGGGAGAGGCCATTAAGAGGGTTTACTTTTCAAAGTCTGTCAGTTCATTGTTTGTTTGATCTGCTGGGAAAGCATTTCTGGTATTGATAGTTCAATTATTGGAGTTACCACATGGAAACTATACAGTTAAGCTCTGAGATAAGAACCCAAACAGGTAAGGGGTCTGCTCGAAAACTCAGAAGCACGGATAAGCTTCCAGCCATCCTCTATGGGCCAGAGACTGATCCCGTCATGCTCACCTTAGATTGCACCGAACTCAGAAAGGCGCTTCAAGGGAAATCCGCTGAAAGTGTTCTTCTTAACCTCAGGATAGATTCCGGTAAAAAGGGGCAATCCAAAAAGGTCATGATTAAGGAGGTGCAGAGGGACCCAGTTAAGAGAGATTATCTACACATAGACCTTTTCGAGATATCCCTGAAAAAAGAACTAGAGGTAGATATTCCTATACATCTGGTAAATACACCTACAGGAGTCAGTGAGGGAGGTATTTTACAGCATGTTCGCAGAGAGGTAAGGGTATCGTGCATGCCAGATGATTTGGTGGACAAAATAGATGTTGATGTGTCTGGCCTTGATATCGGAGAGTCACTCCATATTGGGGATATTTCTTTTCCTTCGGGGCTGAAATCACTTGAGGATGTGGATGCTACCGTCCTCACCGTGGTTGCCCCGACTAAAGTCGAGGAGGTCGAGGAAGAGGAAGAGGAAGAAGAAAGAGTTGAAGAGACTGAAGGTGAGGAACCAAAAAGCGAAGAGGAATCTTGAGGACACATACCTGATAGTGGGGTTCGGTAATCCAGGTAAAGGATACCAAAATACGAGGCATAACCTTGGATTCAAGGCAGTTGATCTTTTCTGTTCACAATTGGGCCTTCATTTGTCTGATCGGCGTTTTCAAGCCTTAAGCTCAAGCACCAATTACCACGGAAACAAGATAGTAATGGCCTGTCCACAGACGTTCATGAATCTATCTGGTCTCTCTGTTAAGTATCTGTTTGACTACTACACACCTGAGGTCAGGAACCTCATGGTAATCCACGATGACCTTGATTTAGATGTGGGGCGGCTCAAGATTGCCCGTGGAGGAGGTGCAGGAGGCCATCATGGGGTTGAGTCTGTGATCTTTCATCTTATGACTAATGAGTTTAACAGAATCAGGATCGGTATAGGGCGGCCCCGGTATGATGAATCAATTGAGGATTTTGTTTTGAGCGCACCCTATGAGGATCAAGAAAAACCAATCAAAGACGTACTGTATTTAGTCGTAGAGGCCATTGAATTGTTCATTATGAATGGTGTTGAGTCGGCAATGAATAAATTCAATTCCCTGACAACGAGAGAGAAGGAGGTGAAACTGTAGTGCAAAGTCTGACTGTTTATGCGGCTTGGTTAGGTATCGTGGGTCTGATAATTGCGTATCTTGTTTATGTGTATGTGAAAAAACAGCCCAATGGTAGCGAGATAATGCAGGACCTGGAGGGTATGATTCATTCGGGTGCCATGGCTTTCTTGCGAAAAGAGTACTCTGTTCTAGTTTTCTTTATAGCTATTGTTTTTCTCTTACTTGGGTTTGGCATATCTTGGAGAACGGCTATCGCCTTTGTGACCGGGGCATTCTGTTCGATGCTGGCCGGATTTTCAGGTATGAGTGCAGCCACCAAAGGTAATTCTCGAACGGCAGATGCCGCCAATAAGTACGGTCAGGCGAGGGCCCTCAATGTTTCGTACTTCTCTGGCTCAGTAATGGGCCTTTCCGTAGCCAGTCTCGGTTTGCTAGGACTCGGTTTCTGGTTCTGGTACTATGGAGGCAACCCAGAAACCGCGCAATATATTAACGGATTTGCAATGGGGGCAAGCTCGATTGCGCTCTTTGCCAGGGTTGGCGGTGGTGTGTTTACAAAGGCTGCAGATGTAGGAGCTGATCTGGTAGGAAAGATAGAGGCAGGCATACCTGAAGATGATCCTCGAAATCCAGGCGTTATTGCAGATAATGTGGGAGACAATGTGGGCGATATCGCCGGAATGGGGGCGGACATATTTGAGTCTTATGTGGGGTCCGTCATTGCTACCATCGCAATTGGAGCCACCCTGTCTGTTACGCCTGAATTTCTCAATCAATTTCCTATCCTGAAAGGCCTGGATCCAGTGGCCATAAAGCTAAAGTATATGGCAACGCCTATCCTTGTTGTTATGGCAGGATTAGTTAGCTCCTTTGTGGGGGTATTCTCCATCAAGGTCTTTCAGGCCGGGAACCCGGCAAGCGCCCTCAGAAATACAACCTATGTGGCAGCTGCTATTTTCCTGATTTTGACTGCTCTCATTACACAATCTATGGGCATGCCCTGGGGAGCATTCTGGGCTATCTTTTCCGGTCTCTTGTGCGGTATTGCGATAGGGCTTTTGGCGGAATACTACACCTCTGGACCCCCAGTTAGGGCCATTGCTGCTCAATCGGCTACTGGCCCTGCAACTGTAATTATAGCTGGACTTGCTGTTGGCATGCAATCAACCTATCTTCCCATTTTAGGTATCTGCGCAGCCACATTTGTTGGCTTCAAAACAGCGGGTATTTATGGTATTGGTCTTTCGGCGGTGGGAATGTTAGCAACTGTTGGTGCTACTATGACCGTCGATGCATATGGACCAATAGCAGACAACGCTGGAGGTATATCGGAAATGGCAGGCCTTGGCCCTGAAACCAGAAAGATCACCGATGGCCTTGATGCCCTTGGCAACACTACGGCTGCCATAGGCAAAGGTTTTGCCATAGGTTCTGCTGCCCTGACCGCGTTGGCCCTCTTCGTTGCATATACCCAGGCAGCAGGTCTAGCGATAATAGATATAAAGAACCCCATGGTAGTGATTGGGGTTTTTATCGGTGGCATT
>JAFDDT010000063.1 GCA_019310725.1 Deltaproteobacteria bacterium | reverse complement strand
AAGAAATACGACATTATCGTTGTTGGTGCAGGCCATGCCGGCTATGAGGCAGGCCTGGCTGCTGCCCGCATGGGGTGTAACGCCTTGATTATGACTATTGACCTTGATGGAATTGCAAAAATGCCCTGTAGCCCTTCTATTGGAGGGGTTGCCAAAGGACAGTTGGTAAAAGAGATCGATGCCCTGGGTGGCGAAATGGCCAAAGTAACGGATAAGACTGCAATACAGTACCGGACCCTGAACACCAAAAAGGGGCCCGCTGTTCAATCCACACGCACCCAGAATGATAAGATCCGGTATCATATTGCCATGAAGGAGACACTAGAAAAGGAGCCTAACATAGATATTAAACAGGCGATGGTTGAAAAACTGGTGGTGGAAAACAATCACATTGTTGGCATTGAGGACCAAACAGGATTCGGGTACCAGGCTCCTTCAGTAATCCTAGCCACAGGAACATTTTTGCGGGGGCTCGTGCATATTGGTTTCACTGCTATCAGGGCCGGCAGAGCAGGCGAGTTCGCCTCCTACGGACTGCCGGAAAACCTCACAACGCTAGGTTTCAACCTTGGTAGAATGAAGACAGGAACCCCTGCGCGACTAAAAAAATCAACGATTGATTTTACCAGGTTTGAAAGACAGGATGGCGACGAGAATCCCAAACCCTTCTCCCTGTTTACCAGAGAAATCACCAATCAGCAGATTCCCTGTTACATAGGTCATACAAACAAAAGGAGCCATCAAATCGTTAGAGACAACTTAGAGCGCTCCGCACTGTACGGAGGAAAGATTACTGGGGTTCCTGCACGGTATTGTCCCTCTATAGAGGACAAGATAGTGCGCTTTTCTGACAGGGACAAACATCAAATTATACTCGAACCTGAGGGATTAGATACAGAGGAAACTTATGCAAGCGGTCTGGGAAATAGCCTGCCTATGGATATACAGATTCCCTTTGTGAGATCTGTGGAGGGATTGGAAGAGGCTGAAATAATGAGGCCTGCTTATGCAATTGAGTATGATTATGTGGACCCGATACAATTATTTCCCACCCTTGAGACCAAGCGTATCAGTGGTCTCTATATGGCTGGACAGATCAATGGGACCAGTGGATATGAGGAGGCAGCTGCCCAGGGTATGTGGGCAGGGATCAATGCTGCATCAAAGATTCAAAATAGACCACCCTTTATCCTCGATCGATCAGAGGCTTATATGGCTGTCATGATTGACGATCTGGTCACCAGAGGAACCAATGAGCCTTACAGAATGTTTACTTCCAGGGCTGAATACAGACTCCTGCTTAGAGAAGATAACGCGGATAAGAGGCTCATGGAAAAAGGCAACGAGCTCGGTCTTATCGATGATGAAACCCTAAAGGCGATGACAGAAAGGTACCGGGAGATCTCAGCAGAGGTTCACAGGATAAAGAATACCGTAATACCCTCCTCAAAAAGGGTGAATGATTATCTTGTAAAGGCAGGATCGAGTCCAATAAAGAACGCAACTGCCTTAAGCCAAATACTGAAAAGGCCTGAATTAGGATATGCGAACATTGAAGCCCTTGATGGGAACCATAAAAGGCCGGATGAGAGTATTACCAGTCAGGTTGAAATAGAGATAAAATATGAAGGATATATTCAGCGACAACTGCAGGAGATTGAAAAATTCAAGCATCTGGAAAAGATAAAGATCCCACTGGAATTCGATTACACAAGTATTCACGGGCTTTCAAACGAACTAAAAGAAAAACTCTCCACCATAAAACCTGTTTCCTTGGGCCAGGCATCACGGATACCAGGTATTACCCCTGCGGCAATCTCTATTCTGATGATCTACCTAAAAAAGGGTGGTTCACTACAACAATAACCCTACCCCTCACCCAAACAGGCCTGCACAAACCCATAGAACAGGGGAGATGGCTGGTCCATCCGTGATTTCAGCTCTGGGTGTGCCTGGGTAGCAACAAAGTATTTGAGATTGGGAAGCTCAATGAATTCAACGAGTCTCCCATCCCTGCTCATACCGGAAAAGACCAGCCCCTTATCGGTAAGAGTTTTATGGTATTCAGGGTTTACCTCGTAGCGGTGCCGGTGGCGCTCCGAGATAGCGAGTGATCGGTACAGGGTATTGACCAGGGACCCCTTCTTTGCCACCGCCTCATATGCCCCCAGTCTCATGGTACCACCCTTTTCAATAATAGCCTTTTGCTCTGGTAAGATATCAATGACCGGATAAGCCGTATCCGGATCAAACTCGGTGCTATTGGCCCCGGTGAGGTGACACACATCTCTAGCATACTCCACAACTGCCAGCTGTAACCCCAGACAAAGACCCAGAAAGGGGATATCTTCTTCCCGTGCCCTTCGGATAATTGTGATCTTTCCTTCTATCCCCCGGCTACCAAAGCCCCCTGGAACGATCACCCCATCCATACCATCCAGAACCGAGGTATCGGTGAGATCGGTTGTCTCTATCCACCGGAGATTAATCCTGCATCCCAGATGAGCCGAGCAGTGGTGCAGGGATTCAATGATAGAGGCATAGGAGTCTTCAAGCTTGGTGTACTTACCACAGATAGCGATAGTTATCTCACGTGTGGGGTTGCGTATGTTATCAATAAGCCTTTTCCATCTCCTGAGGTCAGGGGGAGAGTAGATGGTGAGTTTTTTGTGGATGATCTCAGCCAGTCCCTCTTTTTCAAAGATCAGGGGGATCTCATAGATATCATCCACATCAAGGCCGGTGATCACCGCCTCAGGGCTCACATCACAGAAGGCGGAGATCTTTGATCGGATCTCTTTTGTTAAGAGTTCTGCACACCTTCCGATGATAATATCAGGGAAGATGCCTCGTTGTTTAAGAAGCGTGACACTCTGCTGGGTTGGCTTTGATTTCTGCTCCCCTACCCCATGGGGGATGGGTACATAGGTGAGGTGTATGTAGATGATATTATCTCTACCCACATCCTCTTTCATCTGCCGCATGGCCTCAAGGAAGAGTTCATTTTCAATATCACCCACGGTGCCCCCGATCTCAACTATTATGAGATCAGCGGTCTCTTCTTCTGCAATGTGGTAGATATGCTCTTTAATGATATCGGTGACATGGGGGATATACTGAACGGTCTTACCCAGATAGTCGCCTCTGCGCTCTTTTTCTCTGACCATGTGGAATACCTTGCCCATGGTCAGATTCCAGGTGGATTTGCACCGGATAGCCAGAAATCTCTCATAGTGGCCAAAGTCCATATCCACCTCACCGCCGTCATCCAGCACAAACACCTCTCCGTGCTCAAAGGGGTTCATGGTGCCCGGGTCAACATTGAGGTAGCCGTCACACTTGATGGGGATGGTCTTGAGTCGTGCAGAGAGTAGGTGGCCTATGGAGGCAGCAGCGATTCCCTTCCCCAGTCCTGAGAGGACCCCACCGGTTACAATGATATATTTGGTTTGGGGCATGGTGTTTTTTCTAAGCGCATTATAGGGGAAAATGTATCGGTATTTGGGCTACGGGTCAAGGGAAAAGGGGGTAACGTCATAGTAAAACCTAGCCTATTGATTGTTAAGCTTTTTGCAGGGTAGGGGTATCTTTTTTTTGGATTATGCCCCACATAGTTTAGATGAGTGGGCGTTTCAAAATGGTTTATATAGATGAAGCCTATGACTCTAAGGCTTATGGCTCAATAAACCATTTTGAATCGACCCAGTAAGGGGCCATGTCAGAGGGCATAACCAAAAAAAAGACACCCCTACCCTGGACTTTGACATTAGCCTGGGGATGGGTGGCGGGCGTCTGCCTTGCTTTAGGAACCATGTGGTATCATTATTTTTTTGTGGGGTAGATTTCTCGCTTTCCTCAAAAAAAGCTTTCCTATATGATTTGGCCATACACGCAATATCGCTCTGAGAGCAGCGCTTTGCAGAAAAGTGGCAATGCTGGGCATTGCCATTATGGATGATATCCATGGCAGTATCCGGAACATGCGCAACCGCCCATCCGCGAAATCTAAGAGGATGAAAGTGGGAAGAGCCGGTGGGTATCTGGAAAGTATTCGTTGTTTCAGCCGTGGACGAGAGCCTGGCAGGTAATGGAAAAGCGCCATTCTTTAGACACAAATTCAGGTAAAGACGGTCCATACCAAAAGATCTTGGGACCAGTCAGTTCCGTTAAAGGGGTAGGCAAGGTATTTGAAAGAGAGCTCCAAAAAAGAGGTGTGAACACGGTGCACGATCTCTTATATCTTCTTCCCCGTTCGTATCAGGACCGCAGAAGATTTGTCTCCATTCATGAGATCAGATCCGGCGAGAGCGCCCTCATCAAGGGCAGAATACTCAAACTCAAGACACTCAGATTCAAATACCGGACGGTGCTTGAAATACAAATAGGGAGTGAGAATAGTTTCATATCCGCCAGATGGATGGGAGCACCGCAGTATCTCTTCAGACATAAAGGGGGAGAGGGTATTATCCTCTATGGGCAATTCCGCAAGTTCGGTAACATACTGGTAACCTATCACCCTGAAATTATAGAAAAGAAAGATCATCAGGAAACAGGCAGACTCGTGCCGGTCTATCCTGAAGTTGAGGGAATATCGCAGCGAAGGATGAGGCGGATTCTCATGGACGCGATAACCAGATTTACCCAGGACCTCAAAGATCCGCTGCCTGCTGGGATAAGGGAGGCAAGAGGGCTTCTCTGTTTGGATGAGGCATTCAGGGAGGCACACTTCCCTATTGGATCCGGACCTCATGACCCGCATACCCAAAGGGTTCCAGCACTGAGAAGGCTCATATTTGATGAGTTTTTCATGCTCCAGCTCGCCTTGGCGCTCAAGAGAAACCAGGTATCCCAAAACACGGGGATAGCCTTCAAAAAACAACAGATGGAGGAACTGCATCGCTTTCTTCCTTTTGAGCTCACCGCATCGCAAATCAGGGTGATTCGCGAGATTTTAGAGGACATGAGCCGGCCAGCCCCCATGAACAGATTGCTTCAGGGTGATGTGGGCTGCGGCAAAACCGCAGTTGCACTTATCGCTGCATGGATGGCCGTGAGCAATGGCTACCAAGTTGCATTCATGGCGCCTACCCAGATTCTTGCTGAACAGCACTATTTCAGCACCCTTGAGCTCATCGAAAGATTGAATCTCACACCAGCTCTGCTCACCAGCGGGATGGGCGCCCGAGCGGACGAGGTGAGGGATAGGGTGCAACAGGGCAAGGTAGACATCCTTATCGGCACCCATGCCCTCATTCAGGAAGGTGTGAAATTCCACCGGCTCGGCCTTGTGATTATCGATGAGCAACACAGATTCGGTGTAGCGCAGAGGGCTTTGCTCAAGCAAAAGGGCATAAGCCCTGATTTGCTTACCATGACCGCTACCCCCATCCCGCGGACTCTGGGCCTCACCCTGTACGGAGATCTCGACATATCCGTGATAGATGAGCTGCCCGTTGGGAGAAAGCCAATTCACACAAGGCTCTTCCATGAAAAGGATCGCGGTAAGGTTTATGCAATCCTGAGAGAGGAGATAAACAAGGGAAGGCAGGCCTACATGGTCTATCCCCTCATCGAGGAATCAGAAAAGATGGATCTTAATGCTGCCACACAGATGGCAGAGCAGCTCAGGGGTGTCCTCCCTGAATTCCGAATAGCTTTGATCCATGGCAGAATGCCCCTGGACCAGAGAACCGCGATAATGGAGGAATTCAAAGAAGGGGCCATACATATCCTGGTTGCAACCACCGTTATCGAAGTGGGCATAGATATCCGGAATGCGACCCTTATAATCATTGAGAACGCCGAGAGGTTTGGCCTCTCACAGATCCATCAGCTCAGAGGCAGGGTGGGAAGAGGTTCTTACCCTTCACAGTGTGTGCTCGTAAGCCCGCACCGCAGACTCGGTGATGCGGGGAAAAGGCTCAGGATTATAGAGAAAACCACTGATGGATTCAGGATTGCAGAGGAGGACCTCGCCATAAGGGGGCCAGGAGAGTTCCTGGGCGTCAAGCAGTCAGGATTCTACCAGTTCAGAGCAGGCAACATCATGAGGGATGCACGGATACTTTACGAGGCACGGCAAGAGGCATTCAAGCTCGTTGAGGTACGGCCTGAGCTTGCCCGTGAAACCTTTCATCTTCTCACCCACTTGTTCAGACGTGGAACCCAAGGGGGGAATGAATTTGTAGACGTGTTGTGAGGTTCCCCGAGACATGTCAAAAGAATACAGGCTGTTGCCCAAACGGAAATTCCTATCCCAGCTCTCAATCAGGCTCTGAATCATTATCCTCTCCTTCCCATTGCTCAAATATCTGCCTCTTTGCCCTCCTCTTTCTCATGTATCCAAGGATAAAAACAATGGTCACCAAAAACCACAGGGTTGTGGTGCTGGTAATGATAGGGATCCAGCTAAACCGCAACTTCAGATAATCTTTCCACCGCTCCTCGAACTCATTCCACCGAAACCTGTAGACCTTTAGCAAGACTTTTTCCAAGCCTGTACCGCTGCCATATTCCCTGATAAATTGATGAAACTTATCTTTTCCGTGTTTGCTGACCAAAAAAGACACAAGGTAGAAACTCTGCACGTAGGCCAGCTCTGCCCTGGTCGCCTCATTGGGAAACCGATCAGTTATCTCAGAGAGGGGGATCAGGGAGTCAGTGAGTACTGCCCGGGTGATGGCGGAAACTCGGGAGAAGTTCCACTCCCTGGATTCGTACATGGCCAACCCCTCATCCAACCAGCGGGGAACCTCTTCGCCCCCCTCAAATGCTCTGCCCACAGCAATGTGGGTGAGTTCGTGTCTAAAAACCTTCTCTAAATCAATACGCCCCCTTTTGATAGCCCTTGGAGATTTCAAGATTATCAGGTTCAGGCTCGGGTAAGCGACTCCTGCTGACCACGAAGGCACCCATCCCCCCGGTTGAATTTCTTGATACTTCCTGGGTGAGGGCGCGATATACACCTGAGTTAGCCCCTTGAAATCAAAGCCAAGGTCATCCACTATTTCCCTTCTCATTCCCTCAGCCCGATCAATTAAGGATCCAGCCAGTCTTTCATCATCGGCATGAAAGTGAAAGGCAAAATGAGAGGTGGTGGTCCGCCTAAATTCGGAACCAGAGCTCACCAAGGGGATAAAAAGGCATATGACAGTTATGGCAATCGAGAATTTGACCTTCGATAACACGGTAAGCAACATATCAGGATGTCCCCGGCTGAAACCGAGTCCTCCGGAGGGATTTGCCAGTTATTACTTTCTTTGCAGATAAGACAAAGATCCCGTCATGATGCCGGGACCATTGCATTCCGGAAATAGAACAAACAGGGGTTTTCTGAGGATCAAAGGATCTGGCTCAGGAATAGTTTGGTTCTATCATGAACAGGGTTGGTGAAGAAATGCTCGGCTGTGCCCTCCTCCACGATCTGGCCCTCGTCCATAAACACGACCCGGTCTGAAACCTCCCGGGCAAACCCCATTTCGTGGGTTACCACGACCATGGTCATACCCTCCTTGGCAAGGGTTTTCATAACGTCCAAGACTTCACCAATCATTTCAGGGTCAAGCGCTGATGTAGCCTCATCAAACATCATGATCTTCGGGTGCATGGCCAGGGCCCGGGCAATGGCCACCCGCTGCTGCTGACCGCCTGATAACTGAGACGGGTATACATTCTCTTTCTCTAAGATTCCCACCTTGTGCAGAAGACCCCGGGCAACTTCAAGCGCCTCTTCCTTATTTCTTTTCCGCACAACCATCTGAGCCAAGGTTACGTTCTCAAGCACGGTTTTATGGGGAAAAAGGTTGAAAAGCTGAAAAACCATACCGATCTCTTCTCGAATCTCGTTTATGTTCACCTTCTTACCATAGATGTTAGCCCCATCGATGATGATCTCTCCGCTGTCTATCTCCTCAAGTCGATTGAGGCACCTGAGGAACGTGCTCTTTCCGGATCCACTTGGCCCAATAACGACCACAACTTCACCCTTCTTTATATCGGTTGAAAAGTCGACCAGGGCCTTCACCTCCCTGCGGTCAGGGGTCTTGAAGGTCTTGTAAACATTTCTGGCCTCAATCACTGATGGCAAGCCTCCTTTCAACATATTGGGTTGCCATGGAAAGGGTGAACGTCATAACCAGATAGAGGAAGGCCACGGTAAAGTATATCTCAAAGGCATAGTAGGTTCTTGCAACTGCCTGCTGCCCCTGAAACATGAGATCTGCCAGGGCTATAACGGAAACCAGGGAAGAGTCCTTTACCAAAGAGATGAACTGGCCTGCCAGGGGAGGAATGATGCGCTTGAAGGCCTGGGGGAGAATGATATGGCGCATGGCCTGGGCGTATGACATCCCAAGTGACCTAGACGCCTCCATCTGACCCTTGTGAATCGATTGGATGCCTGCCCGGACGATTTCACCCACGTAGGCTCCTGCAAAGATAGATAGAGCTGCCGTGCCTGCCGTAAATGCGGAAAGCCTGAGCATAGATCCCACAAAAAAGTAGATGATATAAATCTGGACGAGGAGAGGGGTGTTTCTGATGAGTTCCACGTAGGTCAGAGAAAGCCACCGTGTCACAGGTTCCTTGGAGAGTCTGGCGATGCCTACGATGGTTCCGATGATAATGCCAAAAAAGGTTGAAGCAATAGAGATTTTCAATGTCAACACAAAGCCCATCATCAGGATGCCCATCCGGACTCGAGGAGCAGCATCTTCAGCAGATTTTCCGCCATAGTAAAACAACATTTCAGGGATTTTCTCCCAGTGCCATATGTAGGTAATCCCCTTCTTGGCAAAGAAATAGTAAGCTGCGAGTGTGATGATGCCGAGAATGCCCAGGGTAATCAAAGATCGCTTGTTGAAGGCCAAATCTATTCTCCTCTATTCAAGCAAAAGGGGGAAAGCATCTGTGCATCCCCCCTTTTTTGCTTTTTTGTTTTACTGTTTTTTCGCCAGTTCTTCTATATAATCCACAAACCATTTTTGTTTAAGCTTTTCCCAGCGGCCGTCGCCCCGAACCTGGGCCAGAAAGTTATTGAGCCAGTTGAGAAAATCCGGGTCTCCCTTCCTGATGGCCCATGCGAGCGGTTCATAGGTGAGTGGCTCAAAAATCCCGATAGTGTCCTTCTTATATTTAGCTGCAAACACTCGAACCTGCGGTTCATCATAGATGAAGGCGTCAGCAAGGCCATTTGCAACCTGAAGGGCTCCCTCAGGCTCTGTTTTAAACAGTCGGAGGGTCGCCTTGGGCATCAGCCTTTCGGCGGTAAATGCGCCCGTCACGCCCAGCTTGCTCGTGATAATCACACCTTTTTTGTTGAGATCCTTGTAGTTTTTGTATTTGTTAATGTCCTTCTTGTTGATCAGCAGGCACTGGCCAATATAATAGTATGGCTGACAAAAGTTGACCTTGAGATTTCGGCTCTGAAGGACTGTCATTCCTGACATAATGATATCAAACTTATGGGTCATCAGGGCAGGGATAATCCCCTCCCAGGCTGTATTGATGAGTTTTACCTTTTTCTCTCCACCCTTACCGAAAATGGCCTTTCCCATTTCATAGGCCATATCAACGTCGAAGCCAACAATATTCCCCTTCTCATCCTGCATTTCAAAGGGCTGATAACCGGCTTCCATGCCGACCAAAAGCTCTCCGCGCTTTAGGATTTCTTCAAGAGCAGATGCCTTGGCCATATCTTCTGCTTTGAAGGCCATTGCAGAGCCGAGGCACAACGATCCAATAAATATCACACTTAAAAGTGCGAGTAGTAACTTTTTCATCTTAGACTCCTCTCCTTAATATAAATGAAAGACAAGCAACATACTATGGGCTCACTATTGCCCTGTTCCGACAAATATCTTTCAGTGTCACCTCCTTTCTCTCTTCATTTTAACTCCAACAAGCAATAGTCCTCTCCTCCCCTATTCCCTGTACCAGTCAGTGTTTTCCATCTTTTTTGATAGAGGAAACGTTACCTCTTTCTTGAACCACAATTGTTGAATTTTACTGCGTATTTTCCAATAATGTCAACAAGTTTATTAGATAGTGGCTGAGCCAAAAGCTCGAAATATGTTTTTCCAGTCTTACTCATAAATCTTTAATTGCACTGAAATTACTTTCTTTCTTAGATCCAAAATCCGCAATCCAAAATCCAAAATCGTGCCTGAACAGACTTTTCGTTCAGGCAATAAATAAGAATCATCCCTCCTTTCTCCCCTTTCTCGATGAAATAATAATAGCAAGAAAGATGAGAACTATCCCAGTGCCTTGAAAACTCTTTATTGTTTCATGAAAAATGATATAGGCCAGGATGGAGGCGCCAACCGGTTCCCATAAAATGGTGATGGCAACCATGCTGGTTTTCAAATGTTTCAGTGCCCAGTTAATGGCTGTATGGCCAATGAGCTGGGGAACAATGGCAAGGAGAGCCATGTAAACGTACGAGCTTGCCTTGTATCCAGTAAAGGGGATTGCCCATGAGACAGAGGCCATCAACAGAAAACACGCCGAAAATGTGCAAACCACGGAGATATATGACAACACATCCATCTCCTCCCTTAATCTCGAACCAACCATGAGGTAGCCGCTGGTCATGATGGCGCCCACAAGGGCAAGCACATCTCCCAAGAGGAACGATGGGTTTTGGATTGAAAGGCCCTGGAGCCCGCTATCACCGATTGCCAGAATAATGCTTCCAGAAAAAGAAAGGATAATGCCCAGGATGAGTTCAGGGGGCTGTTTTTCTCTGAATAAGAGATAGGAAAAGAGACCCACAAAAATGGGGTTTGTAGTAACAAGGACCACACTGCTTGCCACAGAGGTGAATTTCAGGGAGCTTATCCAAAAGCAAAAATGGAGGGACAAGAATAGTCCTCCCAGCATGCCCATAAAAAGCTGTTTCTTGCTGAATGAAGTAAATCGTATCCCTCTCCCTTTTGCGATAGTTAGTAAGATGATGGAGGAGATTGTAAGCCTGTAGGTGGCAATCATAATGGAGGGCACATCATCGCAAAATTTGATAAAAATAGAGGCAAAGGAAATGGCCACTGCGCCAACAGACAAACCGACAAATATTCTAAACATGCGCCGCCTCTCTTTTCATCTTTACATACGTCCCGGCCTCTGCTGCAACCATGGCCAGCAAGATAGAAAAAGTGCCAAGATACTGTCTCGTGCTCAGCAGCTCTCCCCCAATCCAGTAGCTGAAAAACACAGAAGACACAGGCTCCATAAGCAAAACGATGGCAGCCTTTGTGGGTGTGGTGTGTTTCTGCATCCCCGTCTGTATAACAAATGCAACAACTGTCGCAAGAATGCTGTTAAGGAGTAAGGAAAAAATGAGTTGATGATCAAACTGAGCAGGAAAAACATGAAGGTCCAAGAAAAGTGAGAAAATGAGGGATAAAAGTGCCACTACATGTATCTGCACCAAGGTGAGGAGGGTAAAGTCGTTTCTCCTGGAAAATTTATCTGTCAAGATGATGTGGATTGCGACGAAAAAAGCGCAAAGGAGGGCTAAAAATTCACCGAAAGATAAGAAAAACCTATCTTGCAGCGTCATAAGGCCAAGTCCAATGGTGGCAAACATCACCCCCAACAGGGTTTCCTTACGCGGGAGTTTCTTCAAGTAAAGGCTTGAAAGGATGGGCACGAAAATCACGAAGAGGCCCGCAACAAAAGCAGTGATGGAGGCGGACGTAACTGTTAGAGCAAAGGTCTGAAACGCATACGCCAAGAAAAGGGCAGTGCCAAGCATCAAGCCGTCTGTAAGAACACCTCTATCAATGGCCTTCCACTTAGGGGCACTGATGGGTATAAGGAAAATCCCTGCCAGGACAAATCTCATGAATAGAAAGCAAAATACCGGGATGGTTTCTACGGACTGCTTCACAACGATGAAGGTACTTCCCCATACAAGCGCAACGAACAGAAGGGAAAGATCTGCCAGAAATTCGATAGACTTGATACCCATATGTATAGGGAAGAAGCACTGGTGTGTCAAACGAAAAAAGCTCGTAAAATGTGCTAGTTATATATGTAATCAGTAGCTTCTCAAAAAGTTCGGCTGATTCCTTGCCGTTGACATTTACGGTCATTGCGAGGAGCGGAGCGACGTGGCAATCTCATTGCGATATTAGAGATTGCTTCGCTTTGCTCGCAATGACAGAACCCGAACTTATTGAGAAGGTTCAAGGTTTGCGGTTAGGGGTGAGGTGTGGACGTGACCAAAGTCTTGCAGAGCTGGCTTGGCGATTAAAAAAATTCTTATCATAAGGGGGCTTTTTTCCGATGAGATATCTAGTGTGTTGTGCCATATGTTTGTAGCATTATCTTGGGGAGAGGCATGGGCTGTTCCTAAAAGGCCTGCCCGCCATCGCTCTCGCTCAGGCGAGGCGGGCGGGCGATATCTCAAAGAAGATTCCACAGGAGAAACCTTATGAAGGAAAAACAGAGGGTATTGGTAGTAGATAACGATGAGTCCACTCGAAAATCCTATACAAAGATTCTCAAAACCGACCCCGAGTTGCGTGTGCAAGTGGCAAGAAGTGCTGAAAAAGCGCTAATAGAGATTGAAAAATCGGCACCTGACATTATCGTCTGTGATCTGGTATTGTCTGGAATGGGCGGTCTGGAACTCTGTCATCATCTTAAGGGGAATCCAAACTCGGAGTTGTATAACATTTACCTTATCGTGGTCAGTTCCGGAAATACAAAACAAGAAAAAATGAAGTGTATGAGCGAGGGCGCCGATGATTGCCTGCTCAAGCCTGTTGACCCGGATGAACTCCTCGCCAGTGTTAAGGTAGGACAACGGATCTCTTCCCAGTTGAAGAAGACAGAACTGGAGGCCAAAAGATTGTTCCAGGAGATTGACGTCCTGCTGCTCCAGGACGGAGGATGCGCCCCCGGGTATAATCCGGTAACCGCCTTTATCACCTACCATCTTGAGGGCATGGGAAGACAGGTTTATGCCACTCTTGAGGGCTTCAAGTCTCTGGTTAACGGGAAGGACAGTGATTTTCTGCGGCTGGTCTACAGTCCCGATCTGTTCAAGAAGTTGGATCACACTCCAGGTGTATTCCATGCTGCCCCATTGTCTGAATGGAGGGGGGCTCAGTTGCGCAGCGAGAGATACAAAGACTATTTTAGAGAGGAAATCCAGGAAAGAGCGGCTGCAACCATAAAAAGGAGAAATGTAAAGGCCATAATTGCCATTGGAGGGAACGGCACATTCAAGGGTATCATGGCCTTGTGCAACCTTATCTCCACGTCCATCCAGGTCTTTTTTGTGCCGGTAACTATTGACAGCGACATCGCTGGCACAGAGTGTATTGGGCAGAATACCGGGATCGAGATGGGATCTGAAAAAATCAGATGCTACATGGCGGATGCCCGCACGCACAAACGCATCTATATTATTGAAATGATGGGAGCCAGTAGTGGTTTTCATGCCCTCCATTGCTGCCTGGGATCACGCGCCCATCTTGCTGTTCTCCCTAACAGCATAATCGATCACAAAAAGGTGGTCAATGCCCTGAATCAAAGGCAAGAGTGCGTAATCGTGGTGGCAGAAGGATACAAAAAAGAAGAGAGAAGTGCCAGGGGAAAAAAAATTAATGCCGCCGAATATTTTTATAAAGAGCTACTGGCAACCAATATCCCAATCAAGAGAAGAGTGGTGTGTGAGCCTTTCTCAAGGGATATCAGAGGTGCAGCCCCCAATAACCAGGATATCACACTGGCACAACGAATGGCCTATAACGTGGCAGAATATCTAAAGGCAGGGACTTCACGGTTAATGCCGGCTGTTAGCTCAGGCAAGGAATATGCAATTCCATTTAATGAAATCAGCACAGACAACATGGTTGAAAAAGATCTCCTGGTCTTGTCTGATCGCCTCACACGTGGTAATATAAATAACATTGCATCTCCCCACGACTGAAAAGCAGCAATCTCAATGAATATGAAAAACACGTCTGGCACCTGGAAAATGGCGTGCAACCCGCAGGAAGAGTAACAAGCCTCGGGGCCTTGAATCAATTGGCCCGGGCCTGCTCAACACAGACAAATTTTCACGGAGGAATACAATGGTAGAAGAAAAGGATATAAGGCCTGAGATTGAGGAACTCGGATTCAAGAATGTGGCAAACATTTACTGGAATGCCCATACACCCCACCTATACGAAGAGATTGTCAGGAGGCGTGAAGGGAATGTAGCCCACCTGGGTTCTGTGGTGGTGAGGACAGGGCACCACATGGGTCGATCCCCTCGAGACAAGTTTATAGTCAAAGAGCCGTCAAGCGTGGACAAGGTCTGGTGGGGCAGCGAGAATAAGGGGATCGAGGAAGCAAGATTTATGAACCTCTTTTACCGATTGCAGGCATATTTTCAAAACAAGGATGTCTTTGTCCAGGATTGCTACGCAGGGGCAGCTCCTGAGTACAGGATACCTATCAGGGTCCTTACCGAGACGGCCTGGCACAGCCTATTCGCTCGGAATATGTTTATCCAGATAAGAACCACCCAAGAGGCCCAAGATCATCACCCGGAATTTACCATCATTAATGTGCCACGGTTCCATGCAGTGCCAGAACTGGATGGCACGAGTTCAGAGGCATTCATCCTCCTGCATCTGGGTAAAAGGCTGGTCCTGGTTGGGGGTACAAGCTATGCAGGTGAAATAAAGAAGGCAGTTTTTACCATGCTGAACTACGTTTTCCCACAGGAATCTGTCCTTTCTATGCACTGTTCTGCGAATGTGGGAGACAACGATGATCCTGCTATATTCTTTGGTCTCTCCGGTACAGGCAAAACCACCCTATCTGCAGAACCCACCAGAAGGTTGATCGGAGATGACGAGCACGGCTGGAGTGAAAAGGGCATATTCAACTTTGAGGGAGGTTGCTATGCCAAGGTAATACGGCTTTCAAGGGAGGCAGAGCCAGAGATCTATGAGTGCACCAGGAAATTCGGCACCATCCTGGAAAATGTCAGTATGGACAGCGATTCGAGAAGCCTAGATCTGGATGATGCCTCTCTCACGGAAAATACCAGGGCTGCCTATCCCATATCCCACATCCCCAGTGCGCTGCGCACAGGGACTTGCGGGCATCCAAAAAATGTTATTATGCTCACCTGCGATGCCTTCGGGGTCATGCCCCCGGTCGCAAAACTGACCCCAGAACAAGCAGTTTACCATTTTCTGACGGGCTACACGGCCAAGGTAGCTGGAACCGAGATAGGGGTCACAGAACCCCAGGCAACCTTCAGTGCCTGTTTTGGTGCACCATTTATGGCCTTGCCGCCTGCTGTGTATGCGACACTATTTCTGAAAAAAATCCAGACCCACAAAGCCAAATGCTGGCTCTTAAACACCGGGTGGGTCGGAGAAATCTACGGAGAAGGAGAGCGGATACCCATTGCCTATTCTCGGGCACTCATTAAAAACGTATTAGACGGCTCCCTCGACCATGGAGAATTCGAAAAGGACCCACAGTTTGGATTTATGATCCCCAAGACCTGCAAAGGGGTCCCATCCGAGGTTCTTAACCCAAAGAGATCTGCCTCTGATAAAGCTCGATATGAAGAGCGTGCTAGGAAGTTGGCAGCAGACTTCAAGGAAAACTTCAAACAATTTGAAGGTGACGTGTCTAAGGAGGTATTAGTTACGATGCCGTAGTGCGATGGCCTCGGTTGGCGGCAAAAGATAATCATCTATTTCTCGCAGTGCGCAGAGTGCACCCCAGTTAAATAGGGCTTCGCATTTAACAAGGCAGAGAAATATATCTTTTTCCTCTGAGAGCTCGAGGGAACGAAGAGAGCGGGCGAGAGATTTTCCTCCTGTGATAAGCTATGTGAACTGATCACACCTCATACAATCAGACCCACATTCCTTCCATCTTTCAGATTCACCAGTCCTTCTTCACAGATCCTCAAGAAGGGTATAGCCGCAGTTGTTAGGGTAATAAGGGTCAGCAAGGGATCATCAAATGGAAACCCCAGGTCCTGCATAGTTCTCCGTATTTCTTCCACCCTTTGTGCAAGCGCAGGCATTGGCATATCAGACATGATCCCAAATATGGGCGTGGGAATCTCTGCCAGGATCTTCCCTTTTACACACACAGCAACCCCTCCCTGGAGTGCATGAATCCGGTTCACGGCACCTGCCATATCCTCACCATTTTCTCCCACAACTATGATATCCGATGTGTCCCAGGCAGAACTGGATGCAATTGCCCCTGCCTTTAAGCCAAACCCCCTGATGAGACCCACAAAGGTCTTCCCTGGAACATACCTCCGGTCAATGGCAGCTACCTTCAAGATATCCTTGCTCACATCTGATTTGATCTCACCATCAATAACCGGCACAGACATTATGAGCTCTTTGGTCACCAAATCTGTAACCTGGTCTATGACCCTGACATTCACATGGGTAGTGTTTCTTCTCACGGATAGAGAAAAATCGGTTGGTTCAAATTCTCGTGAGAGGTGGATGCTGTTCAGGCTATCAGGGGAGAAGGTGTGCCTTCTCGCAGACACCAGAAGATCGCCTTGCCTGGCAATAATCTTTCCCTTACTGATTACGTATTCGGCCTCAATGGTTTTGGATTCGGGAATAATGACCATGTCAGCATATTTCCCCGGGCCAATCCCACCGATTATACCATCCAGATAAAAATACTCTGCCACATTGATCGTTGCCATCTGGATCGCATGTACCGGATCAAACCCACATTGAATAGCCCCCTGAACAACACCTTCCAGGTATCCCTTGTCTAGCAATTCGCCCGGTCCTATACCATCAGTAACAAGGATGAGTCTCCTGAGATCAATCCCCGCGTCCTTTATCTTCGAGATAGCAGCAAGATCCCTCCTTATACTTCCCTCTCTTACCATGACATGTAAACCCATTCGTAATCGTTCCAAAACCTCTTCAGCATTTATTGGCTCATGGCATGAGGATATGCCCGGAACCACGTATGCCATAAGTTTCTTACCCTTCGCCCCTGCAGAATGCCCCTCCAGTCTTTTCCCAGATAGAAGGGTTTCCTTGAAAATTGGAAGAAACCTTCCTGGCTCCTGCATCACCGCTTGCCAGTAAGACTCACCCAGCCCGAGAATATCATCTCTGAGAAGTAGTTTTTTGAGCACCCCTTTTGCGATACCTCGTGCCCTTTTACTTATGGAAACCATTGCGGGCGCAGTACCAAAGATCTTGATAGGTTGCTCGGCCAGGGAGTCCAGAAAATCAATTACTCCCTCGTAACCCATCACAGGAAAGGGTTCCATGGATTCGGTGACAATGGTTGTTGTGCCACCAACCATGGCATACTCTAAGAACTCACTGATAACAGAGAGCTGGTCGGCAAGATGGGTATGGCCGTCAATAAGCCCTGGGATAATGGTTTTGCCTCTTGCATCGATCACGTGAGTGTTGGGGCCGATCGTATCTTTCGGATCATTTCCTACATAGGCAATCCACTCTCCCTTGATAGCCACCGAATAGTTATCCAGCAGTTCACCTGTATATACATTGAGGAGAGTGGCGTTCACAACGGCCAGATCGGCCTTTGTCCTGCCCAGGGTGACATCAATCAATTCCTTTGCCTTTTCTGTTCCCGCAATAGCGAGTAATGCGTGTTTTGTCATTTCTAAAATCCCCTTGATTCACCACCCACTCACTGCGCTCGTTAGAGGCACTGAGAACACAGAGAAAACGCCCTGCGTAAGTTGTTTAAATATACCAATTATCTCTCTGTCCCCTGCCCGCCATCAGCTGCGCTTCAGGCGCTGGCAGGCGGGTCCGCGACTCTGTCTTTTAGCTCCGGGAGACGGCACTGAGGTGGTGAAATACTTTCCTTTCCATTTTCATCGGTTTGAGGCAAAGCTTCGCCAGGTATTTACTTAACAGGTCCAGCGGCCTCTTTCAATCTATTATCGGAAGTAAACCTTCTGCCTCCAATGATATCACCTCTTTTTATCTTGACTTGACCATTTTAATTGACTATTATATCTCTTAATCCCAGATTTTGCAGTAGGCATCTACTGCAAAATCTGGGTTAAATAAGAGGGGGTGATTGTATGCAGACTATGGGCATAAGCGAATTTAAAGCACATGCGTTGAAAATACTGGATCAAGTCGCAAAATTGCAAGAAGGCCTCATCATAACAAAACGGGGCAAGCCGCTCGCTCAGATAATTCCATATCGCAGTTCTGACATGAACCCCAAACCTGGCAAACTTGCCAGCTATCTTGTTTTTGAAAAAGATATTGTCTCGCCTCTTGGTGAAGAGATGTGGGATGCCTGCAAATGAAATACCTGCTCGATACTCATACGTGGATCTGGTGGCATATGCATCCCGAGAATCTGTCACATAAGGTCAAGGTTCTGATCGGAGATACAGGCAGATACGATGAGCTCCTCTTGTCCGCAATTTCTCCCTGGGAATTCAGCAAGCTTCTTGAAAAAGGAAGGATCGGTATCTCCTGTGATCCTAAAAATTGGATAATTGCAGCTCTCGATTTGCCTAAACTCAGGTTAGTTCATCTGTCTCCGATTTTGGCCTATCGTTCGACCATTTTACCAAAGCCTTTCCATGATGATCCTGCAGACCAGATTATTGTTGCAACGGCACGAGAAGAAAATGCCACCATCCTTACTAAAGACGACAATATTCTCAAGTACAAACATGTCAGAAGTCTTTGGTAGTCTTGATAAAATCACAGCCAGTCGCTTGCTAGCAGTTTCGTCTCTTTTTCAGATCTATTAAACTCTTAGAAGCTTCGAGGTGGTAAAGCCAACACGAATCTTGATGAAGGACGGCTTGAGCGCTGGGTGCATCTGGGCAAATAGAGTTTGAAGAATTCGAGGGGATGTTTGCCTCGCCGTTTAGGCGTTAAAAGAAGGCTTGGTAGCACAGAAGAAAAAAAGGGGACAGGCTGCTTTCCCAAATTCTTGTATAAAGTTCGTCATTTACAGGGATTGACGAAAAAATTAGAGCCTACTCAATATATGATTTTTGGGGTCGGTGATTCCCAGATAGGGATGCACCTGTTAGGAAACTTTACCGCTATATCATTCAGGAAAGATTGAAGTTTGCAGGAGCTTGGTGGAAGGAAAACAATGCACAAAATATACGGACTTCAAGAACCCTGCGTCCAAGTAACAACTGTCATGGCTATTAGGATAGCCTTTGCAAACAGGCCGGTTGATGAACCTAGCTCCGGTCCCGAATTGGAATGATGGAGTAATGGAATGTTGGGCCTTTATTTCCTCTGGTTGAAAAATATTATCATTCATGGCAAGAAAATAACGGTTGACTAACTGGAAATAGTATCTGTAGGATCAAGAAGTCGGGAAAAGTATGATGACAAAAGGAGGCGAGGTCTGGACACGTTATCATCGAGCTTTAGTGTATTAAGAAAATCCTTTCCAGATTACGAGGATCGGCCACAGCAGCAGGAAATGGCAGGTGAGATCCTGCGGTGCCTTACAGGTAAGAAGAATCTCCTAATAGAGGCAGGCACAGGGGTTGGCAAGTCATTTGCGTACCTTATCCCGGCAATCCTGTCAAAGGAGAAGACCATTGTATCCACTGCTTCCCTGGCACTTCAGGACCAGCTGGTGAGCAAGGATCTTGTTTTTCTTCAAAAGGAGCTGCATCAAAAATTTTCATTCGATATCCTCAAGGGAAAGAACAACTATCTCTGTCTGAAGAGGGAAAGGGAGTTCGCCGAGATAAGTAAGACCTATGTCAGATTTCAAAAATGGTTGTCTGAAACCAGAACCGGTGAAAAAGACGAGCTTCCATTCATTCCCGAGTTTTGGCCAAAGGTAGGTGGCGATTCACAAGACTGTAACGGCAGAACGTGCCCGTTTTATGATCACTGTTTTTATTACCGCCACTATAGACATCTGTTCAAAAAGGATATCCTGGTAGTCAACCATCACCTCCTCATTTATGACCTCCTTTCGGATTTCAATATCTTGCCCTTTCATAAACAGTTGATCATTGATGAGGCCTCTGAGATTGAAAGTGTCATGAGCCATGTTCTGGGAAGCACCCTAAGCTATGCAAGGCTGGCATGGCTCCTCTATAGATTGAAGGGCCTGAAAATAATCGTTGATCCTCTTTTTCCAAAGGTAGAATCATTTTTTAGAGGAATGGATGTACCGTCTCAGACAGTTTTTCCAATCCCTGCTTCCATCATAGAAAAGCTGCAAGGTCTAGAGAAGACCCTCGCCTTGGATAAGATAGTATCAACACTGGAAAAACAGAAAGGGTCCATTTCTGATGACGAGCTTTGGGACCGGGTAGAGACAACCATAGGTTATGTAACATCACTTGCCACAGATATAGATGATTTTATAGAGCAGAATGAGACCGACAGGGTCTACTATGCAACAGGAAACAACGGCTCCCTCGAGTTGAAAAGCAGTCTCATTGAATGCAGGAACTCTTTTAGAAACCTGATAAGCATGTATGAGAATGTGATCATGACATCGGCTACGTTGAGCACAGGAGGAGATTTCGTCTTCTTTAAAAACAGGTTAGGCATCGAAGACTTTAAAGAAAGGACAATTGGTTCACCCTTTGACTACAGAACACAGGCCCTCCTCTATATTGATAACAACATGCCTTTGCCTGACAAAGGAGATAATGAGCCGTTTCAGCAAGAGAGCCTTAAGGTAATAGAGAGGCTTATCAATGCATCCCGTGGCAGGGCATTGGTGCTATTCACCTCTTACAAACATCTCCGGTTTGTGTCAAGAAATATCAAGATACGCTACCCTTTCAAATCCCAGGGCGACATGCCTCCGCCAAGGCTCATCCAGTGGTTTAAACATACTGCTCTATCCGTCCTTCTGGCAACCGCTACCTTCTGGCAGGGAATCGACATAAAAGGAGAAAAGCTCAGCCTGGTGGTTATTGCAAAGCTCCCTTTCAGCTCACCCGGAGACCCGGTGTATCAGCAAAGATGCAGGAGACTCGGACCCAGATGGTTCAACGACCTCGCACTCCCCTCAGCCATTCTGGTATTGAGGCAGGGGTTTGGACGGCTCATTAGAGGGCGTAACGAGTATGGTGTGGTTGCCATACTCGACACCAGACTTATCACCCGTGCGTATGGAAAGACCATCGTCTCCTCACTGCCAGAGATGAATATTGTGCACAACATTGAAGATGTGAAACGTTTTTTTGACTCCGTTCCCTCAACAGCACACAAGAAGAAGCCAAAACCTTCCAACCCAACCCGCACGAACCTAGTAGGCTCTCAAGATACCGGGGGCATCTCTATGGTGGTGGCCCTTGGCAAATCAAATGACCCCGCTGTGATCTCCGAAATAGTGGAGTTTACCAGGAGTTCAAATGGTAATGAACGTAGGTTGGCGGCTTCTGCCTTAGGAAAACTTGCCAAGTTTAAACCTGAAATCTATAAAGCTGTGGGGCCTTTGGAAGGGTTATTGGAGGATGAAAAACCTCAGGTCAGGCACTATGCTCTAAAGGCCCTGGATAGGATAGGCACAGTGAATAAAGAACTAGTTGAACCTATCTTGAAGAACCCTTATGAGAAGGACTACAATATTTCCAAAGCAAAGAGCCTACTGAAAAAGGCAAAATGAGGCAGAAGAAGTTAATCCAGTTGTTCTTGTCATGACACAAAAAAGGCGTGTATTCCAGGTAACCGTTCAAAGGTTCAGGGTTCAAAGGTTCAGGGTTTCGGGTTAGTGAAGGTTAACAAAAAAAGCAACCTTGAACCCCAATTACACCGGGAAATCCTGATCCCGTGAACGGTTACTAATCCATCGGCTGATCTGGCTCATAAATTCTTCCAGATCGCCAACATCAGATCCGGTAATGATTTCGTACATTCGAGAATGATCTATTTCCCAATACTGATGAACCAGTAGATTTCGAAATCGGGCCATTCGGCCGAGCCGAATAGACAAATCCAGGTCTATCAAACCATGATCACAAAGCAATTTGAAGCACCCGGCGTATTCCTCCGGGACTTTTTTAAATACCTTTGCTTCGATATGCAGACACATATCAATGGCTGCTTCAATAGCAACAATCAATCGGAAACTGGCAATGTCCTGTTTGTCGCGATCATTCAGAAATTCATCCAGGGATATATCCCTGAATGCCTTGAGCCTATCTATTGACTGCTTGATATCCCTGAATTTACTATATATCTTGTCAGTGTTGAGTTTTATCACGCCATGGCTTCTATTATATAGCGTTGTCTGAGAGGCGACACATCCAGATAGTGCCTTGCAGTACGGATCATAAAATCCACCAGGAAATCTTCATCCTTTGTAAAAAGAAGTTTTCCCATAATCACATGAAAACAAAAAGAAAGAGGCGCCTCATTGATCACCTTGACTTCAAACAGGAATGATGAATGGAGTGCGTTTTCGATTTCTTGAGATAGCTTACACTCATAATCCCAATGCTCAGAATGATCTAAGCCTCTAACAAAGATGCCCAAATCAATGTCTCGAAAGCGCGTCTCCGAAAGAAAAGATCCATATAAAAAGGCAAATACAATCTCGTGCCTCTGAGTTAAAACAGCAGTAATCTTTTCTCCAATTTCACGCCTTTGGTATTTTGAAATGTGATGCGATTTTGTCTGATCCATACACCTACGCCTCACACATTTTCCCAGGAAAGCACGTTATCAGATCAGCAAACTGTTGATCAAGCTCCAACAAAATATCTGCGGCCATCTGCGTGCGTCTCTGGCATAAAACTATTTATGCAATCCCAAGGCGAAATTTAAGGGAATTAAGGGTGTTTTTCATGAGCATGGTAATCGTCATAGGTCCCACACCACCAGGCACAGGGGTAATGTAGCCGGCAATCTCCACTGCCTTATCAAAGTCAACATCGCCTTTAAGGATCGCTATCTTCTTGCCAGTCTTCTCGCTGATCTTCTCGCCAACTCTGTTCACACCAACGTCTATAACGCACGCACCTGGCTTGATCCATTCGGGTTTAACAAGACCAGGAACACCAGCGGCAACTATCAGGATATCGGCCCGTTTGCAATGAAAGGCTAGGTCTTTTGTCCTCGTATGGGCCACTGTCACCGTGGCATTAGCGCCTGGGGCCTTTTGGAGTAATATGTTAGCAATGGGTTTTCCTACAATGTTAGATCTGCCCACAACCACAACCTCAGCACCCTCTATCTTCACACCAGACCTGACAATCAGCTCCTGGATGCCAGCAGGGGTGCAGGGGAGAAATTTAACCTCACCCCCACCTATCATCAACCTGCCGACATTTACCGGATGGAAACCATCAACATCCTTGTCAGGATCAATGGCGTTGAGGATCTTCTTTTCATCAATATGTTTGGGTAGCGGGAGTTGAACGAGGATACCGTGAATAGAGTCATCTTTATTGTATTTGTCTATCAAGTCAAGCAAATCCTCTTCAGAAATGTCCTCAGGCTGGTTATCCTGTATCTCCTTGTATCCAAGACCCTGAGCAGTTCTGATCTTGGAGGTAACATAGGAAATCGATGCAGGGTTTTCCCCAACAAGAATAGTCACAAGCCCAGGCACAACGCCATGCTCTTCCTTGATCTTGTCAACCTCTGCCTTGAGCTCCTTTAAGATCTCATCCCTGATTTCCGTTCCCTTTATCAGTTTTGCAGTCATCTTTAATCTCCTTTCTTGTTAAGATAAATTTTTCAAAACACCCTATTCTCTCTTGGGTACCAGACTGAGTTGATTCTATACAAATTTTATTCTTTTAGACACAGGTGAATGCAGGTTTTCAGGATTCTAAAATTTTATGAATAATGATCTTATCTGTGTATATCTGCGAAAACCTGCCCGCCGTCTGACAGGCGGGTCTGCGTCCCATTTGACTTGACTAGCTCGATACCATAAATGGATTCAAATATCAAAGACTAAAACTCTAACACTCTAGGTATTCGATAAAAGCGCCATCGATTGTAACCCTACATTGCGCAAAAGCTGGCCCTGTTTCCCCCGCGGTTTGTGTAAACATAAAACGCACATAGACCAGTATTAAAAGCACTGGAAGCAAACCGACCCCCATCCCTTTCATCGCTATTTAGCGGCTGAAAAAAACGGAGAAAATTGGTATCGTTCAAAAGTGTTCACTAAATGGCGTACTGGTTATAGAAGATGTATATATTTAGCTCTATCAGGTCTATGCCAGATATACCGAGGGAGTGTTAACGGAAAAAGCATGACCACCATCCCTCAGAGCCTTTATAGGAGATATATTTTCATGTCACATCCTTATATCGGGATTCCGGTTTCCATGGACTTTGCTCGATGGAACCGGTTATCTCAACCTGGTATCTTTGAGAGATATCTTTCCATGGTCTTGATCAGGTTTTTCCAGACAACACGAGAAAACCTGTCTTTGATTACGATCTTTGGAAGGGGAGAAGGGCATTTTCTGAACTCCTAAAACATATTTCCTAGATATCCAGCATTTTTTTGGGATGTTTTGAATCATGGCCTTTCATAATTCAGCAGGATAATGTATTCTTTGGCTCTCCATGGATGAACATAAATACATACTACTTTTGAATGAAACCTTGAAAAGGCATGTGGTCACGCTGGACAAGAGAGGGAAAAAGCGGCTCCGGGAGAAGTTCGAGTTTCTTGAGAATGGAATCTGGGATTCAGGGGTCCGTGTCAGAAAGTTGAAAGGTGTGTCGAGAAAGGTCATTTTTGAGGCGCGCCTTTCAAGAGGAGACAGAATACTATTCACTCTGGGAAAACACGGGTCTCAAACAGCCGTCTACATATGGGCTATTTCAAAGCATGACGATATCGGTGCAACCGCTCAACGTGTGCTTCCCAATAACGCACCATTCCTGAGTTTTGAACCGGAGACCACCGAAGATTATCCGGATGTTTTGATAGACGAACTTCCGAGAGAATACTTCAGCCAGGAGGCGATCGAGGAAAAATCCTCTGATGACTATGGTCCTCAAAAATGGCTTGTCCTGAATGATGAAGAGTGGAAACGAATACTCCTTTGCGCAGACTCTGACGACTTTGATATATTCCTGTTCCTTACTTCTGAACAGAGTAAGGTTCTTGAAACTGACCCGCCTCTTCTTCTTTCCGGAACTGCAGGGAGCGGAAAGACAACTGTCTCTGTCTACTATCTCCTGAAAAAGGATTTTGTCAGTAAAAAGCGCCTATTTCTTACATACAGTCCCTATCTCAAAGAGTTTTCCCAAAGAATCTATAGCGGGCTTGTTTCTTATACTGGCCTTGACAAGTCTGACATGAAACCTGATTTTTACGTATTCAGTGACCTCCTCCAGGATATTGCTCAGGCATCAGGTTTGAACTATAACAAAAAGAAGCATGTCGGCTTACGGGAGTTTGAAAATATTTTCCGGAACCACAGGCTTCACAAAAAATATGATCCAGAGCTTGTATGGGAGGAGATCCGGTCTATAGTAAAAGGGGCAAAACCAAGCATAAGCTTAAGGCGGTATAGAAAGCTACACCAAGATTACATCCGAAAAGAACTTAGAGAAAAGGATCTGAATGAGCTGAAGGATTACCTGCTCGGACTTAAGTGCTTCGAGTTTATGGGTAAAATCGAACGAATTGTCGACAGAAAAACCGGGTATTCCCGGTTTGATGATCTTGTACAGGCTATGACAATCAGCAACAATCCTGCAAGAGATGAGCATGTATTTGTTCTGGATGAAGTTCTCAAGATTATTGAAAAAAGAGCTAGGAGTTTTTCCGTCCCTCTTCTGACTTACCAGGAATACCTGAATCTTGGTAGAAAACGTGCGCCAAATTTCCTGTATGAGAGAAAGGATATCTATGCAATTGCAGAATACTACCAGAGCAAGCTGGAAGAACTGGGACAGTGGGATGAGATCGACCTGTGCAGGCAAGCTATCCAGCGAATGGATAAACAGGCGAATAGGTTTAGTTATGATCTTGTTGTGTGCGACGAAGTGCAGGATTTTGCAGACATTCAGCTCTCTCTTATTTTTAGGTTGGCAAAATCCTATAAGGGCATCGTATTTTCCGGTGATCCCAAACAAATTATCAACCCAAGTGGTTTTCGATGGGAAGAGGTTAAGGACAGATTCTATGAACGTGGCATTCAGAATTATCCAACGCCCTCCTGGATCTTAAACAACAGCTCATTGATCTTTCCAGTTCGGAGTTAAGAGAAGATTGGAAGTTCAACGGAAGACCACCCTTTCTTCTCACGGGTATGAGTGAGAAACAGATCCTTGAGAGACTACATCTTAAAGGGGCAGGCCAGATTATCCTTGTCCGAAACAAGGACGAACAGAGAAAACTAAAAAAAGCGCTGCATACCGAACTTGTGTTCACGATCAATGAAGCAAAGGGACTAGAGTTTGACACGGTTTTTTTGTGGAAATTTTCCTCGGGCAAAAAATCCGCTGATATATGGAGGCGGATCAAAAATGACCATTACTTTGACCAGAGCCATTACCCCCACATAAAACACGAGATAAACCTTCTCTACGTTGCCATCACCAGAGCCCGGAACACCCTTATACTGTTTGATTCATCTCATGATATATGGGAGGTTGATATGCTCCGCAACCTGTTGTACAGGACAGGAGAAGAAGATGTGCTGTCTGAGATTTGGCAAAAGGTCTCCACACCAGAGGAATGGGAGAAACAGGGGGACTATTTTTTTCAGCGGGAGTATTATCCAGCGGCAGCAGAATGTTACAAGAATGCAGGAAATCTTGCCAGGACAGAGATTGCCAAGGCCTTCATCTTTGCTGCAAAAAAACAGTTCAAGGTAGCGGCAGAGCTCTTTGAAAAGCACGATTATCCCAGGGAAGCCGCAGAATACTACGAAGATGCAGGCATTTTTGACCGTGCGCTCAGCCTCTGGGAAAAATTGAGAGATAGAAGCCGTATAAGGAGTTGTAGGATCAGGTTATATGAACAAAATGGAGAACATGATAAGGCAGCAAAGGAGTGGTTAAAATCAAAAGACTTTAAAAAGGCACTGGAAAGCTGGAAGAGGGCGGGTAATAACCAGAAGATTGCGGAATACTACTATTCCAAGAGGCAATATGGAAAAGCTGCAGAGGCATTTGAAAAGGCACACGATTATGAGCAAGCCGCATCATGCTATAGCAAAGCAAAGCAGTTCGA
>JAFDDT010000062.1 GCA_019310725.1 Deltaproteobacteria bacterium | reverse complement strand
GTTGAAAGGGGCGTTAAAGAGATCAACCTCGTGGCCCAGGATACCACCTGGTACGGCCATGACCTGGATCCTTCGTGTACCCTTGAGGATCTGCTGGAGAAGCTCCTGACCATATCCGGCTTGAAATGGCTCAGAATCCTGTATGCCCACCCCTATCACGTGACTGAACGGCTTCTTGATCTTGTCGAGTCAGAGGAAGCGCTGTGTCCCTACCTTGATATTCCCATTCAGCATGTTAATCCAGATATTCTAAGGGCAATGGGACGACCTTTAGAGAGACAAAATTCGACATGCTCGGTATCTTCTCCTTTAGCCCGGAAACAGGAACTCCTGCTGCCAAACTCAGAGGTAGGATAGCCAAGGAGGTCATAGAAGACCGGGCTGATGAGATCAAGGAAATTCAGGCACAAAACAGCAGAGCCCTCAATAGAACACTGGTTGGTAAGACAGTACCGGTCCTTGTAGAGGGGTTCAGCGATGAGACAGATCTATTGCTCACCGGCAGAACTGCAACAATGGCCCCAGATGTTGATGGACAGGTCCTGATTAACAAGGGATCTGCTGTTGTGGGAGAGATTGTCCCCATACGCATAACCGAGGCTCATGCATACGACTTGGTAGGCGGAATCGAGAGAGGGTATTGATCACAAAGCGCCACCATGTGGTGGCCCTCATCCCTTTATCTATGGTAGGCACGACGGGATTTGAACCCGTGACTTCTACCGTGTCAAGGTAGCGCTCTCCCCCTGAGCTACGCGCCTACTACAGAATTATCTATCAACCCCTGTATTGGTATGTCAAGCAAAATTACTATTCACGCAGGGTAACGTCAAAGTCCAGGGTGTGGGTGTCTTTTTTTTGAAACGCCCACTCATCTAAACTATGTGGGGCATAATCCAAAAAAAAGACACCCATACCCTGCAAGAAGCTTAAGAATCAATAGCCTTAGGTTTTACTATGACGTGGCCCTGACTATTCACGCCCTGACTCAAGATAATCAGTCCCCCCGCATGTATTGCAGTCCGGATGAATCGGGAGAGGGTATTCTGGCGAAGGCGAATAAAAATGGGGACAAGAGGGATTCTTAAAATGCTCAGCAAATTGGGAACGGTCATCTTACAACTACAGTAAATCCCTTGTCACTCAGATCGTAGATCTCTATTGCAAAAGGTGTTCTCGGATGGTCCAGCAGCTTTTGGGCCAGCCCTGTTGAGCCTCCCTCTGTTTCCACCCCGAAGGTTACCGAGTCTTTCGCTAACCTTCTCTCTAATACTGATGTTATCTCCGCAAAGTTATTCTTTAAGAAATCCTTAAAGAGCAGAAAATCTCCGTAGCTGTTAAGGCCATTGACTATTATAATAAGTCGATTAATGATTTTCTGGGCACGCTCAAGTCCCCCCATCAAATGGGGGATCATGTCATTTCCCCAGCTCGCAACGGCCAACCCTATTGCGCTCTCTTCGCCTCCGGTGGTGCTGTCAGATATTCCCTCCCTGAAACCTTGAGCAATTATTGTTGCATCTGATACCTTAATCGCCTTGAGGGACACCAATGCCCTCGATGATCCATAGAGATTCGCCTCTCCGGCGATTACTATTTGAGCAGATAGGAGTCTACCCCATTTGGCTACTTGCTCATCGCTCAAGGTCAGACTCAGCATACCCTCATCGTATGTTTCTTCCGGAGGGAAAAAAGACCTGTTAACAACTCTGAATCCTCTTTCTTCAAATATCCGGCTCAGAGAAAGCTCTGTCTGGGTAATAGATGTTGGGCGGGAAGGATCGCCCCACCAATAAGTAGTTGAAAAGCCTTCTTTCTTCTCTGAAACCATGAACAGAACAGCCATCTGCACAGTATCAGCCTCAAGCAATCCCATCTTTTTGAGTTTCTGATCTAACACCGCCTCATTTACCCGCACCTTCGCCAAAACCCTAACGTAACGTTCGGTTCTGAACTCGGAGATTACTTGATAATCCTGTATCGCCTCCTGGGTTCTGGAAAGGATTTCTTCATCCAATCTTTGAAAATTGTTTGCCACACCCTGCGATCCTATCCTTTGAATAAGGTATTCCTCAATAGCCTTTACAAATGCCTCTGATAGGGCCTCATTTCGGGCAAGGGCAATATTCTCATCAACAATTGCTCCTGTTCCTGTCAAGATTCTCTCATCATTGGTGGCCTCCTTTGTCTCCTGAGCTAAGCAAGCCTCCGTAAAGAGATTTATGGCGAGAGACACAAAAACCAGAAAAACACAGATGTGCAGGAAACGAATGCTACCATGAGAAAAAGTGGGGAACTTTTTCTCAGTCTGTGTTTTCTTTTTTCGATCTTTAACCTGGTTCATGAATAAGCCTTTAGCAGAACGCTTAGAATATTTTAATATCGTTCAAAAATGTTTACTCAATGGTATATTGATTAGGGAATGGGTCCATAATTACCCCTATCCGGCCATGGCCATTTTCTCAAGGCGCTATCTATAGGCCTCAAGGGATGTGGGTGGCTCGTCACTATGATTCATGGCAACACTTTTGAACGATACTAATATCTTTAGCTCTTCCTTGCCCTTATATCCCTGAGCGAAGCAGCCCTGTGGTGGCCCCTGTGTGAGGGTATAGGCAAAAGCCTGCTCAGAGAAAAATTCACACTACTATTCTTTTTAATTAAAACAGTGGCAAACGTCAAGTCATTGTATAAAAGCCATAACCATATTGACTATGCATAGCTTATCATCGGGATCTACCCATGTTATTTCAGGATCGGCTCCGAACCACGTAAGCTGTCTCTTTGCATATCGCCGCGTATCTTGTTGCATAAGCCTTTTCGTCTCATCAAGATCCCAGGTACCCTCAAGATGTCCTATGATATGCCGGTAGCCAATCGCCTTCATGGGCTTGAGCTTTGGGCTGTATCCCATCTGGAGGAGCCCCTCAACCTCAGCAATAAGACCTGCGCTAATCATTGAGATGGTCCGTTTGTTAATCCTGCTGTAAAGAACCTGCCGGTCAACGTTCAGGCAAAGGTTGAGTGCGCGAAATCTCCGATCAGAAAAACCGTGCCTTTTGGTGAGCTCAGAAATGGGGCATCCCGCAAGATGAATCACCTCCAACGCTCTTGTTATTCTGATCTTGTCCATCGGGTGAATACTATCTGCAGCATCCTTGTCAAGTCTTGATAGTCTTTGATACAGAAACGCCGGACCTCTCTTCTCCCACTCCTCTAATAGGGCCTGGCGCAGTGCTGGCTCAGATGGCGGCGCCATAAAAAGCCCTCCCAACAGGGCCTTTACATAGAGCCCCGTCCCACCCACCACGATAATTGGAACGTTTTTTTCGTAGAGCTCTTTGATTATGGTAAGGGCGTGCTGTCGAAATAATGCGGCGTTAAATTCTTCATCGGGATTTACGATATCCACAAGATGATGAGGGATTCCTTTCCTCTCAGAAACCGGAATCTTTGCCGTACCTATATCCATCCCCCTGTAGACCTGCATGGAATCTGCATTAATGATCTCTCCACCCACCAGTTGGGCTAGTTCAACGCCTAACCGACTCTTTCCTGAACAGGTTGGCCCGCTTATAACAATTAATTTAGGGAGGTCCTCTACCATTGGTCAGTTGTATCTCTCAACACTGAGCACGTCGTCCCTTTCTCCACCAACAATACGCAAGATAAGATCCAACAAAGGCAATAAAGGCAACAGAAAGCTTTCAACACCTTGTTAACAAGCCGTTACCCAAATCCCTTTGAGCGGTCATTAAAATGTTTTTTGCGAACAAATCTTGGCGAAATGGAAGATAAGCGATGTCAGCCTTTTGAGCCCGAAGGGTGAGTTTTGACATCGCCTGGAGCGAGCCTTAGATTTGTCAAAAAATGTTTTAGACCAAGTGAAATGGGATTTGGGCAACAGCCTGTTAATATTTGACATCCTTCAAATAGAGTCCCTCGGGCGGGGCTTTAGCACCAGGGTGCCGCCGGTCTCTTGATTCCAGTATCTCAGTAAAATCATCGACACTGAGTTTCCCGAGGCCCACCCTAACAATGGTTCCTATGAGGTTTCTGACCATATACCGCAAGAATCCATTTGCCTCCAAGACAAAGGTCACGAGATCTCCTTTCTCGATTTTAAGTTCTGTCTGAATCACAGTTCTCACTGGATTGATCTTCCCGTCTCCCGGAGAACAAAACGAAGAAAAATCATGGGCTCCCTGAATAATCTGTAAGCATTCCTTCATAACAGATACATCAAGTGCCCGGGATATTTGCCACGCATAATGTCTGAGAAACGGGGAATGGAGATCCTCGTTGAGAACCCTGTATTCGTAGACCTTACTTTTAGCATTGTACCTGGCATGAAAATCAATAGGGACGTACCCTGCCTCTTTGATAATGATACTAGCAGGAAGCAGGGCATTCAGAGCCCTGAAAAAGATAGGCGGCGTCAGAGGAGAAGAAACCCTGAAATTGGCTACTTGATGGAGTGCGTGAACACCAGCATCTGTTCTTCCGGCGCCAATGAGTGAAACCGGTTTCCCTACCATGGCAGCTATTTTTTCCTCAATAGTCCCTTGTATGGTCGGTTTATCTTTTTGGCGTTGCCACCCAAAAAAAGTGGTTCCATCATACGCAATAATCAACTTTATGTTCTTTTGCTCAAGATTGTTTTCCACTACGTGTTGCCCGAGATTGTTGCACCCTTCTTGATTCAGAAACAAAAAAGGGAAGGTAAAAAAACCCTCCCCTTAAAAAAAACTATTTGGATATCCTTATTACCTCTTTGAATACTGAAATCGTGCTCGCGCAGAGCGCAGACCATATTTTTTGCGCTCCTTTATTCGTGAATCTCTAGTAAGAAAACCTTCCTTTTTTAAGGGTTCCCTGAATTCCGGACTTATCTTCAGAAGGGCTCTACTGATCCCATGCCTAATGGCTCCAACCTGACCGGAATATCCTCCTCCATTGACATTTACCATGATATCATATCTGCCCGTGGTATTCGTCAGCTCAAGTGGTTGTGCAACAATCATCTTCGCTATATCAGTGGTGAGATATTCATCAATCGGCTTCCTGTTGATAACGATCTTTCCCTCGCCCAATTTCATCCAGACTCTCGCTATAGCTCTCTTTCTCTTACCTGTGGCGTAATACCTCTCTTCTGCCATCTAAATCTCCAAGTTTCCCGGTTTTTGGGCCTGATGAGGATGGTCCGGGCCAGCATATATCTTCAGTTTTGTTAATTGCCTTCTGCCAAGGCTGGTCTTCGGGAGCATCCCCTTCACAGCAAACCTGATAAGGTTTTCAGGTCTTTTCTGGAGCATCTCTTTAGCCGTGGTCTTTCTGAGCCCTCCTACATAACCACTGTGGTGGTAATACATCTTCTTCTCTAACTTGCCCCCCGTTAACACAACCTTATCTGCATTAACAACCACCACATAATCACCAGAATCCATATGAGGGGTAAAGATAGGCTTATTCTTTCCTCTGAGAAGGTTCGCTATTTCGGTAGCGAGTCTTCCCAGAACCTTGTCATTGGCATCTATCAAATGCCACTTCTTTTCTATCTCATGCTCTTTAGCAACAAAGGTTTTCATAGCGCGGCTTATTCACTGAATACTGTCATTTTTAGATACACACCAAGAACAGACTCTTATGACAAATACATACTGATTTTAAAGCTTTAATTTATAAGCAAATTTCCCATCAATGTCAAGCATATTTCAACTGGATATTTCAACAATAAAATATTGACAGAAAAACACATACCTGTTAATGAACAACTTAGGTAAACATACCGCATTCAAGCAATAGAAACTAAAAGCGCCCGTAGCTCAGTTGGATAGAGCGCCGGGCTTCGAACCCGTAGGCCGCAGGTTCGAGTCCTGCCGGGCGCATTAATAATTATGCTGTGTGGGCCGTTAGCTCAACTGGCAGAGCAACTGACTCTTAATCAGTAGGTTCGGGGTTCGATTCCCTGACGGCTCACCAAAAAGCCAAAGGTTTCCGAGTATTGTCGGAAACCTTTGGCTTGTTTATGATACCTTACAATATAGTCTATTCGTTTTCTCTGGTGCCCCCGATTTCGGAAATCCTTTCCCAGACAGATTCTCGTATACAACAAAGCCTACCCCTTCTCATTAATCCTATCCCTCAAAACCCCAGAACATCGAAAAGTCACCACTCTCCGCAAGCGAAGCGTCATGTCTTCCCCAGTTTGAGGGTTCCTCCCTCTCCGTTCCCTCTTCTCTTTTACACAAAATTTGCCAAAACCACTGATCAGGACATCTTCCCCATTTTGCAGAGTCTCTTTGAGGATTTCCAAAAGGGTCTCAACCAGGCGTGCAGATTTGTGCTTAGGGAAGTCGAGTCGGTTGTAAATGGAATCTGTCAGATCTGCTTTTGTAAGGGTCATGAGCCGATTCTCCTTTTTTTCCTATCAATTAATCAAAACTATTCCTTTTCCATACTGGGATTGGGCACTTCTGTATCAAAAGTTGAATCAAAACTCGGCACGTACGGTCTTGTGTCAACTGCGGGAGCCGCCTTGAATGCACTGATCTCTTCTACACCAATGTACCCCTATGGATCCACAGTATTTTAGAGGCATATAGAGCATTAGACCTCTGGGCCCTATCCGGGACCGCGTAGCAAAAACCTGTTCCAGTCCAAAGCAATTTTCGGCAAAAGGCCTTTGAAAAAAACTGGTATCTGCTACTACGTGACCTGAGCCTATGTTCTGCCTGGTGCCCCCGAGGCGACTCGAACACCCGACACAGGGATTAGGAATCCCTTGCTCTATCCACCTGAGCTACGGGGGCATACTTGTTCTTTATACATTATTCAGTTTTTCTTCAAGTGAAAAAGGCACTCAGTTAACCTTATTGGGTGGGGACTCTCCTCTAAAAAATGCTATCAGGTTATCAGCAACTACCACGGACATCCTTTCCCTCACCTCTATAGCGGCACTGCCTATATGAGGGAGAAGGACCACATTGTCTAGGGCAATAAGGTCGGGATGCACTTTTGGCTCAAACTCATATACATCTAAACCAGCTCCCGCTATCCAGCCCTCTTTCAAGGCACCAACAAGATCCTCCTCTCTAATCAATGGTCCCCGGGCTGTATTGATACAGTATGCCCCGTTTTTCATCTTCTTAAATTCCTCTTTTGTAAATCTATGGTGGGTCTCTGGTGTGAGTGGTGCATGAATAGAAATAAAATCAGATTCTCTCAAAAGCTCTTCAAAGGATACATACCGGGCAGAAAAACCAAGGGACGCGCCATCGTGTGATATCTTGTCATGATAAATGATCTTGAAGCCGAAGTTAAGGGCCTTTTTTGCCACAGCCTGTCCAATCCTGCCCATCCCGTAGATCCCAAGTGTCTTGTTTTCTAGCTCAACGCCCAAAAAGAACATCGGATAGAAACCCTTAAACCCTCCCTTCCTGACTAACCTATCACCTTCAACAATACGTCTTGCTACACAGAGAATAAGAGCCATGGCAATATCGGCCGTTGCCTGGGTCAACACATCAGGGGTATTGGTGACCGGAATACCTTTTTGTCTGGCATATTCAATATCTATATTATCAAAGCCTACGGCATAGTTTGCTATTATCTTTATGTCAGTGAGGCCGTCGACGAGCTCTCTGTCAATAGTATCAGTGGCTATGCTGACCATTCCTTGAGCACCAGCTGCCATCTCTCCTATCTCAGCTGGGGTTAGATTACGATCAAAGGGGGAGACCTCCACGTCAAAAACCTTTTGGAGTTTCGTTAACCCTGCCTCAGGTATCCTTCGGGTAACAAAAATTCTCGTTCTCTCCATACGCTTCCTCGAACCAAAGAGACTGGGTTGTGAATACTCTGAAACTCAAGGGTAAGGGACGGGCTATCGACCAGCAATAACCCTATTCAGTATCATCAAAGACCTTTCCCGGGTCTGTGCGGAGCCTGTCTAACTTTGCCTCAAAACCAGACCCTAGATCAACACCCATTTGCTGCGCCCTCTTTTTTGCATGAAGCCCGATGTTCCTGGTGTCTTTATAGAATGCATCATCTCTGGGAGCATTCGGGTCAAATGCTGCGAGTCGGTCCTGATCTGAAGCATGATAGGCGACCCTTGAAACCAGTCTTTTCAAAGTGCGCCCCTTGCAACCAGGACACGCGAGAGCATCCTCATCCTCTTTCTTTAACACCAGGTACTGAAACTCTTTGCCGCATTCCTGACACAGGTATTCATAGATTGGCACCGGGTACCTCCTGTAAATGTAAAATGACTCTCTCGGTTCCCAAAAAAAATATAGTGCAGGTCAGCATATTTTTCGATAAACTATCGTATTATAGTAGTATATCGTAATCACAGACTGTTTTCACCCCAAAAATGAAAGGTTAGAGGTATGCGCCTCAGTGATAACCTATATGCCTTCCCCTGGCAGGTACTGACAGAAAATAACTGCAACAGCTATCTCATAGATGGATCCCCTAAGATCCTCATTGATCCTGGCCATCAACATCTCTTGCCTAAGCTGTTGAACTCATTGGACTCGATGAGTATTCGACCTGAGAACATTGACCTGGTAATTGGTACCCACGGCCACCCGGATCATATAGAAGCGCTCCAATCCTTTTCCTCCCCGTCAACTATGCTAACGATGGGAGAAATGGAGTACCGCTATTTTAAGGAAAAAGCTGCACACCTTTTTGGTCTTGGTTTTGAGCCTGACTTCCTTTTGACCGAAGGGACACTAAAAGCAGGCAGTACCGAGCTCCAGGTCCTCCTCACACCAGGCCACTCTCCTGGCTCAATCTGCCTGTACTGGCCTTCCCAGAAAGCCCTCTTCGCAGGTGATGTTATCTTTGAGCAGGGAGTGGGACGTACAGATTTACCTGGTGGCAGTGGGACCCAATTGAAAAAGAGTATCAAGCGACTATCCTCTCTCGATATTGAGCTACTGCTTCCCGGACACGGTGACATCATCAAGGGGAAAGACGAGATAATGAGAAATTTTTCCCTGGTGCAAGAGATGTATTTTGGTTTACTGAACTAATCAAACAACATCCCTTCTCTTAATCTCACCTGACAGCTCATACCTAACCTCTACTGAGAGCATCAAATACTTTGTAATATCGCGAAGGGCATGAGGTCTTTTCTGTTGTGACTGGTGGGACGCCGCTCGTCTTTTCACGACTTATCAGTGGGGGAAGCCGCAGCTCTCCCGACTTTTAGGGAGAGAATGCGGAGGGGGCAAGTATCCCCTGTTGATAAGTCGTAGAAAAGACCAGGCTGGGAGCCTCGGAACAGAAGAAAAGATCTCATGACCATCCCAAACTCTTCTCGGTTATCTCCAATGCAAATAGTAAAATGCTTAGCTTAAGTATGGGAAGTTTAGGCTTCTAATCATCGACTATTTTTTCAAGGCGTTCCTGGTATCTTCGTGATAAACTTTTCAAGAACTGATCCCACTCTGGGATCCGGTTCATATTGGGTTTCACAGCAGACCCGGACACACCCCTCGTTTTCAAGGAAAGGAAACCTTCTTCTGCAAAAGACCTCTCGGCCTCTTCCTTCTCTGCCTGGTATTCTCTCTGGAGAATAGTAAGGGGGGTAGTGTCAAGACCAACGACTTCGCTGAGGGCAGACACAATCGCACTGTTGTCAGTATCCAGGTTGAAATAAGCCATAAGATGTTTTGCAAGAAGCTCATATGGCAGATCAGCCTCTTTGCTGAGTATGCCTTCCACCTCTTCCCTGAGTCTGCTCGCAGGAAAAGAATTATTCAAATATCTATTCACGATGCCCTGGACCTTTTTATCAAGTTCTTCCCTTTCAAGGTTGCGCCTTTCCTCCTCCGTCAGGGTAAGATCTCTGGTTTTTTCAAGAACCAGGTCGAGCGTGCTTTTTATTTCTGCCACAACTGCGCCTCGTGATTCATTTCTTCGGTTTTCGCCTTGGGAAGACGTCTCGACAGAATTTCAACGGTAGTCAGATCTTTACAGACTGTTGCCCAAACGGAAATTCCAAGCAAATCTCAGCGGGAAGATAAGCGATGTCAACTGTTTGAGCCCGAAGGGTGAGTTTTGACATCGCCTCGAGCGAGCCTTAGATTTATCAAAACGTTTTAGACTAAGAGAGAAGGGATTTCGGCAACAGCCTGTTTAGATACGTATCCGCTACTCCTCTGCGAAGTTCTTGATCATCATCTCTCCCAGTTCCTTGGATCGCCTGGTCGCAGCCTCCACGGCATTGATAAGGGTCGTTCGAAGTCCCCCTTGCTCCAAGGTATGAAGACCGGCGATGGCGGTCCCTCCAGGTGAAGTAACCCTGTCCTTTAATTTTCCCGGGTGTTCATTTGTCTCCATCAGTAGTTTTGCAGCGCCCAAAACCGTTTGGGTCGAGAGCAAAAGAGCATCTTCCCTTGAAAGACCCATCTTTACCCCAGCATCAGCCAGGGCATCAACGATTAAAAAAAGGTAAGCGGGGCCACTGCCACTCAACCCGGTTATGGCATCCATGAGCTCCTCTTCGATAATCACGCTTTTCCCCACGGAATCGAAGATGGCCTTGGCTACCTTAAGATCATCCTTGAGCGCATGCTTTCCGGGTGCAATGGCTGCAGCGCCCTCCTTAACGGATGCTGATATGTTGGGCATGACACGAACAAGGCGCAGGTCCTTGTTGAGGCACGACTCTATGGCCGACAATGGGACACCAGCGGCAATGGAGATAATCAGTTTTGACATATCCAGGGAGGCTGCTGTTTCCCTCAGCACCGAGGCCATAATTTGAGGTTTCACTGCATAGACAACTATCTCCGATGCACTAACCACATTGAGATTGTTTCCACTTGTGAGTACCCCGTATGCCTCCTTTACCGTTTTAAGCTTATCCTTGCGAATGTCCGAGCAGATAATATTTTCGGGTGTGGATGATCGGGAATGGAGGAGTCCGCTAATCAGGGCCTCACCCATGTTTCCCGCCCCCACAATACCGATTTTTTTGTCCTTCAGCATGATTCCGTTTCTCCTGAACTAGAGGATGAAAGAAATGGCACCCCTAAGGAAATTCTAATCCCGGCTTGTTGTTTGCAGATACCGCCCTTTCCCTTAGGGTCAGATCACATCATTTTAGGTTTTGATTGCTAATAGTCAAGAAAAAACCTGAGATTAAGATCCGGTGACCTTATTGGATAATGTGAGATATTCAACTGAGGGCGAGGAACTTGATTGGAAATAGCCTGCAAGGGACCCGGGAACCTCGCCCGTCCTTCTGTGGTGTGCATTCTCTGATTTTTGGCTTTTTGACTAGTCTTCAGCGTGCAAACTCCTTCTTTTGACCGCCTCATTTGACCTGACTTAATTCGGCTTACTGGTATCTTGATACCAGCTCCACTACATCGGGAAAATCTATTCCCAGTTCCATTATCTTTTCAACCGTTGGGATGCCGTCCTTTGTCCAGCCGCGACGTTTGTACACGGCATCCTTGAGCTTCTCGTATTGACCCTCCCGGTATTCCCTCAGGGCTTTGAGCTTCTGCCCGGTGCTTTTGCCTGAAGGATCCATGATGCCCAGTTCCTTGAGCTGCCCGTCATACCTGCTCTGGCGGGACTCATACTCCTCAGCCGTAACAGGCCCCATTGCCCTATATGGTATGGTGTCGTGCTCCCTCCTGCCGAACCCCTGCCTGAGATTGAATATCCTCTGAAAGTTATAGACCCTCTCGCTCATCCTGATCAAATCATCAGGCTCAACCTCTATACCGGTAACGGCGGAGAAAAACTCCGCATACCACTTCACATGTTTCATCACTTTTGCAGGCTCCGGGGTCCCCTTGTTATCCTCAGGCACTATATCGTTCCAGGGAAGCTTGCACAGGCCATTGAGACCGAACCAGGTCCTCCACATTGGAAACCAGTGCAAGGCCTCGGCCTTTTGCTCGAAGGTTGGCATTACCTTATTGACCATGTCCAAGAATATGAGCCATGCCTCATCATGCTGGGGACCCTTTAGGGTAAGGCCATATCCGCCCTGTTGCGCAAGCGACTCTTTTGTCACGTACTCGGAAACCTCCAGGCCCTTGGACTCCATTCCAATATCTTGCATGGTAGCAGGATCAGCACCATATTCCTTTGCAAATAGATCCTTCATTCTCCTTACACCCTGGCCTACTACAGCGCCAAACCCTTCACCCCTAGCCATCTGGTGAATCACTTCTAAGGCCGCTCCCTTGTTCCCAAAACCGAGCCCCAGGCCCCCGGTGACGGTCTTATCTATCAGTCCCATTTCATAGCATTCCATGGCAAACGCCGTTGCGGTACCTACCGAGATGGTATCGAGGCCGTACGTGTCGCAATAGAAATTCACCTCTATCAAGAAATCGGGGTCGAATATACCCCAGCTGGAACCGCACCCGGCGATTGTCTCGTACTCGGGGCCGTCAACCCACACGCTCTGTCTTTTGTAAGGGCCTGTCTTGAGGACAAAATCCTTTACCACATGCGAACAGGCCACCGAACACCCCATCCAGCAGCCGTCGAAACCGGGATGGAACTTCTTCCGGTATACCTCCCTGCCTAGGCTCTTTCCATCGGGGTGACTCCCGAATCGAAAGTTGTTGACAGGAAGGCAGTCGTGATCGTTCATGATATCCACCAAGTGTGTTGTTCCTACCCGAGCCATCTCGTTCTGCTGGGGATCAAGGGCCCTGATCTCTTTGCTATATTTCCTTCCTCCTGCCTTGAGTTTATCCGGGTAAGCGGGTTGATTTATCTCTGCTGTTACCTTGGAGAACTTGGCAACGATGGCCCGTATCTTCTTGTCCCGAAAAACCGTGCCCGTGCCACCCCGGCCTGCCTGTTTATACCGATATGTCTTGCGAGCATTGTCATACCATGAAAAGTTGAGACAGCCCATCAACGTATGTTCCGCCCCTGAGCCTGCCGAAACGGACGCAATGGACCTCAGTTTTCCCTCGCCATACCTCTCACCTAGGATCGTGCCAAGAAGATGGGTATCGCTCGGGAGGCCTTCCGCGTCCACTATGCTCACCACACCTTTGTCACCGTCTATTACAATGACGACGTCTGTGTCAGCTTTACCCTGGATCTCCAGTGCATCCCACCCAGCAAATTTGAGATAGGGGCCAAAATAGCCGCCTACATTGGAATCCATAACCGTTTCGGTTGCTGGCGATATGGTTGTCACAATGCTCTTGCCGCTGCCTGGATAGAGCGTGGTTCCTCCCAGGGGGCCGCAGGCTATGCAGATCTCGTTTTGGGGATCATTCCATCTGGTTCTTTCTTTGGTAGCATTCCAGAGTAACCACAAATCAAACCCCCGCCCGCCAGTAAATATCCTTTTCATTTCATCTGAAACTGGTTTGTTTGAGATCTTCTTATCGGAAAGATTTATGTATAATGTTCGATTGGTATAACCCTTTTCGATTTGAGCAATAGGGTAATCAAATCTAAGCAATGCCTTTTTCTGATCTCTCTCCAAAGATGCCATCCTATAACCTCCTGATTTGTAAATATTCACCACTGCCAGGGCCCGGCTGTCGCTGTTACAATTACACAGGCTGTTGCCGAAATCCCTTTTCTCTTAGTCTGTGGGGGGGTGTGAGGTTTGACACTAAGATCTGGCGCGGATTTGTATGGACTTTTAATAGACTGGAAGTGGACGTTATGTATTGGGTGGTATTTAAAAAAAGAAAAGAAAAACAAAGTGTTAGTTAATACTAAAAACCGTCCAGGAAAAATTTACTATCATTATTAAGCGCGAGATTTTAAACAAATTTGTGCCAAACCTTATAAAAACAAAACCCTCCTTTTTTAGGTTAATTTTTGCCAAACCTCATACAAAAAAAATTAAGATAAATTCGTATATTTAGTGTTATAATAAACAGTTAGAGTATTTTAAGTCATAAATTTAAAAACACCTAATTTTTTGAATTTATAGATTAGATTTCCTTGGAAAATGGGTCAAAAGTAGAGTTTAATATATTCAATATCAAGATTAACAGATAAGTCGGGAAAACAGGAGAACTTTAATTTACTAAAAAACCTTCCACATCCCTCTATTTTCTTTAAATATCTAAAACCGGGTATAGTTAAAACAATTATAACACAATTCTCCTCTCCAATTGCCTTTTTAATGCCATAAGATCTAGCGATGAACATTTGGTTTGTTCCTTCCACCATGATGATAAAATTGGTGATACCCGGAAAATAGATCCCTCTATCAGGACAATTACCTAAGAATTGAAGTTTTTTCAAGAAAAACAAAAAAAACCCTTGACAATAACTTGTTGATAATTTAGAGTTCGAAGTGAATTCTATACATCGGCATGAGCGGAAGGTTTGATGGTCTTTATGGATGATAATCTGTTTTCAAATAAGGAAGTAAGTAGAGTAACGGGATTAAGCCCGCGACAAGTGCTAAGCTGGACTGAGAAGGGTTTAGTAAAACCTAAGAAACCAGCAAAAAAAGCGGGTACCAGGAGAGGATATGATTACGTAAATTTGTTAGAGTGGAGACAGGAATTGAGACCAGGGCCAAAAACATGGGTTAAAATGAGGCCATCCAGTCAAAAGGACGCACTTTCCCCTACACATATGTTCTGAATCAAATTTTCATAGACACA